>JAXJIO010000030.1:0-62497 GCA_036298675.1 Collinsella sp. | reverse complement strand
TTCTCGGTCTCCTTCTCGACGGCATCGGTATCGGCGTTCGGGTTCTTCTTGATGTTGTCCTCGAACTTCTTCACGACCTCAGCGCCCTTGTCCCCGGTCAGGGTGGAATCGCCCTTCTTCACGGCTTCCGCAACGTCCTTGACAATGGCGGTCAGGTCATCCTTCGTCACCTTATCCGCATCCACCTTGTTGAAAGTCACACCCGTGCTGGCCGTCTTCTTATCGGCCTTCCCGGCGGTAACCTTCTTCGATGGCACCTTATAGATGGAGCCGTCGGCGTTCACCGGTGAGATGAATGTGACGGTATAGGTACCGGACTCACCGACCTTCACGGTCACCTGCTTGTTCGCGGCGATGGCGGTGTAGAAGTCTACTTCCCCGTCCTCATCCTCGATATGGGCGATGACGGGCGTGGAGGTGTCCGCATCCCAGCCGTCAGCCTTCACCTCAAGGGAAAGCACCATGTCCTGCTCCTCATCGTCCTTCGACTGGGACACCGCAGGGGCGTTCGCTTTGCCCGTCCAATCCGCATGTGTGATGGCATATCCACCGCCGCCGATGAGAAGCGCCGCACAGAGGATTCCCGCACCAGCCGCGCAGACCTGCTTACGGGAGAACTCGCGCCCGAAGAGCACGAGCGGCTTCTTAGCATTCTCCTCCTTCGTCGAATCCGATCGTTTAATTTCCCGAGAGCCGTACTCATCCATCGGCAAACTCCAGTTCAATTATCAGAGGTCTAACTTAGCGGCATTGTATTCCAAATTGTCACTTATATAGGTGTGACTCATATAGGACCGAAACGAATCATTGGCACAACCTATTAGGAGGTGCCAATGACTCAGTTAGATATAAAGATGAGGGTCGGGCTGAGAATAAAAGAGTTGAGAAACGAACTCGGCTATAGCCCGGAAACTATTGCGTACTCTATCGAAATGTCCCGAACATACTTCGCTGAGGTCGAAACCGGCAAGCGGAACATATCAATTGAAAATATCGACCGGATTGCACAAGGGCTCGGCGTTTCCCTGAAAGAGTTCTTCAACTCTGACCTCTTTGTCAAATAAGACAGAGCACAAATCGAATTAGAACGAAAGGACAGACTTCCAACGTCATCTAATGTCCAACAGGGCTTCAATAGCAATCAAAAGGTATCAAAGGGCTGCCGGAAACTGGCTTGCCCTACGGCAACGACAGCCTAGGTTTTCAACGCTTTCCATAGCCGGAGGGTCCCACATCCAGCCCGTAGGCTGTGGGAAGGGTTGAAAACCGGCCCTGAGGGTGAAACTCTGGGGTGAAATATGAAGTCGCGATGTTTTCCCCATAGAATGAACTTTCACCCCTTTTTCACCCCTCAGGCGGGTTTTACCCCTATCCATACAGAAACAGGTCAGACGATTTATACCGTCTGACCTGCTATTTCTCTGGTGCCCCCGGGCGGATTCGAACCGTCGACACCCGCTTTAGGAGAGCGGTGCTCTATCCCCTGAGCTACGGAGGCATGTTGTACTAGTGTAGCAGATTTACTGCATCGCAATACGTCGCATGACTAGACTTCGAAGTTGCGGTGGAATAGTTCCTGTCTGAAGCATCTAAAGCCGTATTTAGGAACTATTTCACCGCAACTTATGAGGAGCTAGTTGCCTTTGTGGAAGAGGTTTTTGATGACGGAGGGGATGCTCTTGGCGCCCTTGGCCGTCACATCGATAAAGTCGGGCGAACGCACGAGCTTATCCTCGTCGACGTACTTGCGGACCGCACGAAGCGTCTCTTTGTCGTCGCGCGTCGAAAACGTAAAGTGACCGTTGTCCTTGGTGAAGATGGCAAAACGCGTAATCTTCTTGGTGCCGCGCAAAACCTCGGCGGCAATATAGTCGACCTCGTCCCACGGGATTTGAATATAATCCTCGGGATTGCGCTCGTTATAGTACTCGAACGCCTTATTGCCCACCATCACGTTACCGTGGCTGGTAAGCCCCATCAGGCAGGTTGCCGGCGTTGCCAGATCGACCTTGCTGTTCTGAGATTGCGCCATACGCGCCTCGCCCTCCAATAAAAACAATCGGACCGCATCCAGTGTACCCACCGGGTGCGGTCCGTTTCAATGGCTCAAAAGCCCTTACCTAGCAACTCTCGGTCTTAAGCCGAAGCGTGCTTACATGAAGCCGCAGAAGCGACCGATGATGCCGACGGCGAAGAGAGCCAGGATGATGACGATCGGGCTAACCTTCTTCTTGAGGAGCTTGCAGACCAGCAGGGTCAGGCACACGGCGGCAAGGCCGGGGATGAGCTGATCGAGGTTACCCTGGAGCGTGGTGACCTTCATCTGATCAAGGGCGGTAGCACCGACGGAGTTGTACATCGTCAGCGCTTCCTTGATACCCTCGGAACCGGAGGGCAGGCTAGCCCAGTCGATAAAGGCGCCAGCAGACTGCTTGACCGTGGAGACGATCGGGGTGAAGGAAATGGACACCCAGCGCTCGACCAGGGCGCCGATGATGAACATACCCAGGATGGAAGCGCCCTCGGTGACCTTGCCCATCAGACCACCGGAGAGGTCCTTGGCGATGGAGGAGCCGACCTTGTAGCCAAACTCCTGCGTGTACCACAGGAAAGCGTAACGGATGATGTTCCACGCGAAGAAGAACAGCAGCGGACCGACGATGCTGCCGGACATGGCCAGGGAAGCGCCCAGAGCGCCCAGAATCGGGCGAAGGGTGAACCAGAAGACGGGGTCACCGACGCCGGCGAGCGGGCCCATCATACCGACCTTGACGCCCTGGATGGCGACATCATCGATCGGAGCACCGTTGGCGCGCTCCTCCTCGAGGGCGAGGGTAACGCCAATGACGGGGGCGGAAACATAGGGGTGGGTGTTATAGAACTCCAGGTGGCGCTTAAGAGCGGCAATCTGGTCATCCTTGCTGGTGTAGAGCTTCTTGATCGCAGGGATCATTGCGAAGCACCAGCCGCCGTTCTGCATGCGCTCGTAGTTCCACGAGCCCTGAAGGAACTGATGACGGAAGCAAACCTTCTTGCGGTCAGCCTTGGTGAGCTGAATCTTGTTCTCTGCCATATGTATCACTCCCCTCCTACTCGTAATCGTTCAGAATGTCGCCGAGCGGGTCGCCGGAGCCACCGCCCATGCCGCCACCCTGCTTGGCCAGATCCTTAAGGCCAAGGTAGATGAGGGCAAGGGAGATGCCGATGAGACCAAGGGCTATCAGCGTGAGCTGAGGGATGGCAGCAAGGACAAAGCCGAGGACGAAGAACGGCCAGGTCTCCTTGGTGGCCATCATGTTGATGACCATGGCGTAACCGACGGAAGCGACCATGCCGCCGCCGACAGCCATGCCGCCGGACAGCCAGTCGGGCATAGCGTTAAGCGCGTTGGTAACGGCCTCGGCCGGGATGACGCACAGAAGCACTGCCGGGATGGCGATACGAAGGCCCTGCATGAGGATGGCAGCATACTGCCAGCGCTCGATGCCGGAGAAGTCGCCCTTCTCGGCGCAACCGTCCATGGCGTGAGCGATAGCGGTAGCAATGGTACGGCAGATCATGGTCAGGAACAGACCAGCGACCGACAGTGGGACGGCGACGGCGATAGCGGTGGTAACGGCCTTGGCCGAATCGGTGGCGCCACCGTTGAGGGCGAGCACCATGATGATCGAAGAAGCGACCGAGGCCAGAGCGGCGTCAGGCGCGACAGCGGCGCCGACGTTAGCCCAGCCAAGGGCCATCATCTGGAGCGAACCGCCCAGGAGGATGCCCTCCTGAAGGTGACCGGTTACGAGACCGATAAGCGTGCATGCCACGAGCGGCTGATGGAACTGGAACTCATCCAGAATGCCTTCCATACCGGCAAGCAACGCGACAATCGCAACAAGCAGAATAGTGATTGCAGACATGTATCGGACCCTCCTTTACTATGCTTGAGCGGCCAGTTCGGCCTTAGCTTTCTTCAACATGGCGTCGAGATCCTCGGAGGAATCCGAAGGAACCTTGCGGACCTCGAACTTGACGCCCTTGGCCTTGAGGGCCTCGAGAGTCTTAACGTCATCATCGCCCATAGCGACGGCGTTGGTGACGACGACCTTGCCCTTGGAGTGAGCCATGGAACCGATGTTGACTTCCTTGATGTCGACACCGGCCTCGATGGCCTTGAGCAGATCCTGCGGGTTCTCAAAGAGCAGCATGGCCTTGGTGTCACCAAAGCGCGTGTCCTTGACGACCTCGGCCATCTTCTTGATGGGCACGACGTTGGCATGGACTCCCGGAGGGGCAGCCTGCTCGATCATGGTCTTGCGGAGCTCGTCGTGAGCAACGCCGTCGGAAACCACGATGATGCGGTTGGGGTTGATCTGCTTGGTCCACGTGGTTGCCACCTGGCCATGAAGCAGACGGGTGTCGATACGGACGTGGGCGATCTTGATGTGCCCGTCGCCGATAACCGTTCCCGGAGGGATGGCGCCTGCAGGAGCAGCGGCGGCCGCAGCCGGCCTCTTCTCCTCGGGCTCCAGAGACTCGGGCTTGACGCGCACGCCAGCCTTAGCCTCAGTCACGAGATGTTTTGCGATCGCATGTGCAGTGTTCTTTGCGTCAAAGCGCTGCGAATATGCCTCGATGAGCATAGGCAGGTTGACACCGGTGACGATAGCCCAGGAATCGTGGCCCTCGATGAGCCCGCTGATCTGGTTGAACGGCGTGCCGCCCCACAGATCAACGAGGAAGAGCACCTGCTCCTGGTCCTCGAAGGAAGCGATTGCTTCCTCGACCTTGGCACGGAAGTCGTCGGGGCCCATGCTCGGCTCGAGCGAGACCACGGCAACAGACGGCTGATCGCCAAAGACCATCGAGCCCGTCTGCTTGATTCCAGCTGCCAAGTCCCCATGGCTAGCAAGAACAATACTTACCATCACATAACCTCCTTTTTGTCTACGTATTTCCTACACGACATGAATGAAGTATAGCTGTTTGGTTTATGGAATTATGCGAGAAACTGCAAATGGTTGCATTATTTGTTTAAACGTCTAAGTTTGTTACAAATTGATTACGTTGCCGGTTTACAGCTTATTGCCTGCTAAAACGTGATTTGCTGATTGCTTTCAAAGACATATAAAGGTGCACTGTTCGTTAAGACCTCTTTTAGGTGGATCCCAATGCGTCTGCGTGCCACCATTTTGTTTAAACAGACATGACTTGACTAACCGAAGCAAATATGTTTAGAACTCTAGCCCATGTAGTCATTGGATGTTAGGCGATATGGAGAGGGTTGGCGGCGTCGACGGCATCGGGGGCGTCGGAGAGGCCGTCAGGAGCAGCGTCTGCCGGGTCCTCGTCGGGGGTCTCGATCTGTTTGATCATGACCTCTTGACCCTGCAGCAAATAGGTCTCGCCGCTACCGCACTGGGGACAGGTCTTGCCGTGCTCGACCGTCGCGTAGTCGCAGCCGCACGCCTCGCAATGTGTCACAGCCTCGACGGGCTCCACGATAAGCTCCGCGCCCTGCGCGATAGGCTTTTTATCTGCTGCCCAGCGCCAAGCGTCGAGCAGCAAGTCGGGAACGACGCCCGAGACCTCTCCCAGTAGCAACGTCACGCTCGAGACGCAACGCACGCCATTGGCGCGCGCCACATTCTCGACATCGCGAATAATGTGATAGACGATTCCCAATTCATGCAAGGTAGAAACCTTTCAACAACGGTTGATGCGATGCAAACTCAAAGCAAGGGGACGGCGAAGTCTAGTCTGCGCCGTCCCCTTACCCGCCATGGTTACCTATTTACGACCGAACTTGATTTTGATTGCACGCTTTAAAGCATACTTGCCAAGGCTCGGGAGCTTTTGCTCGTATTTGACCATCGTGGAGCACTCGGGGCGATCGCGATCCAGATGGATGGCGTCAAACGCGCACTTGGTGGTGCACAGGCCGCAGCCAATGCACTTGTTGGGGTCGACGATCGAGGCGCCGCAGCCCAGGCAGCGGGCGGTCTCGGCGCGCACCTGCTCCTCGGTAAAGGTCTCAACATACTCGCTAAACGGCGCAGCCTTCTCGCGTTCGCGGTCCACATGCGCAACCTCGCGGCTCGCGTTGTCGTAGCCCTCGAGCACAACGTCGTCGCGATCGAGCGCGGTGTAGCGGCGCTGGTTGCGGCCGATGGTGAGCGTGGAGCCCGGCTGCACAAAGCGATGGATGGACACCGCGGCCTCGCGGCCGGCGGCGATAGCGTCGATGGCAAAGCTCGGACCGGTGTAGACGTCACCGCCCACAAAGATGTCGGGTTCGGCGGTCTGGTAGGTCTGGGGATCGGCAAGGGCACCCTGGCCGCGGCCAAGCTCCACCTTGGAGCCAGCTAGCAGGTCGCCCCACATGATGGACTGGCCAATTGACATGACCACGCGGTCGGCATCGACACGGCACAGATCGTTCTCGTCGTACTCGGGCGCAAAACGGCCCTCGTCGTCAAAGACACGCGTGCAGCGCTTAAAGGTAATGCCACATACGCGACCGGCCTCGTCCAGGTGAATCTCCTTGGGGCCCCAGCCGCAGCTGATGTGAGCGCCGTCCTCAACGGCCTCGCGACGCTCCTCCTCGCTGGCGGGCATCTGGGCCTCGCTCTCCAGGCAGAACATCTCAACGTGCTCAGAGCCCAGACGGCAGGCGTTGCGGGCAACGTCGATGGCCACGTTGCCGCCGCCCACCACAATGGTGCGGCCGGACAGGGTATCGATCTTGCCGCTGTTAACCTCGCGAAGGAAGTCGACGGCCACGGTCACGTCCTCGGCATCCTCGCCCGGAATGCCGGCAAGGCGGCCGCCCTGGCAGCCAATGGCAACGTAGAAGGCCTTAAAGCCCTGCGCGCGCAGCTCGTCGAGCGTCACATCGCGACCGACCTCCACGCCATAGCGGAACTCGGCACCCATCAGGCGAATGATCTCGACCTCGGCCTCGATAACATCCTTCTGCAGCTTAAAGCTGGGAATGCCGTAGGTGAGCATGCCGCCCGGGCGCTCGTTCTTCTCGAACACGACAGGTTTGTAGCCCTTCTCGGCCAGGTAGAAAGCGCAGGACAGGCCGGCCGGACCGGCACCGATGATGGCGATCTTCTGATCAAAGCCGCCGGCGCGTGTCGGCGTCACCACAGGTGGGACATAGCGGGTCGCTGCATCCAGATCGCGCTGGGCGATGAACTTCTTGACCTCGTCAATAGCCACGGCGGCGTCCACACGGCCGCGGGTGCAGGCATCCTCACAGCGGCGGTTGCACACACGGCCGCAGATAGCGGGCAGCGGGTTCTCGCGCTTAATGAGTGCTAGGGCCTCGTCATAGCGACCCTGAGCCGCGAGCTTCAAATAGCCCTGAACGGCAACGTGCGCGGGGCAGGCCGTCTTGCAGGGAGCGGTGCCGGACTCATGCGTCTCGATGCGGTTGTCGTTGCGGTAGTTGGGCGACCACTTGGTGTGGTCCCACTTGGTGGCATCGGGCAGCTCCTGGCGCGGATATTCGGGCACCTGTCCGCCCGCCTTTTTGCTGCAGAGCTTCTGGCCCAGCTTGGCGGCGCCGGCCGGACACACCTCAACGCAGCGACCGCAGGCCACGCACTTGTCCTTCTCGACTTTGGCGACATAGGCCGAGCGCGACAGGTTGGGCGTGTTGAACAGCTGAGAGGTGCGCAGGGCGTAGCACACGTTGACGTTGCAGTTGCAGATAGCGAAGATCTTGTTCTCGCCGTCGATATTGGTGATCTGGTGCACAAAGCCGTTGTCCTCGGCCTGGCGCAGGATGTCGTAGACCTCGTCGCGCGTCACGTAATGGCCGCGGTCGGTCTCAACCACATAGTCGGCCATATCGCCCACGGCAATGCACCAGTCGGCGGGGTCGTCGGCGCAGCCCTCACCCATCACGCGACGGCTCGCGCGGCAGCTGCAGGTGCTAGCGGCATATTTGCCATCGTATTTGTCGAGCCAGTGCTCGATATGCTCGATCGGCACCGAGGTGCTCGCGGCGTCGATGGCCTTCTCGACCGGAATGACGTGCATGCCGATGCCGGCGCCTCCGGGCGGCACCATCGGCGTGGCCTTGGACAGCGGTCCCTTGGACGCCTGCTCAAAGAACTTGGCATAGACCGGGTGCTCCTCGAGCTGGCTCACGCGCATGTTGAGGAACTCGGCGGAACCCGGCACCAGCATGGGCAGCACCCATTGCTTGGCGCGCTCGGGGTTTTCCCAGTTGTACTCGAGCAGACCCGTGTAGCTCATGTCGTCGAGCATCTTCTCGATATCGGCTTCGGGCATGCCGGTGAGCTTGACCATCTCGGGCAGCGTATAGGGACGGCGCATCTTCATCTTGCAGAGCACTTCGGCCTGCTCGTCAGTTGCGGCCTCGGCAAACGACCAGTACTCGTAGCCCAGCAGCTCATCGCGATGCAGTAGACGGTTGGTGCAGTGCTCGCACAACTTGACGATTGCCTCGCGCGGATGCTCCGGCAGCTGCGGCACAAACTCCGCGCCGATATCGGGCTCGGTATAGCTAATCCCCGGTCCGTTGAGAATCATGGTTGTCCCTTCTCTTGCCGCAGCCCGGCGAGACCGCGGCGCCCCTCTTTTTTTGCAGGCCGGGCATGCCCCATGCCGTTCACCCGCCATTAGTTGACATTGTGTCAAAAATAGTATTGACGAACCGTCAACAATATTCAAGACTGTTAGGCGAACGGTCAGGCAAAAGAGGATGAAAGGCGGCAAAACATGAGCAACAACACAGCAGATACCTCTGTGGTCGATGCCGTCCCCGCATCCGATAGCGCGGCAAAGCGCTTGACGGGCGACGAACGCCGTCGCGAGATCCTCGCCGCCGTGCGCACCGTGAGCTCTGAGCTAGGCCTGTCGCATCTATCCGTCTCGGCCGTGACCAAGCGAGCCGGCTGCACGCGCTCATTGTTCTACCACTACTTTGCCGACATGGACGCCGCTGTCACCGCCGTCATGGACGAGGCGATCGACGGTTTTATCTCCGAGCTCGAGCAGTGGAATGCCAACCGCACCGTCGGTGATATCGAGGGCGCACTCGACACCGTCGCCCCGCTCTTTAAGCGCCTGGTCGTCAGCGGCCACGAACTGCCGCACACTCTGACCTCCAACAGCGGCGCGCTCTACGGCGGCTTTTTGCACAACGTGGTCCAGCGTGTGGCGCAGTATATCTGCGACACCACCGTGGTGGATTTTGTCGCCCACCACGAGCTGCGCATCGACCATGTCTACGAAACGTTCTACACCCTCATCATGGGGTTGTTGATGTATATCCGCACGCACCCCGATGTGCCCGACGAGACAGTCAAGGAAATCATCGCCTCGACACTCCACATCGAGGGCTATACCGCCAAGTATCCGGAGCGCAAGCCCCAGGACTGACGACATTTGGCCAAACTGCCCGCGATCAGAAGAGGGGCCGCGGGCGTGTGAAAGGAGAGCAGCATGCTGTTCGATGTTTGGGGTAGCGATACCCTTATCCACTGGGCCGGCTGGGCCATGGTCTTTATTGGCCTGATCGTGCTCAACGAGGTCGGCCGCCGCACCAAGCTGGGCGCGGCCATCATCTTTGGCGTGGCTCCGCTGGCCATGACCATCTACTGCGTCGCCATCGCCGTGGGCGTCTCACAAGGCGCCGATTGGGCGCTCACCAACCCCACCCATGTGTACCAGAACAGCTGGTTCCACTACGCCAAGGTATACGCGGCGCTGGCCGGTTGCTGGGGCTTCATTGCCATTAAGTACCAGTGGGGCAAGATCGGCAAGGCGCATTGGTTCCGCGCATGGCCGTTTGTGATCGTCGCCATCAACATCATGATTGCCGTCGTGTCCGACTTTGAGAGCGCCTATCACTTCTTTGTCCTGGGCCAGTCCACCTGGGTCACCTCCGAAGGTGCCACGCAGCTGGCCGGCTGGAACAACGTGTTCAACGGCATCGCCGGTATCATCAACATCTTCTGTATGACCGGTTGGTGGAGCGTCTACGCCTCCGAGGATCAGACCGACATGCTGTGGCCCGATATGACCTGGGTCTACATCATCGCCTACGATATCTGGAACTTCTGCTACACCTACAACTGCCTGCCCACCCACTCCTGGTTCTGCGGCTTTGCGCTGCTGCTGGCGCCCACCGTCGCCGCCTTTATCTGGAACAAGGGCGGCTGGATTCAGAACCGCGCCTTTACGCTGGCCATTTGGTGCATGTTTGCCCAGGTGTTCCCGTACTTCCAGGAGGAGTCCATCTTTGTGACCCACTCCACGCTCGACCCCGGCGCCGCTACCGCGGTCTCGATCGCCGCGCTGGTCGCCAACATCGCCGCGATCATCTACATCGCCTACCGCGCCAAGAAGCTCGGCCGCAACCCCTACAAGCAGGATGTCTTTGAGGGCACCAGCGATTGGGAGAAGGCCACCGCTCGCCGCGCCAAGGTTGATTACGCACACGCCGAGTAACGCGTTTATTCCGTCCACATTTGGATGTAGGCAAACTTAGCCGACGCCGCAATCGCGCGTCATGCGCAGCCCCGGAAAGCGATTCGCCCGCTTTCCGGGGCATTTTGTTGTTGCGCGCATTCACGCACATATGCAAAACCTCTCTCACAGATAAAATCAGATTTCCAACCGCCCGACAGCTCTATGTGACCCCAATTTTGGGTACATTGTTGTCCCGATATTGAGCTTGGGGGATATATGAAAGATGAGACGATGGGCCAAGAGGACGCGGCCCAGGATGCAGAAGCGTGTGCCGAGGCCCTGGAGAGCCTAGACCAGATCGCGCTGGCCGAGATTGCGTTTGACGATTCGAGCGTTGATGTGCAGGATGAGCCGGAAATCGAGGCGCAGCCCGATGATCGGGATGCAAAAGCCGATGGCGCCGCGCCCACCGAAGACGAGACGGAGCGCGAGGAATCCGAATGCGAGGCCGACGACCAGCCCGAATCCGACACGAGCGAGGAAACCATCTTGCTCGACAGCTTACCGGCCGAAGATTCGCTGACCCGCAAGCTTCCCGGCCTGGGCTCCGCGCCTGCCGTGGACGAGACCATCGCCATGGGCGATATTCCCCTGCCGTCCGTTCCCTCGGCACATGAGGCCGAGGCCCGTCACCGCAAGATGTCGCCCAAGCGACGCAACCTGATGGTCGCCGGCGTTGTGGCCGTCGCGCTCGTCGCCGGCGGCGCAGGCTATGCTGCCTGGAACGGATATCAGCAAGAGCAGGCTACCGCTGTCGCCGCCAGTGCGCACACGATGATGTCGGTGCAAATTGGCGTGCATGCCGCGGGCCTCGACTGCTCAACTGGCTCCAAGATTCCCGTGCAGGTGAGTGGCCAGGACTCCGACGGCTCTTCTGTGAGCGAAACGCTCTACGTTGACGAGCACGGTCGCGGCATCAAGCTGCTGCCCGGCGATTACACGTTCTCCATCGCCGCCTCCCCCATCGCGGCGGACGGCACCATCTACACCGTCCCGACCACCAAGGCCCAAGTTACGGTCAAGAGCGATGGGCAGGATTTGAGTTCCCAGGCCACCTTTAAGCTCAAGGTGCCTTCGGCCGACACGGTGACTGACGACCAGATCGATGCCGCCGCCAAGTATGCCGAGGAAGGCGGCGCGAGCTCTGCCGCCGCGGCAAAGATACTCCAGCAGGCGGCAATTACGCGCCGTGATGCCGCCGCCAACGCCGTAAGCGCAAGCGAGGCACAGTCCGCCCGCGACGCCGATGCTCGACATAAGGCAACGGACCTGTATCAGCTCGATATTCCCGTTGAGTGGTACGGCAAAGTCGCGACTTGGCAAAACGGCAGCACGCTGTGCATCTATCTTGCCGGCGACACGAACACGCCGCTTGTGACGCTTGTCACGGTGCGCGACGGCGAGAGCTTTACGCCCGATGAGGGCGACGCGGTTTTGGGTGCGGCAAACCTCGGCAACGGCTACACCGTCTACGCCAGCGGCCCCGTTTATCCGTATGTGGTGCCCCAGACCATCAACGGACGCACGCAAGACCCCGTGTCGACCTACCCCATGGACACTGCAGTTGAGCTTGTCGAGCTAACGACCGGCAACCGCTATACCTATAGCCAGATCAAGAACGTGCTGGTCGGCAAAGACGGCAACGCAGACTCCGCGACCAAACTCGAGACCGACTACCTCGCCCAGATTCTGATGCCGAGCATCAAGGCCCAGGACTAGCCGGGCGCATCACGGTGCTCCCCAACCGTAATGAAGGGGCCAGGAGGTCCTGGCCCCACAGATCCGCAGATGATTAGGCAAGGAGCCACTTCCATGCGGGCACAACGTGTACCGCACCGTGCTCGCATGGAATATCGGCCTGCTCATCCATGGTAACGATTGCCGACTCGCCAAGATCGAACTGGGCCATCGAGGCATCAAGCGCGGCAATTTCGCGCTCGCGCGTTTTCTCACTTGCCATATCCACACTCACCTGAATCAGGCTATAAGCCCGCATGAGAAGTGCGTCCCCAGCCACAAAGTCCACCTCATGGCTTTTGCTCTTCTCTTTGATCAGCAGGCGGCAGACCGATCCGACCCTCACCGCGGGAGTCCTTCTTCTTAGCGCGTTGAACACTGCGGTCTCGAGCCTCTGACCCTGGTCCAATGCCGATGCGGGAGAGAATGCTCCAAACATCGCAGGATCGACAGCGTAGACCTTAGACGCAGACCGCATGTTATTTGCCAGTGAACGCGTGAACTCCGGCACGGAGAACAGCAGGTAGGCATCCTCAAAATACTCAAGTAAGTCGCTGAGCGAATTACGACTGACGGGTATCTGCCTGCTCTTGAACTCGTTGTACACTTTGTTCACCGACAGCTCTCGTCCCGAAGATGCCATACACCGCGTTAGGAACAGCGATGCCAGTCGAGGGTTCTTGACGTCGTAACGCTCAACGACGTCCATAGCGACCGTTCGCGAAGCATATTCCTGTAGCAGCTGAATCGCGTCTGCGGGCGTCTGCTCAAGCGTCGCGATGAATCCCCCTCGTTCAAGATATCCGATCAGATGATGTCGAAGCAGCGCTGCATCGCTTGGGGAAAAGGTCGCATCTGGCTCGAAAACGCTCCCCGTCTTATATCGAACGTATTCCGAAAAACTCAACGGAAAAAGCTCCCGTATAAGAGAACGACCCCTGAACTCGCTCTTAAGCTCTGAGGACAGCATCTTAGAAGAAGATCCCGTCACATAGACGGTCGCTTTCTCCGTATCGACTACACGCCGCAGAAACGCACCCCATTCGGGAATTTCCTGGATCTCGTCAAAGAAAATATAAGCGCCTTCGGTTCGAGCAGCAGGATACAGCGCATAGAACGTGTCGAGCACGTCCGCCAGCAGCGATGACTCATACGGGCGCAAGCGCTCGTCCTCAAAATTAAAGTAAAGCATCCGGTCAAGCTCGACGCCCTGGCCCTGAAGCCGCTGCATCTCCTGATACAGGCGATACGTCTTTCCACAACGGCGGGCCCCCACAACCACATTTACGATGTTGTCGCGCTTTGGCTCCTGTGGGTTTCCCAGATCAAGGTCTCGCTCAAAGACCTGCGGAACCCCCTGCTGTTCAAAGTCCTTTATTTTCTGGGCGATCAAGTCGTTGAATGCCATGATTCTCCAATCTTGCTCTCTAGCTAATCAAAATTATACTGATTCTTGATTAATTAGAGAGCAAGATTGTGTGTAGCTTGATTAACACTTAAGCAAGTTTTTTCACTGTTATTGCTCCGAAGGATATCGAGTGGCTAAGAGGACAACCGAGCTCGAATGCGACTCCCCGAGCAGTCAATTTGGGACGGGGCTTTTTTGACTACCCTCCCCCTGTAGAAAGATCCCTAACGCAGTTGCGGTGAAATAGGGACTGTTTTTGCCGGTCAAACTGCAAAACAGTCCCTATTTCACCGCAACTTAATTGGTGGCCTTTTGGGTGGCACTCAGCGCCACGGGTCGGCTTCGAACATTGGCTCGCGCTCGGGGCGGCGATCACTGTAGGGATCGTAGCCGTCGTCGTCCTCGTTCTCGGCACGGATATAGGGGTCGCGCGGCTTGGGCGCCGGTTTGGACGTGGGCTTGGGCGCCGGCACGCTTGTCTTGATCTCGTCTTTCATCTGCATAGCTCCTCGCATCGCATCCGTTCAATATCATCGATTGTCGCACGAAAAAGGGCGGCGGACCCAATTGGATCCGCCGCCCTTGGCGTTTAGAGACGGCTGGTAGATTTTAAGGCATGTCCCAAAATCTACTCGGCGTCGGGAACCTCGTAGGTGGCCGCCGGCGTGTTGTCGCACACGACGGTAAAGCCGCCGTCCTTGCCGGCATCGACCGTCACCTGATCGCCCTCGCGCACCGTGCCGTCGATGATGGCGGCGGCGATGGCGTCCACGACCTCGCGCTGGACCAGGCGCTTGAGCGGACGGGCACCGAACACGGGGTCCAGGCCACCCACGGCGAGCATCTGCTTGGCCGCCGGGGTGATGGCAAGCGTCATGCGCTCCTTGGCCAGGCGTGCGCGAACGTCGGCAAGCTGGATGTCGACGATCTTCTCGATCTGCGCCATGCCGAGCGGATGGAACACCACGATATCGTCGATACGGTTGAGGAACTCGGGGTGGAAGGTCTGAGCCATGGCGGCGTCGACCTGATGGCGCATCTCCTCCTCGTCCTTACCGGACAGATCGGCGATGGCCTTGGAGCCCACGTTGGACGTCATGATGATAATCGTGTTCTTGAAGGACACCTGGCGACCCTGGCCATCGGTCAGGCGGCCGTCGTCGAGCACCTGCAGCAGCACGTTAAAGACATCCGGATGGGCCTTCTCCATCTCGTCGAGCAAGATTACGGAGTACGGACGACGGCGCACGGCCTCGGTGAGCTGGCCGCCCTCGTCGTAGCCCACGTATCCCGGGGGCGCACCGATCAGACGCTGGACGCTGAACTTCTCCATGTACTCGGACATGTCGATACGCACGAGCGCGCGCTCGTCATCGAACAGGCACTCGGCAAGCGCCTTGGCGAGCTCGGTCTTGCCTACGCCGGTGGGGCCCAGGAAGAAGAAGCTGCCGATGGGCTTGTCCGGATCGGAGAGGCCCGCACGGCTGCGGCGCACAGCTGCAGCGACAGCGGAGACGGCCTCGTCCTGGCCGATGACGCGCTTATGCAGCTCGCCCTCCAAGCCCTTCAGCTTGTCGAGCTCGCCCTGCATCATCTTGGACACGGGCACGCCGGTCCAGGCACTCACGACCTCGGCGATCTCATCGGAGGTCACCTGTTCGTTGAGACCCTCGCCGTCCTGCTGCTTTTGTGCCTCGAGCGCAGCCTCGGAATCCTGAATCTGCTGCTGCAGACCCGGAATCACGGAGTAGCGCAGCTCGGACGCACGGCCCAGGTCGCCTTTGCGCGTCGCGCGCTCCTCTTCGCTCTTGGCCTCGTCGAGCTGTCCTTTGAGCTCCTGCACGTGATCGATGGCGTTCTTTTGGTTAAGCCAGCCGGCCTTTTGCACGTTGAGCTTTTCTTGGACCTCGGCGATCTCTTGGCGCAGGGCCTCCAGACGCTCCTTGGAGGCGTCGTCGGTCTCCTTCATGAGCGCCTGCTCCTCGATCTGCAGCTGGGTGAGCTGACGCGTGGTGGCGTCGATCTCGACCGGCATGCTGTCGAGTTCCATGCGCAGGCGGCTTGCGGCCTCATCGACCAGGTCGATGGCCTTGTCGGGCAGAAAGCGGTCGGCGATATAGCGATCGGAGAGGTCAGCAGCGGCCACGAGCGCGCTATCGGTGATGTGCACACCGTGGAAGATCTCGT
This sequence comes from Collinsella sp., assembly GCA_036298675.1. Lineage (GTDB taxonomy): Bacteria > Actinomycetota > Coriobacteriia > Coriobacteriales > Coriobacteriaceae > Collinsella. The sequence goes on along the minus strand of JAXJIO010000030.1, from coordinate 46,665 downwards.
ACTTCTCCTTGAGGCCACGCAGGATCGAGATGGTGTCCTCGACGGTAGGCTCGCTCACCATAACGGTCTGGAAACGACGGGCGAGCGCCGCGTCCTTCTCGATGTACTTGCGATACTCGTCGAGCGTGGTCGCGCCGATCGCGTGCAAGTCGCCACGGGCAAGCGCCGGCTTGAGGATGTTGCCGGCGTCCATGGAGCCCTCGGTGGCACCAGCGCCCACGATGGTGTGGAGCTCATCGATGAACAGGATGACCTTGCCTTCGGACTTCTGTACCTCCTTGAGCACAGCCTTCAAGCGGTCCTCGAACTCGCCGCGGTACTTAGCGCCGGCGACCAGCGCGCTCATGTCGAGCTCGATAAGGTCGCGGTCGCGCAGGGTACTCGGCACGTCGCCGGCCACGATACGCTGGGCGATGCCCTCGACGATGGCCGTCTTGCCGACACCCGGCTCGCCGATGAGCACGGGGTTGTTCTTGGTGCGGCGGGACAGGACCTGAATGGTGCGACGGATCTCGTCGGTACGGCCAATGACCGGGTCGAGCTTGCCGACGCGGGCAAGGTCGCAGATATTGCGGCCGTACTGTTCCAGCGCCTCAAACTGGGTCTTGTCCTCGGCGGACGTCACGCGGTCATCGCCACGCAGCTCCTCGTAGACCTGCTCGATACGCTCCTTGGTAACACCGGCGTCGCGCAGCACGCGGCCCGCCTCGCCCTTGTCCTCGGCAAGCGCCATCAGCAGATGCTCGGTCACCACAAAGCTGTCGCCCATCTTGGTGGCCTTCTTCTCGGCCTTCTCGATGACGCGAACGAGCTCGTTGGACAGGCCCATCTGCTGCCCCTCGCCCGAAACCTTGGGCGCGTGGTCGATGGCGTCCTGTGTGGAGCGTGCGAGCTGAGCTGGGTCGGCACCGATGCGCTCGATAATCACGGAGATATTGCGCTCGCCGGCACCGAGCAGGGCAGACAGCAGGTGAATCGGCTCCACCGCGCCGGCCTGCGCGTCGGCAGCCGTGCTCATGGCGGTCTGCAACGCCTCGCGCGACGTCATTGCTAGCTTATCGATTCTCATGGAATCACCTCTCTTGGGGTGGCCGCCCTACGGGGCGGCTTCACGTTGTTCGAGAAGTATTGTTGCCAGCTTTGCGCGATCTTATACACAAATCTAAGTCTCTATATATAAGATTTTCTGAGTGATTGAAAGATAGGAAGCAGGTGCGCTCACCCGCTACGGCCTCGTCCCCTTACTATCTCAATCTGTAACATCTAGTCAGCAAATAGAGCTCTATCTGTTACAAATCGAGACGAACAGAAAACACCCGGATCAAAAATCTAAATCTGTAACACCAGGCCCACTTTTAGCGGCCAAGATGTTACAGATCGAGACAGACCGAAAACCACCACAAAGAGGGCAGGCACCTTTGTGGTGGTCGCGGTCTCTACTCCTTCGCCGAACCCGTACTTCCCGATTCGACGGTCCAGGGCATCTCATCCTCGAACAGCCATGTACGGGCAGACCCACTATCGCGTGCACTCTGCGGGTCAGGCAAGCAGGTCTGTTTATAGGCATCTTGGATACACTGACCCATAAAATCGTTGAGCTCGGTCTGGTCGCCCTCCATGACATAGGCGACATCGCCGTCCATGATGTAGATGCCCGGACCCTCATTGCCCTCGTAGCCCGGATCGTACGAGACATCACATAACTTTGCGCCGTTTGCAGTGTCCAGCTCGATGGAAGAGTGGCATCCGCCAACCATGTCGTTCGCTTTTGCCCGATAGGACGCATATCCGTACCAACGCTTAAATGTTTTGCCCTTGAGTAGCTCAGACGCCCTATCGATCAGGCTTGTATCCGTGGTATAGCGCATGGCCCCAAGCTGAATACGCGGATAATTGCTAATACCCAGCACAGCCGGCTGCTCATCAAAATCAACGGTAATGGTCTCGGGTTTGTCGTCGCCGGTCAGAAGTTCGACAGATTGAGTCACAGGCTTGACCACCGGCTCCGTCACCGCAGCAGGTAGAAATGCCATACCGACAGCGCCCGCGCCAACCACAGCGATCGCAAACGCCAAGACAATCAATCCAACACGGGCAGAACGGCTCACGGCAAAACACCCCACAATGCAAACCTTCGCCACCTGCACTAATGATACTGCCAGCTAACACTATTACCAAAAGAAGCCGCGTGCTCCTCACCACCACAAGGGGGACAGGCACCTTTGTGGTGGTTTTCGACGCTAACGGTCGACCATCTCGCGCCATGAGATTAAACTTGAATTGTTCTCTGAACATATCCATTTCTGCCTATCCTCAACAGATCTTTGTCTCGAGGAGCGCATATGAAGCCGTCTCATTCCACCGGTCGCAACGTCATCGCCATTCTCGCCATACCCATCGTGATGCTCTTCCTTATCGTCATCACGCCCTTTTCTTTTGGTATCGCCTCGCCCTTCGATCTTTGCGGGATGATCGACGCCGGCTCGCGTGCCACCTCGCTCTCCTTTGTCTGCCGTGGCGTGTTCTACGAATATGCAATTCCCACCGGAAGTTGGCAGTCCAAGTTACCGTTGCTCGGCAAGGTCGACGGATGCTCCCCCTATTTCTGCCTTGAACCTCAGGCGCTAAACTATCTGATCGACGACCAGCCACTCGACTCCATCACCCTCGCCTACGACTACGCACCAAACACCGATGAGCGCCACATGAACCAAGTCCTCGACAAGCTGCTTGGACAGTGCGGGCTCACCGCGGAAGCCGGTCGAACCATCTATAGCAACCGGAAATTAAAGCGAACAGAACTCCGCCGTGTCGGAAAAATCAAAGGGCGAAACGGGGCCGCCTACTGGGATGCCTGGGCAACACGCGACAAGGGCGAATTCGGACACAGCACCTATATGGTCACTGTCTACACCAAAGACGGAATTAAGGACAATGTTGACGATTTCGCGTCATCCAAACTCGGCATCCCCAAAACAACCAAACCCGCCACCCCAGATGAAATCCTGTAGAGACATTCATTAAAATGCTGCCCAGCGATCACAATAACATCGAGCCCGCCCCCCACCACCACAAAGGGGACAGGCACCTTTGTGGTGATTTTCGACTCCGGCGCTCATCTGTCTCGATCTGTAACATCTAGCGGCCGTTTTTGACCCCAGATGTTACAGATTGAGATGAAATGCTCAGCGGCGCCCGTTTATCTAAATCTGTAACAACTACTCGGCAAATAAGGGTCCACCTGTTACAGATCGAGATAAACAGAAGACACCCGAATCGATAATCTAAATCTGCAACACCAAGCCCACTTTTAACGGCCCAGATGTTACAGATCGAGACAGACTGAAAACCACCGCAAAGGGGCACCTTTGTGGTGGTCGCGTTCTCTACTCTTTTGCCGAGCCCGTGCTTCCCGATTCGGCGGTCCAGGGCATCTCATCCTCGAATAGCCATGTACGAGCAGATCCACCATCGCGTGCAGTCTGCGGGTCGGGCAGGCAGGTCTGGTCGTACGCGTCCATCACGCAACGATCCAAAAAATCGATCACCTGCTGCTGGTCGCCTTCAAGAATGTAGGTCACGCCGCCATCTTGGATATAGACGCCGTCCCCACCTCCGGCTTTTGCGTATTCCGGATTGTAGTTAACGGTGCGCATCAGTTTGCCATCAGATGAATACAACTTCAGCGTTGTATAGTAGCCACCGTTCACAGAACCACGTCGGCGCTCATAGGCATCCCAACCGTCCCAGCGTTTGAACGAACGCCCGTTTAGCAAGTCCAGCGCCTGTCGGGACAACTTCTCGTCCTTGGTATAGCGAGACGAGCCAAGTTCAATCATGGGGTAGTTGCTTATGCTTAGAATGCCCGGCGTTTCCTCGATATCGAGCGTTATCTCATCGGGCTTTGTAACGTCCGAAATCATTTGCCCGGGCATCGATGCAACAAGGGACGCCATCTCAACCGTCTGCTCAACCCCACTCGGCCCATAGAAGATAAGCGAGCCAAATAGGACCACGCCCGCAGCAGCGACGACGCAAGCCACCAACAGCAACAAAACAGAAGTGCAACGCTTCATCTTCAACTCCACAAACGAGAGTGTTTTGAGCTCACTTTAAAGCGCCAACTTCATACTGTCAATTCTAGATAGCATATGAACAAAGGCGCACTCCCCCATAGAGGAGAGTTGCAACCTCGATTTTAGCGCCCTCAAGACCCAACGAGCAGCACTTAACAAGTAGCCCCGGTTATACCTTTCTCTGACGCGACCCTCGCGAAGCGCGTGAGCGGCAGGGAAAGGTATAACCGGGGCGGACAAGTATGTGCGTTACTCGGCAGCGGCCTTGAACTTGTTGTAGTTGATCAGGCAGCCGGCCTTGACGATGGCACGCTCCTCTGCCGTCATATCGGCAATGTAGAGCTCAATCTGCTCGACCGCACCATCGGCGCGCACCACGTAGGCGGCGATGCCCTTCAGGTCGCCATCGAGCGCGGCGCGGATACCCGGCACAAAGACGTAGTCGCCCACCTCAAAGCTGGGCTCGGCCTCCATCTGGAAGGGCACCATGCCCCAGTTCATCACGTTGGAGCGATAGCGCTTGGTGGCGTACTCGTGGACGATGTTGGCCAGGCCGCCAATTACGCGCTGGCAGCTCGCGGCCTGCTCGCGGGCAGAACCGTCACCGGGCTTCTTGGCATAGAGCATGGAGCCGTACTCAGTCGCCTTGGCATCGGCCGCGACACCCGCGCCGGTCAGCGCCTCAAACACGCTGGCAAGCTCGGCATCGAGTGCCACCAGGTCGCCCGCTGCCTCGCCGGCAACGCGGCGCTTTTCCACCGCGTCGACCTCCTTGGAGCGGCCCACGTAGGCAGGGTCGCGACGGCTGAGCGTAAACTCGGCCAGACCCAGCGGGTTGGAGCGGAAGGAGCTCGTCTCGCCCGAGGGAATGAGCTCGTCGGTCGTAGTGACCGGGTCCATGATCTTGGAGCACACCTTGAGCAGGATGTCGTCGCCGAGAGGCTCCATCGCGGGCCACGGCTTGATGTTGGGGCCCTCGACCAGCTCGTCGGCCGGCTCAGCCTTGCCAAAGCCCCAGTACACGCGCTTCTTGTACGGCGCGTCGTCAAAGGTGTACTCGCAGGCCTCGTCCCAAGTCTCCTCGGGCAGGTCGGTCGCCGACGTCAGGACGCCGCCGTTGGCAGCCGTCGCCGCAATGGAGCGGGCGTCCATCAGGGCCACGGCGCTCAGCTGGCCATTACCCGGCTTGGAACCCTCGCGGTTGGGGAAGTTGCGCGTGGTGTGGCGAATGGACAGGCCGTTGTTGGCAGGCGTGTCGCCGGCGCCAAAGCACGGGCCGCAGAATGCCGTGCGCACGATCGCGCCGGCCTCCATAAGGTCGTAGATATAGCCGCGGCGTGTAAGCTCGAGCGCCACGGGCTGGCTCGTGGGATAGACCGACAGCGAGAACTCGCCGCAGCCGGTGTTGGCGCCCTTGAGCACGCGGGCAGCCTGGACCACGGAGTCGTAGTTGCCGCCCGAGCAGCCGGCGATAACGCCCTGCTGCACGTGCAGCTTGCCGTCGACGATCTTGTCGAGCAGGCTAAAGTGCGTCTTGCCCTCGCCGATCTTGGCGGCCTCGAGCTCCACCTCGTGAAGGATGTCCTCGAGATTCTCGTTGAGCTCGTCGATCTCAAAGCCGTTGGAAGGATGGAACGGCAGCGCGATCATGGGCTTGATGCTCGACAGGTCGACCTCGACGCAGCCGTCGTAGTAGGCGACATCGGCAGGCTTGAGCTCGCGGTAGTCGTCGCCGCGGCCGTGCATGGTCAAAAACGCGTGCGTGTCCTCGTCGGTTGCCCAGATGCTCGACAGGCAGGTGGTCTCGGTGGTCATGACGTCGACGCCGTTGCGATAGTCAGTCGTCATGCTCGCGATGCCGGGGCCCACGAACTCCATGACCTTGTTCTTGACGTAGCCCTTGGCAAAGACGGCGCGGATGATGGCGAGCGCCACATCGTGTGGGCCAACGCCGGGGCGCGGGGCGCCCGTGAGGTAGATGGCAACGACGCCGGGATAGGCAACGTCGTAGGTGTCGCGCAGCAGCTGCTTTGCCAGCTCGCCACCGCCCTCGCCCACGGCCATGGTGCCCAGAGCGCCGTAGCGGGTGTGCGAGTCGGAGCCCAGGATCATCTTGCCACAGCCGGCGAAGTTCTCACGCATAAAGGAGTGGATGACGGCGATGTGCGGCGGGACGAAGATGCCGCCGTACTTCTTGGCCGCGGAAAGGCCAAAGACGTGGTCGTCCTCATTGATGGTGCCTCCCACGGCGCACAGCGAGTTATGGCAGTTGGTGAGCACGTAGGGCAGCGGGAACTGCTCCATGCCCGAGGCGCGCGCCGTCTGGATGATGCCAACGAAGGTGATGTCGTGGCTCGCCATGGCGTCAAAGCGAATCTTGAGTGCCTCGGGGTCACCCGACGTGTTATGTGCCTGGAGGATCGAATACGCGATGGTGCCGCGCTTGGCATCCTCGGGCGTCTGCGTAATACCGCGCTCGGCAGCCTCGGCCGCAGGCACAACCTCGCTGCCGCCGCGCAGGTAGATGCCGTCCTCGTACAGCTTGACCATACTGTCTCCCACTCTGCCCAAAAGATTTGGGCGCATAGCATACATTCGTTCAATATCGTGCCATAGAACGGTTGCGAGTGGGTTATGAATCTGCACGTTCACTTTATCTCGGTAAAGTAAAGAACGAACCCGGTGTGAGCCGACAGACTTGGCGCAAGAGCATCCCTTTCGACTAGTCATTTTAGAACGTCCCCAATGACTACCCATAACAACGTCGATGTTTTGGCGCGGACAGCGAAAGCCCGCCAGAGCGAGCAAGGTGCCTTGAAACAAGGCGGCATTGATCTTCTGATCATGCCGCCGAAGTTGAAAGGCAGATTGCCGCTCTGGCGGGCTTGCAGCGTCAACTGGTTACGCGGTTTGGAAAAACCGCGTAACTACAAATCCCCGCCGGCACCCAGCAGCTTGCGCATGACCTGTTCGGGGTTAACCGAGCCGTCGCGCGGGGCCAGGGCGGTGATCTTCTTCTGCATCTTGTATTCGTGCAGCTCGTCCTCGAGCTGACGCACGCGGGCACGGAGCTTTTCGTTCTCGCGCTCGCGCTCCTCGGCACGCTCCTTCATATCGAGGATGCGCACCACGCCGGCAAGGTTGATGCCCTCGTCGGTCAGCTGGTTGATGAGCTCCAGGCGCTCGATATCGGCACGCGAATACAGACGCGTGTTGCCGCCCGAGCGCTGGGGATTCACCAAGCCTTTGGACTCGTAGACGCGCAGAGTCTGCGGGTGCATGCCGGTCAGCTCGGCCGCCACGCTGATCATGTACAGCGGTTTGTTCCTATTGTCCTCGGCCATGCTACCTGACCCCTTTCCGTCTCGTTATCGTCCATCATAAGCCCGCGGGCGCGGGCGTGCGCCACGACCGCCCTAGTACGTCGCCTTGTAACGGTTGACCTTCTCGCGATAGTCGCGCGTGTCGGCCTCGCGCAACTTGGTCATGGCCTCGCGTTCATCGTCGGACAGGTTCGTGGGAACTTGCACCTTGATCTCGACAAGCAACGCGCCCGTGCGGCCGCGATGCTTGACGTCGGGCGCACCCATCTCCTTAAAGCGGAACTTCTTGCCCGTCTGGGTACCCGCGGGCACCTTCAGACGAACCGTCGCGCCACCGGGCGTGGGCACGTCCACCGTGCAGCCGAGCGCCGCCTCGTAGACCGAGATCGGCACCTCCATGGTCACATCGGCACCCTTGCGCTTAAACAGCGGATGCTCCTCCACGTGCGTGGTCACGACCAGGTCGCCGCGCTCGCCTCCGGCAACACCGTACTCGCCGCGGCGCTTGTAGCGCAGCTTGCCGCCGTCGACCGCGCCCGCGGGTACCGAAACCGTAATGGTCTGCTGCTCGCCCGTCGAGGGAATGCGGTAGGTGACCTTGTGCGTCACGCCGCGAAACGCGTCCTCGGCCGTCACATCGACAGTCAGCGACAGGTCGCCGCCCTTGCGCGCGCGGTTGCGGCCCGCGCCGGCACCGGCAGCGCCCGCAGCCCCGGCAAAGCCAGAGCCCCAATCGCTGCCCCAGGCGCCGTTGCCGCTAAAGATGCTGTCGAAAATATCGCCCCAGCCGCTCGCGCCAGCACCGGCACCATAGCCGCCGCCATACGCACCGCCCGCGCCCGGCATGCCGCCGAACATGAGCATCTGATCGTACTCTTTGCGCTTCTTCTCGTCCGAAAGCGTCTCGTAGGCCTCGCTAATCTCCTTAAACTTGGCCTCGTCGCCGCCGGCATCGGGGTGATATTTTTGCGCGAGCTTGCGAAACGCGCTCTTGATCTCTTTGTCGGAGGCGCTCTTGGATACGCCCAGGATGTCATAGAAGGTTTTGCCTGCAGCCATCGTAGCTCCTCTCCTGTTTCATCCGCCGTCCCCGCGGACGACGGCTCATGCTTTCATATGGCACTAGGCCAGAAAGGGCCCCGGGTGTTGCCCCGGGGCCCTTCTCAATTACTCCTCGGTGCTCTCGGCCGTATCGGCCGCAGCATCCTCGGGCGCCGCTTCGGGCTCCGGCGCGGGGCGCTTCTCGCCACCGTACGTCACCGTCACCATCGCGGAGCGCAGGATGCGGTCCGCCATGCGGTAGCCCTTCTGGTACACGTCGTTGACGGTCTCGTCGTACTGCGATGCGTCCTCGACGCGGCCCACGGCCTGGTGCTCGAGCGGATCGAACGCCTCGCCCTTGGGGTCGATGGGCTCAACGCCCTCATGCGCGAACACATCGAGCAACTTGGCATGCACCGCGTCAACGCCATCGACGAACTGCTTAAAGTCGTCGGAAAGCTCCTGGCTGCGGGCGTGGTCGATCGCGCGCTCGATATCGTCGACCACCGGCAGCAGCGCGGTGACGAGCTTCTCGGTCGCGCGCTCGCGCTCGGCGATGCGCTCGTTGGCGGTGCGGCGACGGAAGTTCTCCCAGTCGGCCTGCAGACGGGCGGTGCGCTCGGTGGCGTCCTTCGCCTTGTCCTCGGCGGCCTTCTGAGCCTCTGCAGCGGCATCGAGCTCATTGCGCACATCGGCAAGCTCCTTCTGAGCCTGCTCGAACTTGAGCTTAAAGTCGTTGTCGGCGGCTTCCTCACCGGCGCGGATAGCGGCTTCCACCATCTCGTCCTCGGTCATCGTCGCCTCCTTGTTTGAATCCTCTACCTGGTTCTCGGCAGCCTCGGCGGCCGCGGCCTCATTGGCCTCGGTATCGTCAACGGCCTCTACGGGAATCTTCACGTCCTTCTCCTCAGAGTCAACGGGGGCGACGCCAGCGGCAGCCGCCTCCGTGCGAGCTTTACGGGCGGACATGATTACTTGTCCTCGTCGTCCACAACCTCGTAGTCGGCGTCGACGACGTCATCGTCGGCAGACTGAGCGCCGGCGGCACCGTCGGTCTGCTGCTGAGCGTCGGCGTAGACAACCTGAGCCAGCTCGTAGGCCACGGACTGCAGGGACTCGCCAGCGGCCTTGATGGCCTCGACGTCAGAGCCCTCGAGCGCCTTCTTGGCGTCGGCGATAGCGGCCTCGGCCTTGGACTTCACGTCGGCGGAAACCTTGTCGCCCAGCTCGTTGAGGGTCTGCTCGGTGGAGTAGCACAGGCTGTCGGTCTGGTTGCGGACCTCGACCTCCTCCTTCTGCTTCTTGTCCTCCTCGGCATGAGCCTCGGCGTCCTTGACCATACGATCGACTTCGTCGTCGGAAAGCGCGGTGGAGCCGGAGATGGTGATCTGCTGCTCCTTGCCGGTGCCCTTGTCCTTAGCGGAGACCTTGACGATGCCGTTGGCGTCGATGTCGAAGGTGACCTCGATCTGCGGCACGCCGCGGCGGGCAGCCGGGATACCGGTCAGCTGGAACTTACCGAGCGACTTGTTGTCGCGGGCAAGCTCGCGCTCGCCCTGGAGCACGTTGATCTCGACGCTGGTCTGGTTGTCGGCAGCGGTGGAGTAGACCTCGGTCTTGGAGGTCGGGATCGTGGTGTTGCGGTCGATCATCTTGGTCATGATGCCGCCCATGGTCTCGACGCCCAGCGACAGCGGGGTCACGTCGAGCAGCAGGATGCCCTCGACGTCACCGGTGAGCACGCCGCCCTGAACGGCAGCGCCGTCGGCAACGACCTCGTCGGGGTTCACGGACATGTTGGGCTGCTTGCCGGTCATGGTCTTGACCAGGTCCTGGACGGCGGGCATACGGGTGGAGCCGCCGACGAGGATGACCTCGGTCAGATCGGAAAGCTTGAGCTTAGCGTCGCGCAGGGCGTTGGTGACAGGCTGCTTGCAGCGCTCGAGCAGGTCGCGGGTGATCTTCTCGAACTCGGCGCGGGTCAGCGTGTAGTTGAGGTGCAGCGGGCCGGACTGGTTCATGGTGATGAACGGCAGGTTGATGGTGGACTGCTGGGCAGCGGAGAGCTCCTTCTTGGCGTTCTCGGCGGCCTCCTTCAGACGCTGCAGGGCCATGGGGTCCTGACGCAGGTCGACGCCGTTCTCCTGCTGGAACTTGTCGGCCATCCAGTCGATGACGCGCTGGTCCCAGTCGTCGCCGCCCAGGTGGTTGTCACCCGAGGTGGACAGAACCTCAAACACGCCGTCGGCAAGGTCGAGGATGGAAACGTCGAAGGTGCCGCCGCCCAGGTCGAAGACCAGGATGCGCTGGTCGGTGCCCTGCTTGTCCAGGCCATAGGCCAGAGCAGCAGCGGTCGGCTCGTTGACGATACGCTTGACGTTGAGGCCGGCGATCTTACCGGCATCCTTGGTGGCCTGACGCTGGGCGTCGTTGAAGTAGGCCGGGACGGTGATGACGGCGTCGGTGACGGTCTCGCCCAGATACTTCTCAGCGTCGGCCTTCATCTTGGCGAGCGTCATGGCGCTCACCTGCTCGGCGGTGTAATCCTTGCCCTCGATGTCGACGACGGCACGGCCACCCTGGCCCTCCTTGACCTCATACGGCACGGTCTTGATCTCGGAGGTGCACTCGGAGTACTTGCGGCCCATGAAGCGCTTGATGGAGAACACGGTGTTCTTGGGGTTGGTGACCGCCTGGTTCTTAGCGGCCTTGCCCACGACGCGGTCGCCGTCGGCACGGAAGCCCACGACTGACGGGGTGGTGCGGTCGCCCTCGGCGTTCACGATGATGGTCGGAGAACCGCCCTCGAGGACGGCCATAGCGGAGTTGGTAGTACCAAGGTCGATACCAAGAATCTTACCCATTAGAAATTCCCTCTCTCTTGTGCGTTCGCGCCGCGTCGGCGGACTGCCGCGCGACGCTTCGGCTTGTCTTTCAGGATGTAGTGTATCCCCTTATGGGCCGGAATATACAAAATCTAAGTCAATTCATATAAGATTTCTTATCTCTGAGAGTTTAGGTTCGTAAAGGCGCAGGTAGACGGCTTGTTTGAGTTCTCGATAGATCTATTGAGATCTATGTAGAGTTGGCTGAGGTTTGAGCTTGGAGCCGCGCAGGAGACTTTGGGGCGACCCCGGGGAAAGCGCGTCCCGTTTTGAGCGGCGATTCTGGGATGCAGCTTCCGCTTGAAGGCTCAACCGGAAAATGCAGCCCAGTTTGAGCGTAGATTCCGGGACGCAGTTTCCCGCGGAGCGCTCAACTGGAAACTGCATCCCGTTTTGAGAGCGAATTCTGGGACATAGTTTCCGCTAAACGTCCATCGGGAAAGCGCGTCCCAGTCTGAGCGTCAATTCCGGGTCGCGCTTTCCGTAAGCACGCTCAATCGCCCTATATTTCAAGTCACCTTTAGCTAACATTTGCGCAGCTCAACGGCCCCACCTGCGTGTTTTTTAGTAAGCCGTGGCATACTCGGCGAACGGTATGAAGATGCCGGTCAGAGGGTATTGCAAACGGTCGCTCCCGTGGTATGTTTTTGCCCGAATCAAACCGGCGCGCATCGCCTGTAGCGTCGGTCAACAGAGAGGAAACTACCATGGCTCATCCCGTAATTGATGCCGACGAGTGCATCGCTTGTGGCGTTTGCGTCGACTCCTGCCCCGCTGGCGTTCTGGAGCTCCAGGACGTCGCTACCGTCGCTGACGAGGACTCCTGCGTCGCCTGTGGCGCTTGCCAGGACGCTTGCCCCGCTGGCGCGATCACCGAGATCGTCGAGGAGTAACAACTCCCCCACTTGCACACTCAAAAGTACACCGTGCACAAAAAAGGAGGCCTCCGCATCGCCGCGGAGGCCTCCTTTTGCATTCGTCGTTACTAGGACAGGTCGTCTTCGTAGGGCATTAGGTCCGCCAAGTAGCCTTTCTCCTTGAGTATAGCCTCGATCTCATCGAGGGTTTGCTCGTCCTCCGCCGCGATGCGATGGAAGTGATAGCCGCTCGTCACCGTTAGTAGCGGGAAACTCTTGCCGCTCTCGATATCGTGCAGGTAGCGCTCAACATCGCGACGATTGCGGATGTCCAGGTCGGCCGTGATCTTGCCGTACACACGATGGTTGACGATCACGTTAAGCACGGCGCCACCCGCGTCGACGATACTCGTAAGTTCGTCGCCCGCCTGCTCCACGCTGTGGCGCACCTTAACAAGACGCGTGGGCACGGCGGGGCTGCTGGGGGCCTCCTGCAGCACATAACCACGGTTGGTCGCCACGACATCGTGCCCATCGGCACGCAGCAGGGCAATATCCTGAACCACGATCTGACGGCTCACGCCAACCTCGCGGGCAAGTGCGCTGCCCGAAACGGGCTCCTTGGCCACCTCGAGCACGTCCATGATGGCACGGCGACGCTCGCGGGCGTTCATTATTTACCGTCCAGCAGACGCAGGTGCTTAAGCGAGAGGTCGAGGATCGGCGCGGAGTGCGTCAGGGCGCCCGAGCTAATAAAGTCAACGCCCAGGTCGGCGAGCGCGCGGATATTGCCGGCGTCCACGTTGCCCGAGCACTCGGTCTTGGCGCGACCGGCGATAAGCTCTATGGCGGCGGCCATGTCGTCATGGGTCATGTTGTCGAACATGATGATATCGGCGCCGGCCTCCACGGCCTCGCGTACCATGTCCAGGTTCTCGCACTCAATCTCGACCGTCGCGGTAAACGATGCATGGGCGCGCGCCATCTCGATCGCACGCGTCACGCCACCGGCGGCATCGATGTGGTTGTCCTTGAGCATGACGGCCGTCGACAGGTTGTAACGGTGGTTGCTGCCGCCGCCGATCTCGACCGCGGCCTTCTCGAAGACGCGCATGCCCGGCGTGGTCTTGCGCGTGTCGACGAGCACGGTCTTGGTTCCCTCGAGCGCCGCGGCCATGCTGTGCGTGTAGGTAGCGATGCCGCTCATGCGCTGCAGGTAGTTGAGCGCCACGCGCTCGCCCGAAAGCAACACGCGCGCATCGCCGCGCACCTGACCCACATGGTCGCCGGCGTGCACCTCGTCGCCATCGGCAACGTCGAGCAGCACCGAGCTCTGCGAATCCAGCAGCTCAAAGGTGCGGGCGAACACATCCAGGCCCGCGATGATGCCATCGGCCTTGGCGATAAGCTCCACCGTGGCGGGACGCGCCGTGGGGCACACGCTCGCCGTGCTCACGTCCTCAAACGTAATGTCCTCGCGCAGAGCCTGCAGAATCAGATCATCGACGACGAGCTTCATGGTAATGGGATTCATGGTCTACTCCTCCACGGCCTGCGTGCCGGCGGCACGGGCCAAATCATCGATTGCCAGGGTGTCGGCACTCAGGGCGCGATGACGGCCATCGAGCGCGGGATCGCCTGCCTGCTCCACGGCCAGTGACTCGCCGGTACGCATATACCACGCGGCGCGACGACCCCAGACCAGCGCCTCGAGCAGGCTGTTGGAAGCCAGGCGATTCTTGCCGTGAACGCCGTTGCAGGCCGTCTCGCCGGCGGCGTAGAGCTCGGGCATCGAGGTGCGGCCGTCCTTGTCGACCCACACGCCGCCCATAAAGTAGTGCTGCGTGGGCGTAACGGGGATGGGCTCGTCCAAGATGTCGCGGCCGTCCTCCAGGCAGCGCGCGCGAATGTTGGCAAAGTGCCCGGTCACCACGTCGCGCTCGACGGGGGCAAAGCTCAGCCACTCGTGCTCGGTGCCGTCCTGCTTCATCTGCTCGCGAATAGCGGCGGCGACCACATCGCGCGGCTGAAGCTCGTCGGTAAAGCGCTCGCCGGCGGCGTTGAGCAAAATCGCGCCCTCGCCGCGGCAGCTCTCGCTGATCAGGAACGTGCGACCCGGCTGCGGCGAGAACAGACCCGTGGGATGGATCTGCACGTAGTCCAGGTGCTCCATCTTAATGCCATGCTCCTGAGCGATGTAGCAGGCATCGCCCGTGAGCTGCGGGTAGTTGGTCGAATGGTCGTATACGCCGCCGATACCGCCCGTCGCCCACAGCGTGTGGCGGGCATGGATCTTAAACGGCTCGCCGACATGCACGCCCTCGGCGGCGTTTGCCAGCTCGTCGGCGGGACGAACCGAGTTGTCCTCGTCCACGGGAACGGCGACGACGCCGGTGCACACCGTGGCGCCGTCACGCTCGCCCGTCAGGATGTCGGTCATGGCCACGTGCTCCAAAATCTGCACGTTATCCAGCTTGCGAACGGCCTGGAGCAGCTTAGTCGTGATCTCCTTGCCCGTAATGTCGGCATGGAAGGCAATGCGCGGACGGCTGTGTGCGCCCTCGCGGGTAAAGTCGAGGCTGCCGTCGGCCTTGCGCTCAAAATCCACGCCCATCGCTAGCAGGTCGTTGATGACCGAGCGGCTCGAGCGGATCATGATGTCGACGCTCTCGCGGCGGTTCTCGTAGTGGCCGGCGTGCATGGTGTCCTCAAAGAAGGCATCGTAGTCCGAGCCTTCGGGCAGCACGCAAATGCCGCCCTGCGCGAGCATCGAATCGCACTCGTCGACCGCGCCCTTGGAGAGCATAATCACGCGCGTGCTCGTCGGCAGATTGAGGGCCGCATACAGGCCCGCCACGCCGCAGCCGGCAATGACGACGTCGCACTCCATGTCGGGGTATTGTTTGGTTTCCACAGGAATCCTCTCCCTTGTAATGTGGCATAAGGGGCCGTCCCTCATGCCACATTGTTCTAGCGTGCTGCGTACTCGAGCATACGGTCGAGCGTGAGCTTGGCCTGGTCGGCAGCCTCGTCCGACACGCCAATCTGCACCTCGCCCTCGCCCGTCTCCAGGCAGCGCACGAGCTTTTCGAGCGTGATGAGGTCCATGTTGACGCAGGTGGGCTGCACCGCGGGGAAGTAGAACTTCTTGCCGGTGCCCTGGCAGCGGCGCTCGAGCTCGTAGAGCACGCCGCGGACCGTCACGATAATAAACTCGCTCGCGTCCGACTCCTCGGCGTACTTGATGATGCCGGCGGTGGAGCCGATGTAGTCGGCCTCGGCCAGGACATCGGCCTTGCACTCAGGATGCGCCAGCACGAGCGCGTCGGGGTGGGCCTCCGTCGCGTCGACAATCTGCTCGACGGTGATGATGTGATGGCGCGGGCAGTAGCCGTTGTTGAGAATGACGTGCTTTTGCGGCACCTGCTCGGCTACGAAGCGGCCGAGGTTTTGGTCGGGAATGAACAGGATATGCTGCTGCGGCAGCTCGGACACGATCTTGACGGCGTTGGAGCTGGTGACGCACACGTCACTCCAGCTCTTAATCTCGACCGTCGAGTTGACGTAGCAGACCACGGCCAGGTCGTCGCCGTACTCGGCGCGGGCCGCGTCGACTGTCTCGCGTTTGACCATGTGCGCCATGGGGCAGTCCGCACCCGGCTCGGGCAGCAGCACGGTCTTGGTGGGATTGAGTAGCTTGGCGCTCTCGCCCATAAACTCCACGCCGCACAGCACGATGGTCTGCTGCGGCAGGCTCTTGGCGAGCTTTGCCAGGTAGAAGCTGTCGCCGACGTAATCGGCAACGGCCTGGACCTCGGGCGCCACGTAATAGTGAGCCAGAATCACCGCGTCACGTTGGGTTTTTAGTTGCTGAATGGCCTCGACGAGCTCTGCGGGCACCAGTGCCGCGCGCTCCGTTGCCGTCGCTGCCGATGCCAGGCCGGCCGCGATATCGCGTGCAAGCTCCGACGCATCCATGTTCGCGCTCTGTGCCATCAAGGCCCCTCTCTTTTGGCGAATCTTGGGGCTTTAGTATGACACCTAGGTTTACAGCTGACAAGACAGCTGTAAACCTAGGTGTAAAGTTGAAATAAAGATTCAATCATGCGGCAGGTCCATTTTCGAACTGGCAAGCTGAGGATAGCCGAGCTCTCAATAGCGCAGGAGGCATCTTTCGCCACCGCAATACCGCTCGGCGCGAGTTGCGCACCATGAGGCACGAACGGGCGCTCCCCCGCGAGCGGCACGCGCCCAATGTGGCAAAATCGAACTACTAAGGGGGCCCGAATGCTCAAGATTATTGCCTGCGACGATGACGTCGCTTTTCTAGATAGACTGCACCGGATGATCGACCGTTGGTCGACCGAGAAGGGCACGGCGGTCGATGTTGCGCTCGTTACGCGCGGCGAGGACCTGCTGGCGCGCCATGCCGCGTCGCGCGCCGACATCATCCTGCTCGACATGATCATGCCGCTCGTCAACGGCATGGACACCGCGCGCGAGCTGCGCCAGTCCGATACCGCCGTGCGCCTGGTGTTCCTCACCTCGTCGCCCGAGTTTGCGCTGGAGTCCTACGAAGTCCGCGCCTTCGACTACCTGCTCAAGCCCGTGGCATACGAACGCCTGGCGCAGCTGCTCGACGAGCTTTCGAGCATGCGCCCGTCGGCGACCGACGAGTTCGTCATCAAAACGTCCTTTGGTTACCATGCCCTGCGCCTGTCCGACATCGAATATGCCGAGGCACGCAACAAGCACGTGGTTTTCCACCTGCGCGACGGACGCGATATCGAGGCGCTCGAATCGTTCCGCAGCGTCGAGGACCGCTTGGCGCAAAACGCGGTCTTCTTTAAATGCCATCGCAGCTACCAGGTCAACTTGCGCAACATCGACCACTTCGATCGCACGGACATCGTCATGCGCTCTGGCGCGAGCATCCCGCTTTCGCGCAGCAGCAAGCAGGGATTCCAGGACGCCTACTTTGCGGTGCGCTTTGAGGGCGGGAGGCGCTGATGCCTGCATCGGTCGAAATGGTTCTTTGGGCGATTCACCACGCCACGACGCTGCTCTTTGGCGTTTTTGCCTCGGCGGCGCTGTGCGGTGTCGAGATCAACCGGCGTCATGCGCTTGAACTGGTGCTGGTCGGTGCCGTAACTGGATGCGCATTTGGCCTCGCCAATGCCGTCGGCGGCGAGCTTTTCGCCCGCCAGGTATATCCGCTCGTCGTGCATCTGCCGCTCGTCATCTATTTGTGCGCGCGCTACCGCCTGAGCCCGCTGCTTGCCGTGCTCGGCATTACGAGTGCCTATCTGAGCTGCCAGTTCAGCAATTGGATGGGCATCGCCGCATTTGCCGCAACCGATTCTCAGATCGCGTGCTATCTGGCGCGCATCGCGACCACACTCGCCGTCTTTGCCGTCCTGTTGCATTGGGCCGGCGACATCGGTCCGCGCTTGGCGATTAAAAGCACCACCGAGCTGGGCATCCTTTTAATCCTGCCGCTCGTCTATTACGTCTTTGACTATGCCACCAACGTCTACACCACGCTGTTCCACTCGGGCTCGGTGGTGACGGTTGAGTTTTTGTCATTTGCGCTCTGTGCCTTCTATCTTATGTTTCTTGCCGTTTACCTGCGCGAATACGAAGAAAAGGAAACCGCCGAGCGAGAGCGCTGGATGCTCGAAACCCGCGACAGCGCCGCCATCAAAGAGCTCGAGGCTTGGCGTCAATCTGGGCGCGAGCTGTCGATTCTTCGCCACGACATGCGCCACTTCCTACGCGGCCTGGCCGCTTTAATTGAGGAGGGCCACACCGACGAGGCGCTCAAACGCATCGACGAACTCTGCGAAGCCGGCGACCGCACCGCCGTACGCCGCTTCTGTGCCAACGAGACCGTAAACATCGCGCTTTCGTCATTTAACTCGGATATCAATAGAAACGGCATTACCGCCAACCTGCGCGTCGCCGTACCCGAAACCATCCACGTAGGTGACGCCGACCTGTTTAGTGTGCTCTCAAATGCCTTGGAAAACGCTATCACCGCCGCAAGCGCCGCACCCCAAGGAAAGCGATTCGTCGACTTTGACCTGCGATTAGAGGACGGCCAGCTGCTGCTGTTAGTTTCCAACACGTTTGACCGCGCGCCGCGCATGGTCGACGGCATGCCCGTGACCCGGCATGCGGGCCACGGCTTTGGCACCAGGAGCATCAAACTTGCCGTGGAGCGCATGAACGGCAACTGTCAGTTCCGCATTAACGGCGATCGGTTTGAGATGCGCGCTGTGATGTAGGGACGCGATAAGCCGGCGCCGCGCTCGACCCGTCAGGGCCGCCTTACCGGCGCCAATCCGCTACAGCGGAGCGGCCGCCGGGGTCAGCTGCTTGATGTATGCCCACATGCGCTGCTTGGCGGCTTTGTCAGTGAGCGCCGCCTCAAAACCGTCGAGCGCGAGCACGCGGCGACCCTGCACATGGGCGATCAAGCCGGGCTTGAGCATGGCGGTGTCGAAGTCATCGATCGCCACGAGCATATCGGCATAGGTCTCGCGCATGGTATCGGCCGCACGATCATCCAGCAACAGCACCGCCTCGGGGTCCAGCGCCTCGAGCGCCTCGCGGAACAGCTCGCACGGCAGGGCATGGCCCACCGCCACCGTTCCGTCGCCCGCACCGGCGACGCTTGCCAGCACGCAAAAATCCTCGGGCGCATAACCGATGGCCCCGAGCGCCTTACGCAGCGCCGCGCCATCCGCGCCTGCGGCAAGCTCGCCGCCCGAGCGCTCGGCCTCATCCAAATCGCCTTTTACCAGCACAATCGGCGAGCACGCGTTGCCTGCGATGCGCACGCCACGACCCGCAAGCGATGCGAGCTCCTGCTCGGTGGCCTGGGCGATGGCTTCTTTTTTCTGGCTTTGTGACGTGGACATGCGCTCTCCAATCGTTTGCGTGCCCACCATTATATAAAAGAGCCGCCCGCGAGTGGTTGCTTTGCGGGCCGCTGGGTATAAGCACGGTCGTACTGAGTTTTACGCGGCTGAGCCGCGTCACATTATGGAGGTCACCATGGCTGACATTAAGCAGATTACCCCCGAGAACTTCGATTCCATCGTTAACGGCAGCCTGCCCGTGCTGGTCGATTTTTGGGCACCGTGGTGCGGGCCCTGCCGATCGCTCTCGCCCATCGTTGACGAGGTTGCCGATGAGCTGGCGGGCAAACTTGCCGTTGCCAAATGCAACGTCGATGATAACCAGGACCTGGCCATGAAGTATGGCGTCATGAGCATCCCCACGCTGATTGTGTTTAAGAACGGCGAGGAGATTGACCGCTCGGTTGGCGCTCTGCCCAAGGCGAGGCTGCAGGCGCTGCTGGAGAAGCATCTGTAATACGCTTGTTACTTACCCGCCGTCCATGAGCGGTTTTGCACCGCTCGCCGGACTGCCGGGTGCGGCGCGTGCGACCACGGATAGTATGGTAGTTACAAACAGCCCCCAGTGAACGGGTGCGGGTCAGACGGACTCGCACCCGTTTTCTTATGCGGCGGCGCCCAGGGCGGCGTCAAGGCGTCCGAACGCACGCTTCTTAATGCTGAAGCTCAACCATTTGAATCTTTGCATATGTCCAACCTGCGGACCAAGAAACGTCCAACTTGCGGATTTCAAACGGTCCAACTTGCGGAATCAAAACGGTCCAACTTGCGGACTTTAGAGGTAAAATGGGCGTGGAAGAGGGAGGTTCAAATGACGTTGTCAAGCACGCGCTATTTACCCCGTATCGCGGATCAAATACTTGCTCGAAAGCTCAAATCGTCGGGAGCCGTTCAGATTAAGGGTCCCAAATGGTGCGGGAAAACAGCGACTGCTGAACAAGCTGCAGCGAGCTGCATCTATATGCAGGACCCTGACAATGGACACAGCTATATGCAGCTTGCAAACTCGAAGCCATCAATTCTGCTTAGAGGGGACAAGCCCCGTCTAATCGACGAATGGCAGATGGCACCACAACTATGGGATGCTGTCCGTTTTGCCGTCGACCAGGAACACGGACGAGGGCAATTTATCCTAACCGGCTCCGCCACGCCACGGAAAAGTGAGATGCCAGCTCATTCCGGTGTTGGACGGATCGCGCGCATGAACATGCGCCCCATGTCGCTGTTCGAATCGCAAGAATCCACTGGGTCGGTCTCGCTTGCATCCCTTTTCGACGGCCACGCGGACGTGGCCGACCTCGTCGATTTTGATATCGAACGCATCGCCCATGCCCTTTGCAGGGGCGGATGGCCGGAATCCGTAACCGAAAGCAGCCAGGACGCTGCGCTTGCAATGGCAAGCAACTATATCGAAGAGCTGCTCGATACCGATATCGATGAGATCGATGGAGTGCGCCGCAATAAAACCTGGATGGCTCAAATTGTTCGTAGCTATGCACGCAACGTTTCATCAGAAGCATCGTTATCGACCATTGCGACTGATATGCAAGGGGAGCCGCCCTCAAGAGACACCGTTTCTGAATACGTTGACGCCTTGACGCGCGCCTGTGTTTTTGAAGATCTCGAGGCATGGGCGCCACGGCTTCGCTCCAAAACCGCTGTGCGAACGAGTCCAACGCGCCATTTCTGTGACCCGTCTCTTGCGGCTGCCGCCCTGGGGGCAACGCCTCAAAAGCTCCTGGAAGATTTTGAAACATTTGGGCTTCTGTTTGAATCGATGTGCATTAGGGACCTGCGCACCTATATGGATCTGCTCGGCGGCAAGGTTTACCACTATCGGGACAAAACCGACCTTGAAGCCGATGCCGTACTCGTACTGGATGACGGCAGGTACGCTCTGGTTGAGATCAAGCTTGGCTCAAAGCCCATAGACGCCGCAGCCGCCAATCTCAAGAAACTCGCATCGAAAATCGATGCGGCCCACCAAGGCGAAGCGTCCTTCTTGCTCGTTCTCACTGGAACCGCAACTGCCTACCGACGGGAAGACGGTGTCGTAGTCGCACCGCTAGCTTCACTGGCACCGTAGGACAACTGGCATACAACGGCGGGCGCGGGAGCCCTCCGTAGTAGAATCTGAACCACTGGATTGCCCCGTACAAAAGGAGATTCCCATGCATGACGTTGGAATGAACATGAGCCAGCTTGCCATGAGCGTCAAGCAGGTCGACGACACCATCGAGCTCGCTCACGAGTGGAGCCATCAGCTGCTGCATGCGACCGAGAATTTTGACATGGAGCGCATCGGCGCCAAGCTCGAGGCCGCCATGGCCGCGCTGCACGAGGCCCACGACGCACTCGAGGGCTACGAGGAAGCCATCGAGGCCGACCACAACTCCGTCGGCTCCGTGAAGCTGGTGTAAGGTGGCCGAACACGAGCACGGCTGCGGGTACGAGCACGAGCATCCGCACGGGGCGGACGGTGACGCGGGCTGCCACTGTAGTGGCTCCGGCTCCGAGCTGGTCCGTTTTTCGGTTACCGCACCCGACGACCTGCTGCGCCGTTTTGACGAGCAGATCGCACGCCGCGGCGACGTGGCCAACCGATCCGAGGCCGTGCGCGACCTGATTCGTGCCTCGATCGCCAAGGAGCAGATGCGCACGCCCGATGAGTATGTTATCGGGTCGCTCACCATGATCTACGACCACCATACCGGCGACCTGACGCGCCGCCTGGACGAAGTGCAGCACGACTACACCGACGAGATTGTATCGACCATGCACGTGCATTTGGATCACCACAACTGCTTGGAGATTCTGGCGCTCAAGGGTCGCGGCGAGCGCGTCTACGAACTAGCCGACCGCCTGCTGGGCCTGCGCGGCGTTAAGCACGGCGAGCTTACCTGCGCCGCCACCAAGCAGAGCCTGGGGCTGTAGCGCACCTGTCCCTATTTGGTCGGTTTTGATGAGGGGTGTCGCATGCGGCATGTGCATATTCATGTAACGGGCATTGTGCAGGGCGTTGGCATGCGGCCGTTTGTGTATCGCGAGGCCATGGCGCATGGCATTTGCGGATGGGTGCTCAACGCGGGCGACGGCGTGCATATCGAAGCGCATGCTCTGGCCGGTGCGCTCGATGCTTTTGTTGCCGCGCTTTCTGAGCATGCGCCTGCGGCAGCCCGCGTAGAGCATGTCGAGGTTGTGGACCTGGCAGCCAACGGTTGGGATGCCGCCAATGAAGAGGGTTTTCGCATCGTAGCATCGCAGGACCAGACCGCGCACACGACGCTCGTCTCGCCCGATATCGCCACCTGCGACGATTGCCTGCGCGAGCTGTTCGATCCCGCCGACCGACGCTATCACTACCCCTTTATCAACTGCACTAACTGCGGCCCACGCTTTACCATCATCCGATCGCTGCCTTATGACCGAGCGGCCACCTCTATGGATCGCTTTCCCATGTGCCCCGAATGCGCCGCGGAGTATGCCGGCCCACTTGACCGGCGCTTTCATGCGCAGCCCGATGCCTGCTTTGACTGCGGGCCGCATATTACCTGGCGCGAGGCGGCAGGCGGCATGGTGCTCGAGAGCTCAGAGGCGACGCCGGCTGTCGGCGACACGCGCGAGTCTAGCGACGCTATTATCGAGCGCTGTGTCGAGCTGCTCGAGGCCGGCGGCATTGTTGCCATCAAGGGCCTGGGCGGATTCCATCTGGCTTGCGACGCCGCCAACGAGCAAGCAGTAGTCGAGCTGCGCCGTCACAAGCGCCGCAGCAACAAGCCGCTTGCCGTTATGGTGCGCGACCTTACCGATGCCGAGCGCCTGTGCCGTGTCAACGACGCCGAGCGCGACTTGCTGGCCGGCAGCATCCGCCCCATCGTGCTGCTGCGCCGGCGTGGTGTTGGCATGGGAGATTCCTTCGATGCTCTCGCACTTGCGCCGTCCGTTGCGCACGATCTGCCCGAGCTCGGCGTCATGCTCCCCTATACCCCGCTTCAGCATCTGCTGCTTGCCGCGGCAGAAACGCATGGCATGCACGCGCTGGTTATGACCAGCGGAAACTTGAGCGAAGAGCCCATCGAGACCGATGACGATCTTGCCTGGGAGCATCTCGTTGCCGCCGGCATCGCCGACGCGCTGCTCGGCAATGACCGCGCGATCCTCTCGCGCTACGACGACTCCGTGGTACGTGTGGTCGACGGGGTCGTTATGCCCGTGCGCCGCGCTCGCGGGTACGCCCCGCAGCCGTTGCCGCTGCCGGCACTCGCCAGCGCCGCGCCCTGTGTGCTCGCCTGCGGCCCGCAGCAAAAGGCCACGATCGCACTCACGCGCGAAGACGCGAATGGAACGTCGGCCTGTTTTGTGTCGCAGCATATCGGCGATGTCGAAAACGGTGCGACTTTCGATGCGTGGAATGCGGCACGCACGCGACTGGAAGACCTTTTTGACCTAGCGCCCGCCGCGCTGGCCTGCGACTTGCACCCCAGCTACCTATCGAGTCAGTGGGCACGCGAACAGGCGCGCGAGCGCAATCTGCCGCTTATCGAAGTCCAGCACCATCATGCGCATATCGCGAGCGTGATGGCTGAGGCTATCGCCACAGGACAGCTTGCACCCAATGCGCGCGTACTTGGCATCGCCTTCGATGGAACGGGCGCTGGCACCGACGGAACCATTTGGGGCGGTGAGTTTCTTGTCGCCGGCCTCGCCGATTTTGAGCGCACCGCGCACCTGCGTACCTGGGCACTCCCCGGTGGCGCCGCATCTGTGCGCGACGCCCGACGCAACGCCTTTGCCCTGCTGAGCGAGCTCGATCTACTCGAACATCCGGGTGCCGCGGGACTCCTGGGCGGCCTCGATGAGCAGACGCGCAGTATCACGACCACGATGATCAAGCGGAACATCAACAGCCCGCGAACGAGCAGTATGGGCCGTCTGTTTGACGCCGCGGCGGCGATCTTGGACATCTGCGGCACTGCAACCTACGAGGGCGAACCCGCCATCGAGCTCGAGGCCGCCGCTTGGCGCGCTTTTAGCGACGAAAACAGCCATTTCACTGGCAATCAGGCTGGCGTATCCGCATCCGTCTCAACATCGCTGGACAGTTTGTTCAGATATGTATTAACTACTGACCCCCTATCCCGCATTTTTGCCTCAGATTTGGCCAAAAAAGGCTCTCCAGACACCCTATTTGCGGCAAATATGTCTGCCGAACACCCCAAATCAACCCATTTGGGATCATCGCAGACGGCTTTTGCCACCCAGAGCCCATCACAAAAATACGTATCTGAACTAACTGTCCAGGCGGCCTCGGACAACCCCCTCATTTTGGATCCCAAACCGCTTTTTGAGGCGCTTTTGAGTGGAATCGAGGCCGGTGTGCCGGCCGACAAGCTCGCGCTCGACTTCCATATCGCCATTGCACGCGCATCGGCACGTATCGCAAGCGAAATCTGCGCTCGCGAAGGCATCGACATCGTCGCGCTCTCGGGCGGCGTGTTCATGAACCGACTTTTGCTTCGGCTCCTCACGCGCGAGCTCAAAGACGCCGGTCTTGCCGTCTTGGTTCCCCACACCGTGCCCGTCAACGACGGCTGCATCGCCTACGGCCAGGCGGCGGTCGCCCGCGCTCGCCTCACGCAGATCGCATCGCGGTAGGCTGCTTGGCCAGCCCATGCGCCGCCGTCTCACAGGTGTAACGCGTTTGCCCGCAACCCCCGCGAGCGCTACCATCAACTGATGGATTATTAAGCGCCCATCCAGCGCAAAGCGTATAAAAGGGAAACATTATGTGCCTTGCCGTTCCCGGTAAAGTGGTCAAACGCGACGACGACCTAAAGGCGATCGTCGACATGATGGGCATCGAGCGCCCCGTATCGCTGCGACTTGTGCCGACGGCACAGGTGGGCGACTATGTTCTCGTACACGCCGGCTTTGGCATCCAGATTGTCGACGAGCAGGAAGCCCAGGAGACGCTCGAGCTGGTCAACGCCATGACCGAGCTGGTCGAAGAGGACCAGCTCGCCACCAACCCGGCCGAGGCATACTAGTGGCGGCGGCGCAACCGGTTCACTCCGGTATCGACTTTTCGGCATTTCGCGACCCACGGCTCGCTCGCGAGCTCATCGACCGCATTCATGAGCTTGTCGGCGACCGCACCATCAACCTGATGGAGGTCTGCGGTACGCATACCGTGAGCATTGGCCGCTATGGTTTTCGCTCCATTATGCCGGCGGGGCTCAAGCTGTTGAGCGGCCCGGGCTGCCCCGTCTGCGTTACCGCAAACCGCGACATCGACCACGCAATCGCACTCGCCAAGATGGACGGCGCCATCATCACTACCTTTGGTGACATGATGCGCGTGCCCGGATCGTCCACCTCGCTTGCCGCGCAAAAGGCAGCCGGACGCGACATCCGTATCGTCTACTCGCCGCTCGACGCGCTCGATATCGCCAAACACAACCCCGACCGCCCGGTCATCTTTATGGGCGTGGGCTTTGAGACTACGACGCCCACCATCGCCGCCGCCATCCTGGAGGCCGATGCACGCGGACTCCAGAACTTCTCGATCTATTGCGCCCACAAGACCACGCCACCGGCGCTGCGCGCGATTGCCAACGACCCCGAGACCACTATCGACGGCTTTATCCTGCCGGGCCACGTCGCCACCATCACAGGCCTGGTACCCTTTGGCTTTTTGGTCGATGAGTTTAGGACCCCAGGCGTGGTCACGGGATTTGAGCCGGTCGATATTCTGCAGGGTATCTGCATGCTGGTGCAGATGGTCGTTGAGGGGCGGCCCGCGATCGACAACGCGTACCGTCGCGGCGTCAACGTGGACGGCAACCCCGTGGCGCGCCAACTGGTCGAGCAGGTGTTTGAGCCGTGCGATACCACATGGCGCGGGCTGGGACCGATTGCCGCCTCGGGCCTTTCCATCCGCCCCGAGTTCTCGCGCTTTGACGCCGGCGCCCGCTATGACGTGCCCGTTGAACCGACGGTCGAGCCGCGCGGATGCCGTTGCGGCGACGTGCTGCGCGGGGCCATCGCACCGAGCGACTGCCCACTTTTCGGCCACGCCTGCACGCCCGGGCATCCTGTTGGCCCGTGCATGGTGAGCTCGGAAGGCAGCTGCGCTGCGTACTTTAGATACCAAATCTAGCCCGAACGCCCCCACGCACCAGACGCACCACGATTGGAGTTTTCGATATGTCCCATAGCGTCACCGATAGCACTGTCCTGCTGGGCCACGGCTCCGGCGGCCAGATGATGAAGCGCATTATCGACGAGGTCTTTCTGGATGCCTTTGGGTCGCCCGAGCTGCTCGAAGGCAACGATGCCGGTGTCGCCGCCCTGCCCGCGAGCGGGCGCATCGCCATGTCGACCGACAGCTTTGTGGTGACGCCGCAGTTCTTCCCCGGCGGAAATATCGGCAGGCTCGCCGTGTGCGGAACCGTCAACGATGTTGCGACCTCGGGTGCCAACGTGCGCTTCCTTTCGTGCGGCTTTATCCTCGAAGAGGGCTATCCTATGGATAAGCTGCGCCAGATTGTGCAGACCATGGCCGAGACGGCGCGCGAGGCGGGCGTCAAAATCATCACCGGCGACACCAAGGTGGTCGAGCGCGGCGGAGCTGACGGCGTCTACATCAACACCGCCGGCGTGGGCGAGGTTCCCGCGGGCGTGACGCTCAGCGGCGCCAGCTGCCAGCCCGGCGACGTCGTCCTGGTCTCGGGCACGCTGGGCGACCACGGCATCGCCATCATGAGCCAGCGCGAGGGCCTGGCGTTCTCGAGCAGCATCGAGAGCGACGCCGCGCCCCTCAACCACCTGATTGCCGACGTGCTGGCCGCCGCCCCCGACACGCGTTGCTTCCGCGACCCCACGCGCGGTGGCCTGGCATCCACGCTCAACGAGTTTGCCCAGGCCAGCGGCGTTGCCATGGAGATTGACGAGGACGCCGTACCCGTGCGCCCCGACGCGCAGGCCGCCTGCGAGATGCTCGGCTACGACGTGCTGCAGGTTGCCAACGAGGGCAAGATGGTCGCCGTGGTGCCAGCCGAGCAGGCCGACGCGGCGCTAGCAGCCATGCGTGCCGCCCGCTACGGCGAGAACGCCGCCATCATCGGTCGCGTGCTGCCGGTCGCCGAAGGTGCTCGTCCCGCCGTGCGTGTGCGCACCGGCTGGGGCTCGACGCGTATCCTCGACATGCTCGTGGGAGAGCAGCTGCCGAGGATTTGCTAGCGGACATGGCGCGCAGCCGCCGCAGTGCAACTCAAGGTTGTTACAGATATTCAGATTCCAGGCACGCCCGACGTGCAGGGCCAGTATCATGGGGTGCGCTTTACAA
Organism: Collinsella sp.; assembly: GCA_036298675.1. Taxonomy (GTDB): domain Bacteria; phylum Actinomycetota; class Coriobacteriia; order Coriobacteriales; family Coriobacteriaceae; genus Collinsella. Next base: position 19,213 of record JAXJIO010000030.1, on the reverse strand, counting down.
CTCAAACGGCAGGAGCACCCATGGCAGCAGCGTTTTCCCATGTGATTTTTGATTTGGACGGCACCATCCTCAACACGCTCGAGGATCTGGCGGCCGCCGGCAACCATACCTGCGAGATGCACGGCTGGCCCACGTTTGCCGTGGACGAGTACCGCTACAAGGTGGGAAACGGCATGCTCAAACTGGTCGAGCGCTTTATGCCCGCCGAGTACGCGGGCGACGGCCGCATGTTTGAGCAGACGCTCGCCGAGTTTAGGGCTTATTACGGCGAGCACAAGGAGGACCACACCGCCCCCTATGCCGGCACGGTCGAGATGCTCGACCGTCTGCGCGCCGCGGGCGTTGAGCTTGCCGTGCTCACCAACAAGGACCATATTTCGGCGGCTCCGCTTATCGAAAAGTACTTTGGCCCCGATCGTTTTGCGCTGGTGCAGGGTCGTGTCGACGCGTTTCCACCCAAGCCCGAGGCTCCCGTCACGCTGCATGTAATGGAGGAGCTGGGCGCCGACCCGGCGACCACGCTCTACGTTGGCGATTCGAATGTCGATGTTCTGACCGGCCACAATGCCGGCCTTAAGAGCGCCGGCGTCACCTGGGGCTTCCGCGGCCGAACAGAGCTCGAAGCCGCCGACGCCGACTACGTAGTGGACACCCAGGACGAACTCGCCGCGCTGATTCTGGGCGAGTAGCGGGGCTGTCGCTCAACACGGCTGCATAGATTCTGTCGCGCGGAAAGTAGTCGTTTAAGAACGTCCCCAATGACTGCCATGGCAACGCCGATGTTTCGGCAATGACAGCGAGCGGGCACCAGAGCGAACAAATTGGCATGAAAAGAGGACGGCATAGACCTTCTGGTCATGCCGTCCTCTTTGAATGACAAGTTGTCGCTCTGGTGCCCGCGCAGCGTCGAGCAGTTACGGCGTTTGGTAAAACGCCGTAACAAACTACCGCGTAACTCCCCTAGCTCAGCATTGCATCCATCATCTCGGAGTTGACGGAGTCGTCGGCAGACCACTCGCCGTCGTCGTTGCAGGTGTACTTGAAGATAACCGTGGTCTTCCTGGGCTCGGTGGCCTTGGTCACATCGACCATAACCTGACCTGCCATCTTGTACAGCTCGTCATCGGAAGGAACCGTATCAAGCGCGGCAACCTTCTCCTGATACTGGGTGGAGAAGTCCTCGACAATCTTGTTCATGGACTTGCAGGTGATGGAGACCTCGGCGGTCGCGACACCCTTGTCCTCGTCGACCGTCACGTCGCCGATCTCGTAGTCAAAGCCTTCGAGATAGGTCTTGGCATACTCCTTGGGATCGATACCCAGCTGCTCGAACTCGTCGCCCGAAGCCTCCTCCAGACCAGAAAGGAACTCGTCGCCACCGTTCTTGACCTCGTCAAACTGAGTCGTAAGATCCTCGGTGATGAGTTCCTCGATCGAAGGGCCTCCACAACCGGAAAGCACGACCACGCATGCAACCAAAACGGCCATGAGGGGCGCAAGCAGCAGCTTCTTTTTCATGTTGTTCCTCCCAATGAGCGGCACCGCGCTTCCCAGACGCGGCGCACGTTGTAATAAGTAAGCCCATACTATCCACTTATTAACACCCTCGACGGCACGAAGGCGCGGTCGGTTCGTTTTAGCGTCCGAACGGTTTGCAAGCACGCCCAACGTGCAATAAAACGCTTCCCCGCGGTGCAATAAAAAAGGTGGCCGGAAAACCCGACCACCTTTGCACATCCTTTGGATGCCGCAGTTTACTTGCGGACAACCTTGACGATGGCGTCACCGGCGGCGACAGCGGAGTCGGCCTCGACGGCAAGCTCGACATCGGCGAACTCGGCGGTGTTGGACACGGCCACGACGACGCAGTCCTTGTAACCGGCAGCGGCGATCTTGGCGCGGTCGATCTTGAGCATGGGCTGGCCGGCCTTCACGACATCGTCGGCCTTGACGAAGCCCTCGAAGCCGTCGCCATTCATGTTGACGGTATCGACGCCAACATGCACCAGGACCTCGATGCCGCTATCGGACTGCAGGCCCACAGCGTGACCCATGGTGACGGTCACCTTGCCGTCGCAGGGAGCGTAGACCAGATCGTCCTCGGGCCACACGGCGCAGCCCTTGCCCAGAACCTCGCCACCAAAGACGGGATCGGGCACATCGGCCATCTTGATGACCTTGCCCTTGACGGGCGAGCACAGCACGTCGGCGCCGGCAGAAGCAGAGATGGAGGCCGGAGCAGCGGCAGCCGCGGGCTCAGCCTTCTTCTTGAACATGTCAAACAGACCCATACGTTTTCTCCTCTTGATTAAGCGCAACGTAGTGCGCATGCCTATGGTGATTATAGTGCCAATTGGACCAAAAACTAAGGTGGGGAGTCGAATCGAAAACTCCGCCGACGTCTTTGCCCCATCGATACCCGTTTTGCTGATTAATCCTCGATGAATCCCAGATGCACGAAGGCATTCCAGATACCATCGTCGTCGACATTCGTGGTCACGAAATCGGCCGCCGGTCCGGCGTTCGTCAGAACGCCGGAACTCAATCGCCGGAACTCAATTACTCCAAGCCCTCGGTGCCGTTGGACTTGATGATCTTCTGGTATGCGAAGAAGCTGTCCTTGCGGCGGCGCTCGTAGGTGCCGGTGCCGTCGTCGTACTTATCGACATGGATGAAGCCGTAGCGCTTGCGCATCTCGCCGGTACCGGCGGACACCAGGTCGATGGGGCCCCACCAGGTGTAGGCGATCAGGTCAACACCATCGGCGACGGCCTCGCCCATGGCCTTGATGTGGCTCTGCAGATAGGCGATGCGGTACGGATCGTGAATGGAGCCGTCCTCCTCGACCTCGTCGTAAGCGCCCATGCCGTTCTCGACCACCATCAGCGGAATCTCGTAACGGGCGTAAATCTCGTTGAGGGCGATGCGCAGGCCCAGCGGGTCAATCTGCCAACCCCAGTCGGTGGACTCCAGGTAGGGGTTTTTGCCGCCAAAAGTCATGTTGCCCTCGGTCATCTCGTGGTCCTTGTGGGTGCCCACGGTACCGGACATGTAGTAGCTAAAGGTGTAGAAGTCGACCTTGCCGTCGGCGATATCCTGCAGGTCGCCGTCCTCCATCGCGAGCTCGACGTCGTTCTCGGCCCAGAAGCGCTTGGCGTAGAACGGGTACTTGCCGCGCACCTGTACATCGGAGCAGTACCAGTTCATGGAGTTCATCTGCTGCTGCGTGGCGAACACGTCGACCGGATCGCACGTGGCGGCGTAGGAGAGGATAAAGCAGTCCATGTTGCCCATCTTGAACTGTGGGTAGTGCTCGTGGGCGTAGCGCACGACGCGGCCGCTGGCGACAAACTGGTGATGCAGGGCCTGGAAGCGCTGCTGAGCGGTGGTCTTGATGGCGCTTGCCGGGCCCTCGAAGCCCTGGATCAGGCCGGTCTCCATCATGGCACCCATGTCCATGGTGCCGCAGTTGATCTCGTTGAAGGTGAGCCAGAACTTGACCTTGTCCTGATAGCGGTCGAAGACGGTCTGGCAATACTTCTCAAAGAAGCCGATGAGCTCGCGGCTCGCCCAGCCGTTGTACTTCTCGACCAGGTGATAGGGCATCTCGTAGTGCGAGAGGGTCACGAGCGGCTCAATATTGTGAGCGCGCAAGCAGTCGAAAACGCGGTCGTAGAAGGCGAGGCCGGCCTCGTTGGGCTCAGCATCGTCGCCGTTGGGGAAGATGCGGCTCCAGGAGATGGACATGCGGAACATGTTGAAGCCCATCTCGGCGAACAGCGCGATGTCTTCCTCGTAGTGATGGTAGAAGTCGATGCCGTCATGGTTGGGGTAGAAGCGGTTGGGATCGATGTCGATCGTGATCTGGCGCGGCTCCTTGTAGCTGCCGCCCAGGAAGTGGTCGTCGACGGAAGCGCCGCGGCCGTCCACGTTCCAAGCGCCCTCAAACTGATTGGCGGCGGTGGCGCCACCCCAATAGAAACCCTCGGGGAACTTGATGTTTGCCATGAGCATCTCCTTTGCATCGTGGGTCGATAAGCCGAGTATCGCCCACGCGGGAGACATGCGGAGGCGGGGGCGCCAAACCCGATACTTCTTTTCGCAGCGGCACCCCGCCGCCTGCCCGCCCCTGACACTTCCTGACACCTGCCAAAAAGGGACAGGTTTATTTTGGTCGGTTTTATCTGGGAAAACGCTGACGATAGGCAGCCGGCGTGCAGCCATAGCGCTCGGCAAACTTTTTGTAGAAGAAGCTCATGTTGGCATAGCCCGCCTCGCGCGCAGCCGCCTCTGCCGTGGCACCGGCGTCGAGCAGTGCCGCTGCGCGCGCCAGGCGGCCCTCCTGCACGAGCTGCATGAATGTGCGGCCTGTCTGACGCTTGAGTAGGGCGCTTGCGTAGTTGGGGCTCAGGTGCAGATGGCGGGCGAGGTCGTCGAGCGCGCAATCGCAGGCGTGACGCTCGATATAGCCCATAGCAGCCGCGACCTGCGCCGATGGCAGCGCGGGTGCGTCCGATCGCAGAAGACCGGCCTCGTAGCTTTGCATGAGCTCGACCAACAGCAGCTCAAACAGCCTCGAGACAATCTGGGGGCTCGCTGGCGTGGGGTCCAGACGCTCGCACAGCATCTCCTGCATGTAGCGGCGCACGCGACGGCTGCCGCCCGTATGGAAATGCACGTGTCCGCGGTGGTCGGTTTCGTCCGTGAGGGCGTTGAGCAGGAACCGCGAGACCGCGCTTGTGGGCGAAAGGCTTTGCTCCAGGCTACGGCGCAGCATTGGCCGCGAGATGATGACGCTCAGCATTATGTCGTGCTCACCGAGCTCGCCAACAGCATGCGGGCAGGCGGCATCGAGCAGGAGGACCTCGTTTTGAGCGAGCATGAGCGGCGCGCCGTTGACGATCTGCGGCGCTCGTCCTCGATAGACATAGCTGATTTCGACATAATCGTGCACGTGTTCCGGCACAGGATTGAAGCGCGAGTTGCGAACAATCGATAGCCCCTCGGGCATGCCTTCTTGGTGCAGAGCGAGCGTTGGGTTGCCAATTTTACGAATGAATCGGCCATCAATATCTGCCTGATTACCTTGACCGAGTGCATCGCTCCAGTCGTAATGGGCGCCCGCGCGATAGGCGCGTTCACTGTCGGTCAGCTCGAGTAGCAGGTTATCCAAGCGCGCGAGCTCCATAGTGCTCCCATCGTTGATTCGGTCATATTCTGCCGTGGTTTTGATATTAGCAGGGCGGCGCGCTCGGCGTACTCTGACTTCAATGGATTTGAAAGGCCGGTTTTGGAGGAGCGTATATGGCGGCGTATTTTGAGCAGGTGCTTGGCGGCACCTACGACAACCACGTGCTTCCGTTCTTGTGGCTCAAGGGCGAGGCGCGCGAGACGATTACCGAGTATCTGGAGCAGATCGCCGGGGCGGACATCCACGAGGTTTGCCTGGAATCGCGCACGCATCCCGATTTCTGTCGCGACGGCTGGTGGTCTGACCTGCGCTTTATCATCGGCGAGTGCAAGCGCCTGGGGTTAAAGACCTGGCTGCTCGACGACGCCCACTTCCCCACAGGCTATGCCAACGGCGCGCTTGCGGGCGATGGCGTCGACCCCGCGCTCAAGAAAACCGTGCTCAAGCATCGCACGATTACGGTTGTTGGTCCCCAACCGTCCACGACTATCAAGCTCGGTAATCTCATGGACCCCACCGAGCGCTTTGTGGGCGTGGCAGCTTTTGATGCCGCTGGTGCGCCGCTCGACCTTGCGCTCGCTGTTGAGCAAGGAGACGATGGAACGCCCGCCCGCTTGCGTTTTGACGCCCCCACCGGCGTCACTACGATCGTGCTGTACGCCACCAGCCAAAAGACCGGCTTTCGCGATGAGTACATCAACATGGTCGACGCCGCCTCGTGCCACGCGCTCATCGACGCCGTCTACGAGCCCACGTTTGAGCATCTGAGCGATGAGTTCGGCAAAACGATCTTGGGCTTCTTTACCGACGAGCCCGGCTTTATGAACGAGAAGGGCACCGCGCCCGACGATGCTTCTACCAGAAGCTTTATCGGGCGAAGCGACTTGGCGCTGCCGTGGTCGGACGAGCTTGCCCGCCGCCTACACGATGCGCTTGGCGAGAATTGGCTTACCAAGTTGCACGGCCTTTGGACGCGCGAGGCAGACGGCGCCCAGGTTCGCCACGCCTATATGGACCTTGCTACGCAGCTCTACCGCAGCTGCTTTGACGAGCAGATTGGCGATTGGTGCCGCGCGCACGGCGTTATGCACATTGGCCACGTGATCGAGGACAAGAGTTGCCACACGCGCCTGGGCCAGGGCGCCGGACATTACTTCCGCGCGGTCGCGGGGCAGGACATGGCTGGCGTGGATGTGGTCATCAACCAGCTTGCCCCCGGAATTGACCGCGGGCGCTACAGCTACTTCCACGGCGCATGGAACATGGAGTTCTTTACGTACGCGCTCGCCAAGTTGGGATCTTCGGCAGCGCGCCTCGACCCCAAAAAGCAGGGGCGCTGCATGGCCGAGGTCTTTGGCGCCTTTGGCTGGCACGAGGGCCTGCGCGAGATGAAGTGGATCGCCGACCATATGCTCGTCCGCGGTATTAACTGGTTTACGCCGCACGCGTTTAGCATGGCGCCCTTCCCCGATTGGGACTGCCCGCCGCACTTTTACGCGCACGGCAACAACCCGCAATGGCCGCACTTTGGCCAGCTCATGCGCTATATGAATCGCACGGCGACGCTCCTTTCGGAAGGCGCTGCCGCTCGCCCCGTCGCCATTCTGTACCATGCCGACGCCGAATGGGCCGGCAACGCCATGCCCGTCGAGCGCGTGGCGGCCGAACTCACGCGCGCGCAGATCGACTTTGATTTTGTGCCGGCAGAGGCTTTTGAGAATGAGGAGCGTTACGAGGTTTCGATTGCCGATGGGACGTTTGCCGTTAATGGCTGTCGCTACCAGGCGTTTGTTATGCCCGGGGCTTCGTTTATTGGCGCTGTCACAGCACGTGCCGTCGGGCGCATGATGGCCGCGGGGGTTATGGCGCTTGCCGTCGACGAGGTGCCCGGCGCGCTTTACGACGCGGATGGCGCGGCCGAGCTGAGCGGTCTTGCCGCGACCCCGCTTGCCGATGTGGCGGCTGCGCTTGCACGCGCGGGGCTGCAGACTGTTGTGACCGATACGCCGCAGCCCTGGCTACGCGCGCTTCGCTACGAGCGTGCCGGCGAGACCTACGTCATGTTGGTCAACGAGCACCCACGTGAAAGCATTTGCTGCACGGTTTCGCTTCCGCAAGACAAGTGTCTTTGCGGAACGCGCCTCGACCTGCTGAACAGCACCAAGCCCGTTGCGTTTGACGGCGTGCTGGAGCTGGCGCCTTACGAGAGCTGCGTTGTTGTTCTGGAGGCAAGCGGCGCAATCGAGCCCGCGGACTGCACCGACACGAGCACACGTGCAACGCTCGCCCTCGACATCAGCCACTCCTGGACCGTCGCCCTCTCCCCTGCCGGCAGCGATGGAACCTTTGGCGAGCCGCAAAAGCTCGAGCGCCTGTGCGACCTCACGGCCGAGCAGTTCCCCGGCGTATGTGGTACGTTCCGCTATCGCACGGCGTTCGAGCTGGCCGACGACCTCGCCCACACCGTCATTGACCTAGGGGATGTCTACGAAGTCGCAACGCTCACACTCGACGGACAAACGCTCGGCACGCGCATCTGCCCGCCCTACCGCTTTGCGACAGGCGCGCTTACCGCCGGCGCACACGAGCTCGCCATCGATGTCATCAACACGCTCGACCATGCGACCTCCGACATCTTCGCCCTCACCGAGCCCGTCGCGCCCAGCGGTGTCCTCGGCCCCGTTACCCTTCTCGGACAAAACCTGCCAAAATAAACCCGTCTCTTTTTGGCAGGTTTGGCGAGTGCGGGAGTTCGAATGGATATCAAACGCAAGATTACCGAGGCGCAGGGCCTAACCCCTACCGAGCAGCAGCTCGGCATCTCGGCCCTTGCCATGGGCGAGGACATCCGCGGACTCTCCATTAAGGAGTTTGCCGCCCGCGCCAATGTTTCGGTCGCAAGCGTGCACCGTTTTTGCAAAAAGCTCGGCCTCGAGGGCTTTAAGGACCTCAAGGTCGAGCTTATCCGCCTGGCGACCGAAGCAGGCAACCGCCGCGACGTGGACATCAACTTTCCCTTCGATGCCACGTCCACGCCCGCGCAGGTTATGGAGCGCATGGAAGGGCTCTACCAGACCACGCTGGCCGAGACGCAGGAGCTGCTCGACCCCGCGCAGCTCGACCACGCCGCCAAACTGATCGCGAAGGCACGGCAGGTCGATATCTACACCGGCTCGCACAACCTCTATCCAGCGGGGATGTTCCGCGACCGCCTACTTTCGTCCGGCAAGAGCGCCACATGCTACAGCAGCACCGAGGCCCAGGTGCGCACGGCGCTCGCCTCGGATTCCGGCAATGTGGCGATCGTCATCTCCTACAGCGGCCTTGCACCCAACCTCAAGGAAATCTTGCCGATCCTCAGCAGCCGACATGTTCCCGTCATTGTCATCGGCACACCTTATTGTGCGCGCCTGCACCCCGGCTTTGCCGCCTACCTCACGGTGAGCGACCACGAGAGCATGACGCACCGCATCACGCAGTTCGCCAGCCACATCGCCGTGCAATACGTGCTCGATTCGCTCTACAGCAGCTACTTTGCCAAAGACTACGCCCGCTGCGCCGAGTTCCTAGAGCGCTCATTCCCCTACACCCGCCTCCCAGGCCTCAGGTAGCAACGAGCGCGGATTTTCGGACGCTCATTTTTGGTGCAAGAGTAGCTAATTTGGGACGAGGCTATTTTGACTGCTTCGCTTTTGGAAGTGATCAAAAGGGCCCCGAGCAACACTTTCAGGAACTATTCCACCGCAACTCGCTGACGCAGGAGGGGACGACGGACGCTAGTCATCCGCTCGCCATCTGCGGATAGGCGGCGTCGGCAAAACAAAGAGTCCGTGCTGGTTGCAGTAGAGGTACATTCTGCCGCGTCCGGTGATATGAAAACGCGGTTGCACCGATTGCTCTGGATAGAGCTTCTTGAGGCAGATGCCATCCATAGTCGCATATGCCACAAAGCTAATGTAATGATCCTTGGTCATGGGATGGTCGAGCGTGACGTACCAATCGTCCTCGATGCGCTCGATGGAAAAGGCGTGATCCGCGTCCGGCTCTTCGGCCTCCTGGGGAAACATCGTGGAGCCGCAACAGCTAAAGCTGCCTTCTCCGAGCGCGTGCACAACGTTTCCGCAGATAGGGCAAACGTAAAAGACGCCTTTGAGCATATTGCCTGCACGGTTGGCGTTGGCCCGATTGTCACCAGCCAAAAGCTCAGCCACGCTTATGCCGAGTCTCTGGGCCAAAGGCTCGACGAGGGAAATGTCGGGAAGGCCGCGGCCGGACTCCCACTTGCTGACGGCTTTATCGGTCACGCCAAGGCTTTCCGCCAGGGCGCGCTGGGTGAGGCCGCGATCTTCGCGCAGCCGCTTGATGGCATGTGCTGCCAAAAAAGTATGGGGGACATTGCTTTGCGGTGTCTGGTTCATGAGATGTCCGATCAGATTGGAAGAATGGAGCGAACCGGTTCAAGAGCCAGTATCCATTTGAAGACAGCCCTCGACAACCTACGCTGCGTAGACATGCACCGACCAAACGAGCGTGGATTTTCGGACACTCAAATCACGAGCGTGGATAATCTCCCACTTTGAGCCCCAACACAGGCCAAAACCGGGAGATTACCCACGCTCATCTCTGACTAGTCATTGGGGACGTTCTTAAACGACTAGTCAAACAAGAACGTCCCCAATGACTACTGCCGCATCCGGGGCAAGACAACGCCGCAGGTAGAGGACGGACAGCGAGCGACGTCCAGAGCGAACAAGTTGGCATGAAAAAGGCAAGGCATAGACCTTCTGGTCATGCCTTGCCTTTTTGAATGACAAATTGTCGCTCTGGGCGGCGCGCAGCGTCGAGCCGTTACGCGGTTTGGTAAAACCGCGTAACTACTCCCGGACTCCGTACTGCTCGTAGTAGGCGTCGATGGCGGTCTTGAGCTCATCGTCGATGACGACCTTGCCGTCGATCTCGTGGTTGTAGAGGGTCTCGACGACCTCGGCCATAGAGACGATGCTCGCGACGGGGAAACCGTACTTGGCCTCGATCTCCTTCTGTGCGGTGGTCACGCCGCCCTTGCCGACCTCCATGCGGTTGAGGGACACGATCAGACCCTTGATCTCGACATCGGCAGCAGCCTTGACCTTGGGATAGGTCTCATCGATGGACTTACCGCTGGTGGTGACGTCCTCGACCATGACCACACGGTCGCCGTCCTGGGGCTCGTAGCCCAGCAGGTTGCCCTTGTCGGCACCGTGGTCCTTGGCCTCCTTGCGGTCGCAGCAGTACTTGACCTCCTTGCCGTACAGCTCGTGATAGGCAATCGCGGTCACGACGGCCAGGGGAATACCCTTGTAGGCAGGCCCGAACAGCACGTCAAAGTCGTCGCCAAAGTTATCGTGGATGGCCTGGGCGTAGTACTCGCCCAGCTTCTTGAGCTGATAGCCCGTCACGTAAGCGCCGGCGTTCATAAAGAACGGAGACTGACGGCCGCTCTTGAGCGTAAAGCTGCCGAACTTAAGAACGTCGGACTCGACCATAAACTTGATGAACTCTTGCTTGTAAGCCTCCATGCGGGCTCCTCTCGTAATCGCGTACGTGCTTCACAGTTTAGCGCAGGTAGGACGTCGATGCGGGCGCGCTTTGAAGCCATGGCGCTCTGTAAGGGCTTTGTCAGGGGCGATGATTTTCCGAACAATGGGGTTGACACGGCAAACCCCCTCGTCAAAAATACCGGCGGATTGAAACGGGTACGAGATACCCAAAGCGCGCCGCGCCCGGCCTTAAGGAGGTGTGCCATGGAAGGCAGCCATAGTCGAAAAACCTGCATGTCGCCCTCGGCACGCCGCGAGGATTCCGCGCACGCATAAGCGCCAACAGTCGATCACCAAAACCACCACAAAGGTGCCTGCCCCCCTTGTGGTGATTCGCGAGCATGACGTGAGCGACATCTAGGTTTTTTGCAATTCAATACGACACGTACGCTAACTCCCTTTAACAAGGAGGACCCTATGCTGATGCTCAAAACCGCCACGGTACTCGAAGTCATCTCCAAGCGCCGCCGCACGGCGCGCCCTGCCGCTCACGCCGGCCTTGCCAAGAACACCATCTTTGCCGCAACCCATAGCGCCGAGGACTCCCTTCTGCTGCTCGACGCCACGGCTGACGGCCTCACCGCCGGGCAGGCCGCCGAGCGCCTGGACGGCGCCGGTCCCAACACCATCGAGGCGCCGACCAAGACACTTGCCCGCCACATCGCCGACGCCTTCATCGACCCCTTCGCCGGCATCCTCGCCGCGCTCGCGCTGGTCTCGCTCTACATCGACGTGCTCGCCGTGCCCGAGCCGCAGCGCGACCCCTCCACGGTCATCGTCATCGGCATCATGCTACTGGTATCGGGCGGCATGAAGTTTATCCAGGAAGCACGCAGCGGCAATGCGGCAGAGGCCCTCAAGGACCTGGTCTCCAACACCTGCACCGCCCTGCGCGACGGCGAGCGCATCGAGATACCCTTCGACGAGCTCGTCCCCGGCGACGTGATCCGCCTCTCCGCCGGCGACATGGTGCCGGCCGATGCCCGCATCATCACCGCACGCGACCTGTTTGTGATCGAGTCCGCCCTCACCGGCGAAAGCGAGGCCGTCGAGAAGACCGCCGTCGCCACCGTCGTCGAAGGCGCCGACAGCTCCACGCTGCCGCTCTCCGCCTGCAAGAACATCGTCTTTACCGGCACCTCCGTGCAAAACGGCACCGCCATGGCGCTTGTCGTGGCCACCGGTTCGGACACCTACCTGGGCGGCATCGCCAAGATGCTCAACGGGCGCGGCGAGAAGAGCGCGTTCGACCGCGGCGTCTCGAGCGTCTCGATGCTGCTGGTGCGCCTGATGCTCGTCATGGCGCCGGCAGTCTTTGCCATCAACGCCGCCACCAAGGGCAACGTCATCGATGCGCTGCTGTTCGCCACGAGCGTGGCCGTGGGCATCACGCCGCAAATGCTTCCCGTCATCGTGACCACGAGCCTGTCGCAGGGCGCCAAGGACCTTGCCCGCCGTCAGGTCATCGTCAAGGAGCTGCCTGCGATCCAAAACCTCGGCGCTATGGACGTACTGTGCTGCGACAAGACCGGCACCCTCACCGAGGACCGCATCGTGCTCGAGCGCTACCTCAACACCGACGGCAACGAGGACGCGCGTGTGCTGCGCCATGCGTTTTTGAACAGCTTCTTCCAGACGGGCCTCAAGAACCTCATCGACCTGGCCGTGATCGACCGCGCCGACATGACCCCTTCGGCCGTCGCGCCCGATTCCATGCTGGGCCAGAGCCTGCGCGACCGCTACACCAAGGTCGACGAGGTGCCCTTCGACTTCTCGCGCCGTCGCCTGAGCGTGGTGGTCGCCGATGCCCAAGGCAAGACTCAGATGGTCACCAAGGGCGCTGCCGAGGAAATGCTCGAGATTTGCTCCTACATCGAGGTCGACGGTACCGCCCAGCCGCTTACCGAAGATAAGCTCGCCCAGATTCGCAAGCAGGTCGCCGGGCTCAACGCCGAGGGCCTGCGCGTGATTGCCGTGGCGCAGAAAACCAATCCGCGCTGCGTGGGCGAGTTTGGCATTGCCGACGAATGCGACATGGTGTTGATGGGCTTTTTGGCCTTCCTCGATCCGCCCAAGGCGAGTGCCGCGGGCGCCGTCGCCACGCTCGAGGCCAAGGGTGTGGCGGTCAAGGTCCTGACCGGCGACAACGACCGCGTCGCCGCCACCGTCTGCGAACAGATCGGTATCGACGCGAGCAACGTCTTGCTCGGCTCCGAGATCGATGCGCTCGATGACGCCGAACTTGCCGAGCGCGCCGAGAACACCCACCTCTTCGCCAAGCTCTCGCCTCTGCAGAAGGCGCGCCTGGTGCGCGTCATGCGCGAGCTGCTCGGTCACACCGTGGGCTTTATGGGTGACGGCATCAACGACGCCGCCGCCATGCGCGCGAGCGACTGCGGCATCTCGGTCGACTCCGCCGTCGACATCGCCAAGGAATCCGCCGACATCATCTTGCTCCAGAAAGACCTGGGCGTGCTCGAGCGCGGCATCATCGAAGGCCGCCGCACCTACGGCAACCTGCTCAAGTACCTCAAGACCACGGTGAGCTCCAACTTTGGCAACGTGCTATCCGTGACCGTCGCGAGCCTGTTCTTGCCATTCTTGCCCATGAGCGCTCTGCAGTTGGTGCTGCTGTCGCTGGTCTACGAGATCGTGTGCATCGCGCTGCCGTGGGACACCGTCGATGACGCCTGGACTGCCCGTCCGCGCGCCTGGGATGCCGCGTCCATTAAGGGCTTTATGCTCGAGTTGGGTCCCGTGAGCTCACTGTTTGATATCGTGACTTTCGCCGCGCTCTTCTTTGTGGTGTGCCCCGCCGCCGTGGGCGCAAGCTGGGCAGAGCTTGCCGCTATAGGCGACGTCGCAGGCATGGCGGCCTTTACGGCGCTCTTCCAGAGCGGTTGGTTTGTCGAGTCCATGTGGTCGCAGACGCTCGTGGTCCACATGCTGCGCTCCCCGCGCCTGCCACGCCCGCGCGACCACGCCGCGCCCGCGCTGTGCCTCCTCACCGTGCTGGGCCTGGTGCTCGTCACCTGGCTACCGGCAAGCCCCATCGCCGATGCGCTGGGTCTCATGCCGCTGCCGCCAATCTTCTTCGCGCTGCTCATCGGCATTGTCGCCGCCTACATCGCGCTCACCCAACTGGCCAAGCGCCGCTACATCGCCCGCCACGGCGAGCTGCTGTAACGCACGAGTTGTTACGCTCGACCCATCAGGCGGTCAAAAAGTCCCGCCTCACTGTCCCCTTTGTGGTGGTTTTGGTGCGCTACGAGGCATTGGTCAGGCGGCTCCAGAGTTCGTCAATATCGATTTGGTCGCCGCCGCTCAGATAACCGGTGTGAATAAAAGACTCACTATAGATATAGATGTCATGCGCGCTGTCGCCATCATCTTCGGTGTCGTAGGCCGAAATCACGTAACGGCTGCCGTCGAGCGCCTTGACCAGCCAATACACGGAATCGTCGATTGTGCACTTCTCCTGCACTATCGCCGCATCGCCGATTGCGCCGGTGAGCGCACGATTGCCCGTCGTATAGCCGCCCACCGAGAGCAAAATCGCCACGCTATCGTCTCCGCCGCCCGGCTCAAGTTCCTCGTACTCGGACTCCGAAAGCGGTATCGCGCTGTTCGCAAGTTCGTCCACGTCATCCGAAATCTTAGAAAAGGTAAAAGCGAAAAGTCCCGCGTCATCGGCGGCACCGTAGCCCACGCTCTCGCCTTGCCACTCATAGTTTTGATGCTTGAGCAGGCGCACCAGGTCGGCGCCGTCCAAGTTGATCGCAGCATAGACCGTCACGTTGGCGTTGTCGTCTACACAGGCGGCGTCCGCCGTGGTCGCCTTCTTGGCACCGCCCGCGCCGCCCAATCCGCCCGAGCAGCCAGCCAGCGCACAAGCCAGCGCACCCGCGCCTGCCACAAAGGCCGCACGGTTCATCGTCACTTCATTCATCACGTTCGTTCCTCGCTATGGTATTGGCCACGTCGCACCTAGCCGAGCGCGCGTCCAGTCTTTTCCTGCCAAAATTCGTCTATCGTCGGAGCACCGCCACCCTGGGTAAACCTACCGGTCTTGATAGCCTCCTCGGTAATGAGATCCAAGCGGTAGTCACCGTTTTCCATCGGGCTCGCCATGGCAACGTGCCGCGCCATGTTGGAACCGTATACGCACGCGATCCATGAGCCCGAAGTAATCTGCGCCCGGTCCTCGACCGGCACGGAAAAGCCCGCGATAACATCCTCGCAGCTCGAATAGCCCGAAAGTTGCAGCGTGAACATCACGGTGCTTCCGGTGCCGCCCTTGTCGAGCTTTCCGATTTCGTCCTCGCCGAGCCATTCGGTCGCGCCGTCCTTGCTGATATTGCAGACGCTGAGCACGTGTCCCGCCTCGTCCTCGTACATCTCGAGCGCGTCTTGCCAGGTATAGCCCTGCTGCGAGGCAAACTCCTGCAACTGCCAGCCCTTAAGCTCGAGGAGCGCCGCGATGCTGATGTTGCGGTGCGCATCCCAGCAATCATCCGACCACGTATCGAACGCATCCGCCGAGCCGCTGTCCGCGTCGCCGGAATCGCCCGACGTCGCACCCGCGTCCATCTTGTCCTTTACCGGGCGGTCGTCGTTAAAACCCGTCGCATCCTGCGTCCGCTGTCCGCCGCACCCCACAAGCGTCAGCAGCGCCGTTCCCGCCGCCGCGACAAATGCCGTGCGCGAAAGTACCGTCTCCCTCATCATTGTTCCTTTCCCGTTCTTTAGCACAATGCCGAGAAACACACCCGGCATCGATTCACACATAAGCCACCCCACGCTATTGACGAGGCAGTTCCGTCCAGCCAAAACCGGGTTCAAAACCATCGCGTGTACCGATCACATCGCCCGAACCGTTGACCCAGGCCTGGTCGGCCATCACCGAGACCTCGACATCGGTGCCGTCGGGTCTGGTGTAATGGTTGACCCCGCGAATGGCATCGGAATACGAAGCGGTGCCCGTCCCCACGCCCGCGCTGGAAAAATTGGCGGCGCTGGCAGCCATATTCGCGGCGTGCTGACGGTCGCTGCGATCGAACCACGCCTGCTGGTAGCTGTCGAACGCCGCCTGTTGCGAGGCATGCATCTGTTGCCAGGCTGCAAACTGCTGTTGCTGCTGGGCAATGTTCATTTGCGTGCGTTGGCGCTGCTCAAGCACCATCTGTTGCTTTTGAGCTGACGCCTCGCGTGCAATCGCCGGATTGAGCCGCAGAGTCGACGCCATTGATGCAAGCGCCGTGGAGGCCGCCTCGTCCAGGCGACCTTCTGGCGCAACCAAACAGAAGCTGTCCCTGATACGCCACTGCAGCAGGTCGGCCGCACCCAGCTCGAACGACGCTCCGTCCGGGCAACCGCCTCGACCCGTGGGCTGTTCTTGCGCGACGCCCTGTCCCGCCGCTGCCGCCGCCTGGCGCTCGCGCAGGCGCTTGCCCAAAACACCGCCGATCAGCCCACTCGAAAGGCCCGCGCCCAGCAGCGCCTCGGCCCCAGCGGCAACACCTTTGCCCATAGAACCCGCGACGCCGCCGATTGAAAACATATAGCCCTCGACTTTGGCCGCCACCGCGAGCTCGGTGGGCACCGGAGCGCCCGTGAGCCGATATCGACGCATGCGGCACTCATAGACCACATCACTCGGTTCCATCGAAAAGCCCTGGATTGCAAAGTCGTTTGCCGCCTCGCGCTTTACGCGGGCACGCTCGCGCTCGATATCGACCGCCGCGCTCGATGGGTACGGTTGCTCGGCAACAACCTCTGCCCGCGCGCCCAGCCGTGCTGCACAGGCCTGAGCCAGCTCGTCGCAAACTGCCTCCACGTGCACAAACACCTTGCGTTCGGTTTGCGTGGGGATACGCTTGGCAACGGCGCCCGCATCCACGTAGCAGAGCTCGGAGCGGTACATAATCCGCTCACCCATCGGACCCGCCGCCGTCACGCCAACCGAAATCGGGCAGTCGAAACTGCCGCTGCGCTCAAGATGCGCTTCTTCGATATGCCAGCCCCGCGGCAGCGTCACCTGCGCGAGCGCCTGGCCGCCAGAGGTATCGCATGCGGCATGAAGCTCAAGGTCACCGATGTGAGGCGCATCCGTCGTGGCTGCGCCACGAGACGACGCGACGCCGGCAGTCTCCACCGGCGCATCCGCCGGCGCGTCCACACTCGGGTCGCCGCCTTCGTCCGCATCGTCATCGGCAGTCGCCCCATCTGTAGCCCCCACGGCGCCCGAGTAGCCCACAACGCCCTCAAGTCGGACGCCGCACCCCGGGCAAAATCGCACCGGCACGCCGGCGACCCGAGGCAGCTGCGCCCCGCACGCCGGGCAGAATCTCAAGTCACTCATCCCGTACATCCCTAATTTCGTTAGCTGTTTTTGATTGCGGCAAGCTGCCGCCATAACTCATCGGCACCGTTAAGTCGATACGCCGTCTTATCGAGCACGATGTTTTTGCCCTCAAGTTCTACCGATTGCTCCGAGCCATCCGTATAGACAAAGACGAGCGTTCGGCCGGCATCGCTCGTCCGCTCATCCACCGCATCCCCCACGGTGCAGCCATCGAGCGCGGCAAAAGTCGATGCGACCAGTTCGTCATCGTCGGTCTCATAGGCCGTCCGCGCCTCCCCGTCCTCGATAAGCTTGACCGCCACCGGAACGGCAGCGCAATCGTTGAGCGACACTTGCGCGGCAGTCTTTCCCTGAGCGCCATGTTCGCCGGCAACGTAAACTCGCATGAGTGTCACCGCCGCGGCAAAGACCACCACGGCGATAAGCGCGCCCGCAATTTTATTAGACGCGCAACCCCGAGACGCCATAGGTGCACCCCCTCCGTTCTGCTCTGCTCAGCATCACATTCATATGCCTTTGAGCACCAAAACGGCAGGTGACAAATGTCTCATATTCATATTTTTGCAGGTAAAAAACCACCACAAAGGTGCCTGTCCCCTTTGTGGTGGTTAGCTAGTCTTGGGGTGTCCAGGACCAGAAGAGGCTAATGAGCGCCACGCGCGAATTGGTGCCGACCTTTTTGTTGATCGAGGCGATGTGGCGGTAGAGTGTGGAGCGCGAAAGGAAGAGTGCCGCCGCAACGTCCTGCATGCTGTCGTCCGAAACGACCAGCGCCTCCAGAACATCGCGCTCGCGCTTGGTGAGCCCAAAGGTGGCAACGAAGCCGTCGAGCCGATCGTCAAACGAAAGCTCCGGCGGCTCCAGGGGCACCGTGTCGGCCTGATCGGGTGCACGGCTCACGCCAAGATCGTCGGTAGCAAAAGCCAGCCCGCCATGTGTCGCCTCGCGCTCGCCGTCTTGCCCAAACTGTCCCAACAGCGAAATCGCGATGCCGACGAACAGCACGAGCACGACACCCACCGCCGTCAGCACATTTTGACTCGAGATGATCGCCACCGCCGGAGCCGTCACGAGTATCGAGCAAACGTTGTTGATAACACGGCCCATGCACGGCCACAGATACGCCCAGCGGGCATACATCGAAATCGCGGCGAACTTCGCGGTGAAGAACACCACGAAAAAGCCCGTGCCAAGGTAAAAGATAATCGTGGCGGCAAGCGTATTGCCACCGTTGCCATCGGTGATAAGCACAAAGAACGAGAGCGTGGACAGCATGGCGGCGCACGTCATGATGATATTCATATACGAACGCCCACGCAGGTCATACAGGACGCCGGCGGCAAGGGCGCTCACAACCAGCAGCAAGCGCGGCCAGTCGCCCAGGTCGATGGCGCCGGCGGCATGCGAAGTCGTAAGGCCGGCATTGAGAGCCGCGAACACGCCGGTGAGGCAGGCGGTCGCCACCGTCAGCCGCGCCACGGCACCCTGAAAGGCCGCCTTTGCCTCGGGGTCATCGCGCCACCTGGTGCCACGTTCAAACGCATCGACCGACAGCTCGGCAATCTCGGCCTCGAACTCGGGTGCAGACTCCTCGCGCAATTTAGCTCGACGGGTACCGTGAAGCAGCCCAACCAGCACAATCGCACAGGCGGTGAGGACAAACTGCTGGGGAATGCCCGCAGGCATCACCATATGGTTGAGCACCTGTACCAAAATGCCCGCAGCATAAGAAACCGCCACGGCGCGCGCCAGGCAGGGCGTCTGCGCAAAACGCCGCGCAAGATTGGCATGGGCGGTCGATCCGCAATAGCCCAGGGCGCAGCACGCCACCAGGCCGCCGGCAATTACCACCTCAAACCGCACTGCCATAATCATCAGCAACAATGCCGACACCAATAGCACGCCTGTAATATCGCTTGTCGCATCGATCGACTGGGGTGTTAGCGCCGGGCGATTTTAGCCGCTAATAGTCAAACTATTTTGACCAATCCCGGTCACCGAATAATGGCCACCGTGCCTCCCCGCCGCCACTACGCTGGTGGTGCCAACACGCCGGCGTTAGGAGGACCATTGAGGTGA
>JAXJIO010000029.1:0-35311 GCA_036298675.1 Collinsella sp. | reverse complement strand
CCCGGGTCGGATACCCGATCGGAGCATAGTTCCGTTAGCGCAGTTGGTGAAAGTACGTTAGCGGGGTCGGCGAAAGCGCGTTAGCGCATTCGGCGAGATGCGTTTGCGAAAGTGGTCAATTTTAGATTAGCGCTAACAGGCGGCCGCCTCGACCTCGCTCCTCAGCGCCGCAAGCGCCCGGATGCCGCCGTCGTCGGCGGGCCGGACCTTGTCGAGCCACCTGAGGAAGTCGTACGTCCAGTACCTCCGGGGGTTTCCGGCCGGCGTCGTGCCGCCGTAGGCGTAGCCCCGGCGGGCCAGGAACGCCAGGAGCCGCTGCTTCGCCGCCGCGAGCCTCGCGGTCGCCGCGTCGTGGGCCCCGGCGAGGTCCCTGAGCCCCTCGATCTCGGGGGACGGCACCCATACCGGGGTGACGTCGTGCGACAGTATCGCCTTGGCCATCCTGGCCGCGTCGTTGCGGTCGTTCTTGGACGAGAGGTCTGCCGCCGACCTCGGGACCCTGGAGACGGCCGCGACGACGCAGTCGACGCCGAGCGCGGAGAGCTCCCTCTGCGGGGCGAAGCCGAGGTAGCCGCTCTCGTAGGCGGCGAGCGACGGGCCGGGGAAGCCCGACATCCACTCTGCGACCTCGCCCCAGGGGTTGCCGCGGAACCTCCTCGTCACGGCCTCGCCCGTCTCCGCGTCGAGCGCGCAGACGGTGGTGGACCTGAGGTGTACGTCCATTCCGAAGGCGGTAGAATATCTAGGCACGGGAGCCTCCCAACCTCGTTGCGGCGCGGCTGCGCCTCTGGCACTTCAACAACATTGTCGCAGCCCCGACCCGCGGTCACGAGCGGGGGCTCCTGTCGTTTCCGTGCCCCTGGATTGGGTCATAGTGTCTGACTTATGCTCAACCTGCGGGGTTTCCAAGGTAGTCCTTGGGGACGTTCTTAAATGACTAGTCAAACAAGAACGTCCCCAACGACTAGTCGTTTAAGAACGTCCCCAACAACTACCTTCCTCTGGTGTAAAAGGTGCGCCATGTTCGGCGCTGGATTGTTATTCGTTTGTAAAGGCCGTGCTGCGCTTGCGGTAAGGGTCTATCAGATGCCCGTAAAAAACCGCAGTTGGCGCGGGCACTGCCCGATCGAGGCCGTATCTTTCCAAACAGCAAAGCGGGCAGGGTGCCCGCGAATCGCATGTATGAAAGGAAGATCATGCTCGATCAGGCTTATTCTCGTCGTCAGTTCCTCGGCCTCGCTGGTGGTCTTGCCAGCATCGTCGGTCTCGGTCTCGTTGGGTGCGGCGGCTCCGGCGCATCCGATGCCGCCGACAAGGGTAGCGCCGCTGCTGCCGAGTCCGTCTCCGGCGAGGTGACCTACGACGGTGCCTCTTCGTTCCAGGCTCTCGTCGAGGCCGCTGCCGAGAAGTTCATGGACGCCAACCCCGATGTCTCCGTCTCCGGCTCGGGTAACGGTTCGGGCAAGGGCCTGACCGCTGTCGCCGCCGGCACCGTCACCATCGGCAACTCCGACGTCTTCGCCGAGACCAAGCTTGAGGCCGATCAAGTCAAGAACCTCGTCGACCACGAGGTCGCCGTCGTGGGCATGGGCCCCGTCGTCTCCAAGAACGTCAAGGTCGACGACCTGTCCCTCGAGCAGCTCAAGGGTATCTTCTCCGGTCAGATTACCAACTGGAAGGAGGTCGGCGGCGACGACGCCACCATCGTCGTCCTCAACCGCAAGGCCGGCTCCGGTACCCGCGCCACCTTCGAGGCCGCCGTCTTTGGCGACGAGACCGTCGACTTTAAGGGCGACGCCGAGCTCGACAAGTCCGGCGACGTCCAGACTCAGATGGGCAGCACCGATAACGCCATCTCCTACCTCGACTTCTCGCACTTCGATGACTCCAAGTTCAACGCCATCAAGGTCGAGGGCGTCGAGCCCAAGAGCAAGAATGTCACTGATGACTCCTTCAAGATCTGGGCTACCGAGCACATGTACTGCTCCAAGGACGCCGACGAGGCCACCAAGGCCTTCCTGGAGTTCATGCTTTCCGACGACGTCCAGGGCAAGCTCGTCGAGGAGCAGGGCTTCATCCCCGTCTCTGCCATGAAGGTCGTCAAGGACGCCAGCGGCAAGGTCTCTGCTAAATAAGTAATCGCCCCGGAAAGGTTTGCAATGGCAAAACAGCTGCCAAAGCGCGACCTTGAGAACGTGGGCCTGGGCGTCACGGGCGCGTGCGTAGCGCTCGTGACGCTTGTCGTTGCCGCGCTCATCTTTATGGTCGCCCAAAAGGGCCTCTCGGCTTTTGTCAAGGACGGCGTCTCGGTCGTCGAGTTTTTCACCGGCACCAAGTGGGACCTGGCCAACACAGCCGAAAACGGCCTGCCCTATACCGGCGCCCTGCCCCTGATCGTCACCTCGTTTGCGGTCATGGTGCTCTCCACGCTTATCGCGCTGCCCATCGCCATCGGCTCTGCCATCTTTGCGGTCGAGATTAGCCCTAAGTTTGGCTCTAAGATCTTTCAGCCGCTCATTGAGCTTTTGACCGGCATCCCCTCGGTCGTCTTTGGCCTGATCGGTTTTCACGTGGTCGTCGGTCTTATGAAGAGCGTTTTCCACGTGAGCACGGGCCTGGGCATCTTGCCCGGCGCCATCGTGCTGGCCGTCATGATCCTGCCGACCATGACCACGCTTTCGGTCGATGGCCTGCGCGCCGTGCCCGACGGCTACCGCCAGGGCTCGCTCGCGCTGGGCTACACCCGCTGGCAGACCATCTGGCACGTGGTGCTCAAGTCCGCCATGCCGTCGCTCATGACCGCGGTTATCTTGGGCATGACCCGCGCCTTTGGCGAGACGCTCGCCGTGCGCATGGTCATCGGCGGCATCGAGGCCATGCCGACGTCGCTGCTGTCGCCGGCTTCGACCATCACCACCACGCTCACCACGTCCATGGCAGTCTATGCCGAGGGCTCGGCCCAAGACGATGTTCTGTGGGCGCTCGGCCTGCTGCTGATGGGCATGAGTCTCATCTTCATCCTGATCATCCACCTTATCGGCCGCAAGGGGGCGAAGGCTCGTGGCTAGCACGCGTATCCACATCGACGAGGCGAGGCTCGGGCGTGTCCAAAAGCAGGACCGCTTCGCCACGGGCGTGTTGACGGCGATCGTCGCCATCGTCATGCTCATCGTCGTCTCCATGGTGGCCTATATCCTGTTCGAGGGCATCTCGACGCTGTTCCAGCCGGGCTTTCTCACGGAGCCGTCGCGCGCCAACGGAACGCAGGGCGGCGTGCTCTACCAGCTGTTCGACTCGTTCTACCTGCTGCTGATCACCCTGATCATCTCGGTGCCCATCAGCCTGGGTGGCGCGGTCTTTTTGGTTGAGTACGCACCCGACGGACCCGTCCGCGACATTGCCTCCACCGCCATCGAGACGCTGTCCTCGCTGCCTTCCATCGTTGTCGGCATGTTCGGTTTTCTGGTGTTCTCGGTGCAGCTGGGCTGGAAGTACTCCATCATCTCCGGCGCCGTCGCGCTCACCATGTTCAATATCCCCATTCTGGTGCGCGTGATCCAGCAGGCGCTCGAGGACGTGCCGCAGGCCCAGCGCGATGCGTGCCTGGCCATGGGCCTCACCCGCTGGGAGGCCACGCTGCACATCCTGATTCCCGAGGCCATGCCCGCTATCGTGACCGGCATCGTGCTTTCGGCCGGCCGCGTCTTTGGCGAGGCCGCGGCGCTGCTCTTTACCTCGGGCATGAGCTCGCCGGTTCGCCTCAACTTCTTGAGCCTTAACCTGTCGAGCCCTACTTGCGCCTGGAACGTGTTCCGCCCCGGTGAGTCGCTCGCCGTGCATATCTACAAGATCTATGGCGAAGGCAGCCCCGAGGCCCAGCAGATCGTTTGGGGTACCGCGGCACTGCTGATGATTTGCGTGCTGCTGTTTAACGTAATCGCCCGCATTGTGGGCAAGCAACTGGCAAGGAAGATGACGGCCGAATGAGCGAGATGAATGTAACGCCCGCAACCGAAGCGGCATCGTCCGACACCCGGGACTTCCTGTCGAGCGTGGGGGAGAGCGAGAAGCGCGTGCGCGTGAGCGGCAAGGCCGTGAGCGACGAGGTTGTGCTCTCCACCAAGGACGTCAACGTGTACTATGGCGACCACCATGCACTGCACAATACGTCGCTCGACTTCCACAAGGGTGAGATCACGGCGCTCATTGGGCCTTCGGGCTGCGGTAAGTCGACCTTCTTGCGTAGCCTCAACCTCATGAATCGCGAGATTCGCGGCTGCCGCGTGGAGGGCGAGATCAACTATCGCGGGCGCAACGTGAACACCAAGACCGAAAACACCTACGAGCTGCGCCGTTCCATTGGCATGGTGTTCCAGCAGCCCAACCCGTTCCGCAAGTCCATTCGCGACAACATCACGTTTGCGCCCAAGCGCCACGGCATCACCGACCGTGACGAGCTCGACCGCATGGTCGAGGAAAGCTTACGCGGCGCGGCGCTGTGGGACGAGGTCAAAGACAAGCTCGATAAGAGCGCCTATGCGCTTTCGGGCGGTCAGCAACAGCGTCTGTGCATCGCGCGCACGCTGGCGCTCAACCCCGACGTGATCTTGTTCGACGAGCCCTGCTCGGCGCTCGACCCCATCTCGACGCTGGCGATCGAGGACCTGATGTCATCGATCGTTGCCGACCGCGCCATCGTCATCGTGACGCACAACATGGAGCAGGCGTCGCGTGTGTCCAACCGCACGGCGTTCTTCTACATGGGCGATATGGTCGAGTACGACGAGACTGACGAGATTTTCCAACGGCCCAAGGATAAGCGGCTGAATGATTACCTCACCGGCATGTTCTCCTAGTCCGGGACATGCTTGAGGCCCGCGGCGGCCACGGTTGCCACGGGACTGATTGGAGAGGCGGGTCATCTCTTTTGGGAGATGGCCCGCCTTTTTGTGTCGTGTGCGGCCCGCCTTTTCGCTGCTATTATGGACAACGTTGAATTTCTACGAAGGAGCAGGGCATATGGCGATTCTTTTGGGATGCGATTCCGTCAGCCTAGAGTTTCCCACCAAGCATATTTTCGATAGCGTGACGCTCGGCGTGGGCGAGGGCGACCGTATTGGTATTGTCGGTAAAAACGGCGACGGCAAGTCGACGCTGCTGAGCGTGCTCGCCGGCACGCTGGAGCCCGACGACGGCCGCGTGACGCATCGTCGCGGCACCACGATCGGCCTGCTCGGCCAAAAGGACCAGCTTGTCGACACCGACACCGTGCACCATGCCGTCGTGGGCGACACGCCCGAGTATGAGTGGGCGTCGAGCCCCCGCACGCGCCAGATCCTCGCCGGTCTCATTAGCGATGTGCCCTGGGAGGGCACGGTGGGCGAGCTTTCGGGTGGCCAGCGCCGCCGCGTGGACCTCGCGCGCCTGTTGATCGGCGACTACGACGTGCTCATGCTCGACGAGCCCACTAACCATCTGGACATGCGCACCATCAACTGGCTTGCACGCCATCTTAAGGCTCGCTGGCAGCGCGGTCAGGGCGCCATGCTCGTGGTCACGCACGATCGCTGGTTCTTGGACGAGGTCTGCACCAGCATGTGGGAGGTCCACGACGGCCAGGTCGATCCCTTCGAGGGCGGCTACTCCGCATATATCCTGCAGCGCGTGGAGCGCGACCGCATGGCCGCGGTTACCGAGGAACGCCGTCGCAACATGGCGCGCAAGGAGCTCGCGTGGCTGAGCCGCGGCGCCCAGGCGCGTTCCACCAAGCCCAAGTTTCGCGTTGATGCCGCTCGCGAGCTGATCGCCGACGTGCCGCCCGTGCGTGACGAGCTGGAGCTCAAGCGCCTCGCCGTGAGCCGCCTGGGCAAGCAGGTTATCGATGTGGTCGACGTGGACGCCGGCTATGCGGATACCGATGGCGCGCCCAAGCAGGTGCTCTCTGACGTGACCTGGCTCATTGGTGCGGGCGACCGCTATGGCCTGCTGGGCGAGAACGGTGCCGGCAAGTCGACGCTGCTCGACGTGATCCAGGGCAAGATTGAACCCACGCGCGGCCGCGTGAAGATTGGCCAGACAGTGCGCTTTGGCGTGCTGTCGCAGCAGCTCGAGGAGCTCGAACCCTACATGGGCGACACGATCCGCGAGGTGCTCGGCAACTATAAGAAGTACTACGTCATCGACGGCAAGGAGACTTCGCCCGAGAAGCTCTGCGAGCGTCTGGGCTTTACGACGCAGCAGCTCTGGAGCCGCATCGGCGATCTTTCGGGCGGCCAGCGCCGTCGCCTGTCGCTGTTGCTGACGATTCTGGACGAGCCCAACGTGCTCATCCTGGACGAGCCGGGCAACGACCTGGATACCGACATGCTCGCGATTGTCGAGGACCTGCTGGACGGCTGGCCCGGCACGCTGATCCTGGTGACACACGATCGCTTTTTGATGGAGCGCGTGACCGACCAACAGTGGGCACTGTTCGATGGCCATCTGACGCATATGCCCGGCGGCGTGGACCAGTACCTGCGCCTGTGCAACGCTACCGCCGAGGGCGAGCCCGTGGGCGCGCCGAGCGCTAAGACCGGCACGTTCGACACCGGTGCGGCGGCTGCTGCCGACAAGCCCAAGTCGAGCGGTCAGCCCAACGGCCTTTCCAACGCCGAGCGTCAGAAGCTCCGCCGCGAGGTGAGCTCGCTCGAGCGCAAGATGGAGACGCAGCGCGCCCGCGTGGAGGAGGCCGAGGCCGCCATGGCCCAGGTCGATCCCACCAACTACACGGCGCTCGGCGAGCAGCAGGCAAAGATCGACGAGGCTCACGCCGCCATGGACGAGCTGGAGATGGCGTGGCTCGAGGCGAGCGAAAAGCTCGAGGGCGAGGAGTAGGCGAGAATGATCAAAGCCGCGTTTTTCGATATCGACGGTACGCTGCTGAGCTTTAAGACCCACCGGATTCCGGCGTCGGCGCAGCAGGTGCTCGACAGCTTTCGCGAGCAGGGGATTGCGTGCGTGATCGCCACGGGCCGTCCGACCTACCAGATGCCGGACTGGCTGTTCGACCTGGGCTGGGATGCGTACATTACGCTTTCGGGCCAGCACTGTTTTGATGCCAAGGGCGTCTACCGCAGCTGCCCGATCGATCCGGACGACGTTGCGGTGATTGTGGACCAGGTGGCGCAGGGGCGCTACGACTCACTGTGCATGCAGGGCGAGAACTCGTTTGTGAACCGCCTGTCCGAGCGCGTGGTGACGGCTGGCAGCAACGCGGGAATCGTCTACCACGAGGAGCCGTTTGAGCATGCCTTTGACGCGCCGGTCTATCAGTTCTGTGCCTTTGTTGACCCAGTTGACGAGCATATCGTGACCGATGCCGTGTCGCATTCGCTCACCACGCGCTGGTGCGACCTGTTCTGCGACATTATTCCCGCTAACGGCGGCAAGGACCTGGGCGTGGCGGCGACGCTCGAGCGGCTTGGTATCGACGCGAGCGAGGCGATTGCCTTTGGCGACGGCGAGAACGACCTGTCGATGTTTGCCGCCGTGGGCACGAGCGTGGCCATGGGCAACGCACAGGACACGGTGAAAGCTGCGGCGACCTATGTGACGACCGCCGTGGACGACGACGGCATCTACAACGCCGCGAAGTACTTTGGACTGCTATAGCTGCGGCCCGGCACTTGGGGACACTCCTTGCGGGGCGTGTTCCCATTTTGTTTTCGTCCCGCACGTTTTGTGAAACACGGCTAACTTTTAGACAAAGTAGTAAGACATGGGCAACTTTTGCGGTAAAGTTAGCCGTGGAAAGTATCCAAAGGCTAACTAGCAATCATCGCGAAAGGCGGCCCATGGCCCTACGTGAATCCGGAGAAGACTATCTCGAATCAATCTACGTTCTGTCGGAACGTCAGGTCATCGTGCGCTCGATCGACGTTGCGGAGTACCTCGGCGTAACCAAGGCGAGCGTTTCCAAGGCCATGGCGACGCTGGAAAGCAACGGCTATGTCGAAATGGGCAAACGAGATGTTCATCTGACAGAGCGAGGGCTGGAGGTCGCTCGCCAAATGTGGGAGCGTCACTGCTTTTTCGTGGGGCTGCTGGAGGATGCGGGTGTTTCGGCTGAGGTCGCGTCGCAAGAGGGCTGCCACATGGAGCACTGCCTGAGCGAGGAAAGCTTCGAGAAACTGAGGGCGATGCTGAACCGGGGCGAGGCGACGGGCCAAGCGGCGGAATCCTAACGAACCCCCAGTAGCGCGGAGTTCGCGCAAAGCGCGGGACAGCGACCGGGACCAGTAGCCCCACCAACTAAGTCCAACTCAGACAAAGAACCCCGCCAGCAAGCGATGCCCAAGAACCGCCAGCAACGTTACTGCAGGCCGGGACCGGGCTTGGTTTTGAAAACATTCCGCACTGATATTTTCTGTATTGAAGACGTCGATGATGCACCCGTATACCATTGACGTCGACACCATCAGATGCGGACCGCGCGGTGACCCCACATTCCGCTGGCGCCCACAGGGCTGCCCTCGTTTCCTGACATGTCCCGCGCGGGCCGCGGCGAGCCGAGACCGCCGCATGACCTAATAGGAGCATGGAGCGATACCGCGGACCCGAACAACCGCATTCTATCGCGCCCCGTCAGTGTGCCGTCTGCCCGGTCCAGGCGAGCACGGAAAGAACGGAGCGAGACATGCAAAACGAATCGGCACCCGGCGCCCGCGGGCCGGTCTTCTGCGGGGTCGACACCCACGCCGACTCGCACTGGCTGTGCGTCCTGGACTGGAGGGGCCGCAAGGTCCTGTCCCGCCAGTTCCCCGCCGACGCGGCGGGCTACGAGGCGCTCGCCGGGGCGATCGCGGCGGCCGGGGAGCCGGCCTGCGTCGCGATGGAGGGGACGTCGTCCTACGGGGCGGGCCTCACCAGGCACCTCGCGTCGCTGGGGATGCCCGTGCGCGAGGCGCTCTCCCCGGCGAGGACGCAGAGGAGGCGCCCGGGGCAGGGAAAGTGCGACGAGGCGGACGCGGAGAGGGCCGCCCGCGCGGCGATGCCCGGCTCAAGGCTCGGGACCCCCAAGAGCCAGGACGGGTGGGTCGACGGGGTGCGCTGCATGCTCGCGGCGCGCTCCGGGGCGGTGAAGGCGCGGACCTCGGCGATCAACACCGCGAGGTCGCTGCTCACCACCGCGCCGGAGGGGCTCAGGTCGAGGTTCCGCGGGATGGCGGGGCCGAGGCTGAGGGAGGAGCTCCCCTCCGGGCGCGCCGAGGGCGCGCTGGGCGCCGCGCTCGGAGCGCTGGCGGACCTGTGGGCGGCGGCGCGCGACGCGGCGCTCGACATGGAGCTCGCGATCGAGGCGTCCCTGGAGGAGAACTGCCCCGCGCTGCTGGCGATGTACGGGTGCGGGCCCGTGAGCGCGGCCAAGCTCGCGGTCGCGGCCGGGGACAACCCGGGCAGGCTGCGCTCCGAGGCGTCGTTCGCGGCGATATGCGGCGCCTGCCCCATCCCCGCCTCGAGCGGCAAGACCGTGAGGCACAGGCTCAACAGGGGCGGCGACCGGCAGGCGAACAGCGCGCTGCACGAGATCGCGAGGCAGAGGGTCATGCGCGACCCCGAGACCGCCGAGTACGCCGAGAGGGCCAGGGGGCGGGGAAAGAGCGACAGGGAGGTCATGAGGTGCCTCAAGCGCTACGTGGCCAGGGAGGCGTACCGGGCGCTGATGCGCCCGCACGAGATCAGGAGGCCCGAGGACGCCTCGGAGCTCGTGGCGGCCAGGCGCGCGGCGAGGGTCAGCCAGGTGAGGGCGGCGTCCATACTGGGCACCAGCGAGAAGTACATCTCGATGCTGGAGAGGGGCCAAAGGGAGCTCAAGCCCATAAGGAGGGCCTACGAGGCATGGGTCGAGGCCGGACTTCCGCTCGATTGGGACAGGCAAGCCTTCGAGGCCGAGCGCAAAATGGATTCTAAAAAACACCTTGCCAAATAGGAGCGTCAGCGCGAGGCCCGCCTTTCCGTTGCTCCGCAGGAGCAGGAAAGACGGGCCTCATGCGCGAGGACGTTTTCAAAACCAAGCCCGGTCCCGACCGGACAGCCCACGAACGCTACAGGTTCTTGACACCCATCGCGCGCATGGCGTTCAGGATGGCGATGATCGCCACGCCTACGTCGCCGAACACGGCAAGCCACATGTTGGCGATGCCCAGTGCCGCAAGCACCAGAATCAGCAACTTAACGCCCAGCGCAAAGATGATGTTCTGCCAAACAATCGACATGGTCTTGCGCGCCACACGGATGGCGTGGGCGATGTTGGACGGCTTGTCATCTATGAGCACGACGTCGGCGGCCTCGATCGCAGCGTCGGAACCCATAGCGCCCATGGCAATGCCAACATCGGCGCGCGTAAGCACAGGCGCATCGTTGATGCCGTCGCCGACAAAGGCGAGCTTGCCCTTGCCCGATTCGGCTGCCAGCAATGCCTCGACGCGCTCGACCTTGTCGCCCGGCAGCAGCTGCGCGTGGAACTCGTCGAGACTGAGTTGCTTGGCCACAGACGCCGCAACCTCCTCGCGGTCGCCCGTGAGCATGACGGTGCGCTTGACGCCGGCGGCGTGCAGGTCGCTGATCGTCTGCTCGGCATCGGCCTTGACGGTGTCTGCAATCACGATGTGACCAGCGTACGTGTCATCGACCAGTACATGGAGGATCGTGCCGACGACCTCGCAATTGGGCGCTTCGACGCCGGTCGCGGCGAGCATCTTTGCGTTGCCAACGACGACGTGCTTGCCGTCGATGGTTGCCGTCACGCCATGGCCCGCGTCGTTGGTGGAGTCGCTTACGCGCTTGGGGTCGACCTCGCCCTGGTAGGCGACACGCACAGACTGCGCGATGGGGTGATCGGAGAACGACTCCGCAAGGGCTGCGACCTCAAGCAGCGATTGCTCGGTATAGCCGGCTTCGGGGTGTACTGCCACGACCGAGAACGTGCCGTTGGTGAGCGTGCCGGTCTTGTCGAAGACGACGGTGTCCACGTCGGCGAGCGTCTCGAGGTAGTTAGAACCCTTGATGAGAACGCCCAGCTTGGAGGCGCCGCCGATGCCGCCAAAGAAGCTCAGCGGGACGCTGATCACGAGCGCGCACGGGCAGCTGACGACCAAGAAGGTCAGGCCGCGCAGGATCCAGTCGGACCAGGCGCCGGTGATCAAGCCGCCGCCGAGCGCGAGTACCGCGGCCGCGCCGGTGACGGCGGGCGTGTAGACGCGGGCGAAGCGCGTGATGAAGTTTTCGGTGCGCGCCTTCTTTTCGCTGGCGTTTTCTACGAGCTCCAAGACGCGCGCGACGGTGGACTCGCCAAAGGGCTTGGTGGTGCGCACGTGGATGAGGCCCGTCATGTTGATGCAACCGCTGATGATGTCGTCGCCGGACTTGGCGGGGCGGGGGACTGACTCGCCCGTGAGCGCGGCGGTATCGAGCTGTGTCTCGCCTTCGACGATGACGCCGTCGATAGGCACGCGCTCGCCGGGCTTGACGACGATGACGGTGCCCACGGCGATGTCATCGGGAAAGACCTGTTCGAGCGTGCCGTCGGGCTGCTCGACGTTGGCATAGTCGGGTGCGATGTCCATCATGGCGCTGATCGATTTACGGCTCTTGCCCACGGCGTATGCCTGGAACAGCTCGCCGACCTGGTAGAACAGCATGACGGCGGCGCCTTCGGCCATGTGCGGATCGGTGTCGGGGAAGAGCACCATGGCAAACGCGCCGATGGTCGCGACGGCCATGAGGAAGCTCTCGTCGAACGCCTTGCCGCGGCGGATGTTGTTGTATGCCTTTTGGAGCACGTCGTAGCCGGCAATCAAAAACGGCACGAGGAACAGTGCGAAGCTGGCGTAGATGTCGCCCGGGGTGCCGAATGCGGCAGTGAGGGTGCCGAGCTCATCGAGGGCGTACACCACGGCAAAAATGCCCAGCGCTACCAGGATGCGGTTGCGCTTATGCTCGAGTGACTCTTTTTTCTTGCGCTTCTTCTTTTTCTTCTTGGGGTCGGCGGTGGCCATGACTCGTATCCTTCCATTTGAATGTATGAACACTCGCTCATATAATTTCGCGAGCAAAGGCCGCGGCAAGCGCGGCCTTGCGGGTTGGCGTAAACCTGGGCTAGAGAATGATCTCGCAGTCCGGCTCGGCGTCGGCCGTAAACTCCACAACGCGGTCAAGGACCTCGTCGAACTCGGCGTCATCGGCCTCGAGCGTCAGCTTCTGGGTCATAAAGTTGACGGACACGGATTTGACGCCCTCGAGCTTGGCCAGCTCGTCCTGAAGCTCACGCGCGCAGTTGGCGCAGTCGATCTCGTCGAGCTTGAACTGCTTTTTCATGGTGGATTCCTTTCCCCGTATTTGCGGCTTGGGTGCAGGCCGCGCTGGTACCGTGGTTGGTTGCTATTCGCAGATATGGCTCATGCCCTGGTTGAGCATGGTGTAGACGTGGTCGTCGGCGAGCGAGTATAGGATATTGCGCCCGTCGCGCCGGAATTTAACCAGGTGCGACTGCTTGAGTGTGCGCAGCTGGTGCGACACCGCGGACTGCGAGGTTTCGGTCGCTTCGGCGATGTCTGCCACGCAGAGCTCGCGGCCCATGAGGGCATAGAGGATCTTGATGCGCGTGGTGTCGCTGAAGACCTTGAACAGGTCGGCGAGGTCGTAGAGAAGCTCCTCGTCGGGAAGGTCCTCGGGCGAGCAGGTGGTGGGGATCGCGGGTTCGGTGGCCTCGATGTCGGGTTTCGTTTCATCAACGCGGATGCTCATTGCAATATCCTTTCATATGAACATGCGCTCATATAACTAATTTCCAATTATATGAGCGCATGTTCATATGTCAATACAATTTGCGTTAATTTCGATGACTGCTTGCCGCCTCTGCGATTTTCTGTGGGTTGGGAGACATCGACGCAATGTTCGCCAACATATTTCGAGATGTTCGGCCAGCATGCTAAGAAAGCCACCTTGAGAAGCATTAGAACTGTTCATATTTGTACTTTATCGTGTTAAATACCGCGAGAATCAGTTCTTCCTCTACGGGAGTTCCTGCAGAATCAGTTTTATCTAAAGTTATATCGAGCATTGCTTCAGCCAATCTGGTACATCGGTGGCCGAATAAGTCGAAAAATGTAGGTGGACATCCGCAGAGATCGCCTTTAGAAGAGCGAATTCTCAATTAGATCAATAATCGTGTCGTCTTCCGTGCGGTTTTCATCGATTTTTGCGAACATGTCGCATTCCCAAGGCCCATTGATTTCCTCAGCAAGGGCCCCGACATGTTGCATGTCGTCGGGTTCGGGCACATCGTTGATGCTCGGGTCATCAGCTTGCGGATATTGGCTTGCAATTTCGCGCTTGGCGGCCTCTTCTTCTTTGAGTGTCTCCAGGACGCGGCGACCGTATTCGAAGTAGCGCCGCAAGACAAATTGACGAAGATTTTCTTGCAGGATGGCGAAGTTATCCGGGAGTCGACCGGGCCAGATCTTCTCGCGAATGCGAATCGCTTCCATGACCCGCCTAAAAGCGGACTGCTTGAAAAATGAATGACGACTAACTGTGATAACGGCATATCCCATGTTTCGCAGCGTGTTTCGGCGCTCCTCGTCAATTGATTGCTGCTCGGGCTCGTCGTGGTAAAAGCCGTTGTATTCGATATCGGTCATCGAATTTTCGAGCAGCGCGTCGAGGTAGAAAACCGTCCGTCGCGTTAGGGCGGCGTATCTTTTGGGGACTGGGATCGGATAATCCGTTTTGATAGCGCGTATGGCTAAGCCACCCATTGACTTGGGCATTGTCAGCATCATGACAAACGCCGTTTCGAGTGGGGAGCGACAGCCTTCGCGTACATAAGAAAGTGCCTTAAGCGCTTTATTAGATCCACGATACCCCGATGCCTCTGAAAAGAAGGCTCTGAGCTCTTCAACGCTGGTTAGGGCTGGGCGCTCGCGATATTGAGTTTCGTCGGACGTTCCAAGCGCGTAGGAGCCGCAGATTTCAAAGTAATACTCAACGAGCTCCGAAAGGTTGAGGTCGGCTGTTGCTTCTAACGCGCACAGCTTGATATCGACGATGTAGACGTTCGGCTCGAGTTCTAAGTAGCTTTCTGCATCAAACGTATAGCGCGTGCAGTGGCAGATGCAGCCCTTGCGGTGCCTTTTGGCATTATTGGAAAACGTCAGCACATGGACGCGTTCAGAATCGACATTCTTTCTGTTGAGCCATGCTCGTGCCGCTTCCAGGTCGGACGTGGTCGGCGTAGACACCCTGATCTTTTCCATAGGTGTGGGACCGGTCGCGTAGCTTGCGAGCGAGTTGGCTGTTTGGTATACAGCGCGTGCCGTGGTATGTGACAGAACGATTCCCATACGCGCATGATGGCATAGCGGACGCCACATACGTCCGAAACTTCGGGCAACGGTATTGGGGCGCGGCTTATCTTCTGCGAACGGTGGGTTTTGAGCTGTCGTATTGAGGGAGCAGCTTTGGCTGGGGAGGTTTCTGCCGGCTGCCCCTATTTTGATGAACTTTAGTTGCGGATTCGTAGCTTCTAAGCGTTTTTACCGACCGCTCAGATGCCTCACCAACATAATTTGAGTTATTCGGCCTTCTCCTATACAAATGGTGCGATCGCAACGTCCTATTCGAATTGATTCAGGTAGATTTCTGGGGCTTGGATGCGAAATTAAGGCGACTATAGCTTCGATTGCGGTTCAAGGGGCCTTGACTAGTGGTTCAGCTGGCCGAACAACTCGAAAAATGTAGGTGGGCCAACCTGCCGACTATGTGAAGCACGCGTATTTGCTCGTTTTGATGAAAACTAGGGTGCAGCCATAAGGCTGCGCCCTAGTTTACTGCGTGCCGGTGTGCCCAGACGGATTGCGCTGTGCCTGGCAGGCGCTCCCGCAGATGGATCGGTTATTTCGCGAATAGGTTCTTGAGGTTGAACTCGGCTTGGACGGTGCGAAGCATGAGGTCGGTGTCGTCCAAGCCCAGATGCTGCTCGTTGGCGTCGGCGGCGAGGGTGCCGCGGCGGCGGGCCCAGTTCTCGAGCGCGGCGGGCGCGGATTCGCGGGGGAGCGAGCGCACGTCGGCGTCCAGGCTGCGGCAGATCTGGCGCGAGTCGATGACGATAATCTTACCCGCGCGGCGTGCCTCGGCGTAACCGTCCAGGTGGATCTTGAACCAACTGTCCTCAAAGGCGGCGTTGTGCGCCATGTACGGGTACTTCTTCATAAGCTTGAGCAGCTGCTTCTGCAGTTCCTTGTTCTCGCGGAACGGCTTTTTGCCGTCGATGTCGTCCCAGGTGATGTGGTGGATATTCGACAACGGCACATCCTCGCCGCGGTAGATATCGGGCAGGCCGCAGTAGTGTGCCTCGGCGTCGTGCGGGACGGCGTCGCTGGTGAGCTCCATGATTTCCCAACCCACATTGATGATATAACCGCGCTCGGGTGCACGGCCGGTGGTCTCGATGTCGATACCGAGCACGGTGCCCTGGATGGGCTTGCGGGCGTAGGCCACGCCGAGCGCGTCGCGGTCGCCGCGGATCTCGCGCATGACCGACGCGGCGGTGCGCTTTTGCATCTTACCGATGGCGGTGCAGGTGTCGGCATCGGACAGGCCGCGCGAAAGCGTCGCGGGCGTCACGTTGCGCAGGCGCGCCTCGCCAATCTGGTCGCACAGGTCGCGGTTGCGGTCAGCCAGGTCGCGCACGGTGGCAAAGTCGAAGCTGGGGTCGCCCTCGGCGGTAAAGTACTCGGTTTCGAGCACCTTAAGGGCCTCCTCGCCCTTCTGGCGCTCGGACTCCATGGCGCCGTGATCGCCATAGATAAACATGGGGATAAACGGCTGACGCTCGTATTCGAGTGCTTGTGAAACGTTCATATAACTGCTCCTTGGACGGGCCGCACCGCGCGGCTCGGGTTCATTGAGATGTGGCGAGATGATAGTTTACCATGGGCAACTATTGGCATCGCGCCTAGGACAACTACAATACCCTAGTTGACCGCTAGGACTTTTACAATGCTGCCGAAAGACATGAAAGGTTCCATCCGTCATGGATTTGCTGATTGATATTCTGCTCGACGCCGGCAAGGACACGCTCTCGCTGGCGCCGTTTTTGTTGGTGACGTATCTTGCTCTCGAGACACTTGAGCACGTTGCGGGCGACCGCGTCAACGGCGCTATCAAGCGCGCCGGCGCTGCGGGTCCTGTGGCTGGCTCGCTGCTGGGCATTGTGCCGCAGTGCGGATTTTCGGCCATGGCAGCAACGCTGTACGCCGGCCGTGTCGTGACGCTGGGCACGCTGGTCGCCGTGTTCCTCTCGACCTCCGATGAGATGCTGCCGCTGTTGCTCGCCGAGCAGGTGCCCGTGCAGACCATGGCGATGCTTTTGGCTTCGAAGGCACTGATCGCGCTGGTCACGGGCTTTATCGTGGACGCGGCTATCCGCGGCCTTCGTCGTAATGCCCGCGCGCATGCGGCGATTCGCCGTACCGTGCTGGGGACCGCTGCCAATCCGGCTCATGTGAACTGCGCGCACGACGACCATACCGGGGGCGACATCATTGATGAAGTGGCCGAGGCGGGCGTGAGCGCCGACCACATCCACGAGTTGTGCGAGCGCGACCATTGCGGTTGCGATGATGATGAAGATGAACACGAGCGCGACCACGGACACAGCCATGACCACGGTCACGCAGGCGAGCATGAGCACCACCACGGCCATGGGCACGACCACGGTCACTCCCACGAAGGTGCGCCCGTCCTGTCGATTATCCGCAGCGCGATCTCGCACACCGTGCAGGTTTCGGTTTTTATTTTCCTGGTGACGCTGATTCTAGTTGCCGTGCTCGAGACCTTCGGAGAGTCCGCGATCGAGCAGTTCCTGCGTGGCAACGAGACGCTCGCCGTCTTGGGCTCGGCACTCGTCGGCCTGATCCCCAACTGCTCGGCCAGCGTGGTCATTACGCAGCTGTACCTGGAGGGCGCGCTACAGCTGGCGCCGATGCTCGCCGGCACGCTCATTTCCGCCGGCGTGGGCTATCTTGTCCTGTTCCGCACCAACCGCAGCGCTCGTGAAAACGCCGTGTTCCTGGTCATGATGTACGTCATCGGCGCCGGCTGGGGCCTTATCCTATCCGCCTTCGGCCTCTAAGTAGGCCTAAAAAATGGGCTTCAAATAGCCATGCTCGGCGCCTGCGCAATGCGGCGACGCATGGCATTTTGAAGCCCGTTTTTTGTTGAGCCATGGATTCCGAGCGCTCACACCGCTCAAAACAAAAAGGTAGATTTCCGGGCATGTCCCGAAAATCTACCTTGGTTAGCGCAGCAGCTCGGTGAGGTTGCGCTTAAAGCGGGCCCGGTCTTCGCTGGTAAATGCCGCCGGACCGCGAGTGCGACCGCCGGCGCGGCGCACCTTCTTTTCCTCGTGGCGAATAAACAGTTGCATGTCGATGGTCGCCTTATCGTAGACGCGCCCGCGCACGCCGATGGCGGCGGCATCGCGCCCGAGCACCATGCTCGCCAAGCCAATGTCCTGCGTCACGACTACGTCGCCCGCCTGCAGGCGTTCGACAATGGCAAAGTCGGCGCTGTCGGCGCCCACGCTCACATCGAGCGTCGTGACCCAAAATCCGCGTCGCGCATGCTCGACGTCGCGCGGATCGTCGCGGCGAATGTGGCGTTCCAGGTTCTGTGTGCTGTTGCCGGCGATAACGACGGCGACGCCCGCCCGCCGCGCGCAGTCAATCGACTCGCGCGTGACCGGGCAGGCGTCTGCATCAATAAAGAGCGTTCGCGGCATCTAGTGCACCAGTTTGCCAAATTGAATAGCGCGAACCATCAGCGTTACGCCAAACACCAGCAGTGCGGCGCCGCTAAAGATGACGAGCATCTTGGCCGACCACAGCGGATAGATAAACATGAACATGCCGGCGATGATGGAGAGCGCGCCGCTCAGGATGGCGAGGGCACGGTTGGACGAAAGCTCGGACTCCAGAATGGACATGACACCTTCGACGATCCAGCCAAAGCCGGCCACGATAACCACCATCGTGGTGAGCGTCGCGGTCGAGAAGGCCTGGTTGCGCAGGATTATGACGCCGCCCAAGATAATGAGTAGGTTGGAGATGATGCTCGTCACGCGCCAGCCGGTGGGCAGCAGTGGCTCGAAAACAGCGGTAAACAGCCTGATCGCGGCCGTGATCACAAAGTAGAAGCCCAAGACGGTCGTTAAGAAGACGAGGGACTTGGCGGGCGCAAACAGCAGTGCGATGCCGGCGACGAGCGCCAAGACGCCCGTGATGGCGTAAATCCAGCGCACGGCCTTGACGGCCTTGCCTGCCATGCTTTTCTCGTCAAATCCAAACTGGCTCGATTTTTGGTCATCATTCTTAAAGATGCCCATAATGTCTCCTTTCCGTGCGGCGTAAGCCTTGATCGTTACGACCAGTATCGCCTAAAGGCGCTGACGTATGGGTCGGGGAGGGTGAAACGTAACCCAAAGGCCCCGAATTGTTTCCGTTGTTCCCCACGTCGCGATTTTCTATTCAACAGGTGTAGAACATTGCAGCCCTGTTCGTTATTGCCTACGTTTTAGGTTAGATTTTCCTAAGAACAATTGCCCGAAATTGGGGGTCCCTATGAACGAAACAGTTCCCGCGGCGCCGTCTAGCGCGGAGTCGATGGCAAAGCAAGGTTGCGAAAAGCTCGGCCTGGACACGTTTGACGCGCTGGTCCGCCGCGCCCGTACGTGCCGTCGCTTTGACGAGTCCATGCGCGTGCCGCGCGAGTTTTTGCTCGAGCTGGCGGAACTGGCGCACCTGGCTCCCTGCGGCGCCAATGCTCAGCGTCTGCGTTTTCATGTGGTAAGCGGTTCCGAGGACTGCGCTCGCGTGTTTGACGAGTTTGCATGGGCCGGCGCGCTTAAGGACTGGTCGGGTCCTGCCGAGGGCGAGCGCCCGACCGGCTACATCGCGATTCTTGCCGAGCGCGCCGTTCCGGGCAAGCCCGCCGCTCCTATTACCGAGGTCGACACGGGCATTGCCGCGCAGACGATGATGCTCGCCGCCCGCAGCGCCACGCCCGAGGTGGCTGCCTGCATGTTCAAGGCCTTTACGCCCCACGCGATCGATGCCATGGGGCTCGATAGCGACAAGTATGAGCTCAAGCTGATCATGGCGTTTGGCGTTCCGGCCGAGACGCAGGTGATTGATGCGATCGATTCCAACCCCGACGGCTCAATTAATTACTGGCGCGACGAGGCGCAGGTGCACCACGTACCCAAGCGCCCGCTTGCCGACGTACTGGTGTAGCTGAGCGTCACCGCGGTGTGATCCGGCGGTAAACCACCACAAAGGTACCTGTCCCCTTTGCGGTGGTGCGAGGGGAGGACGTGTGGCAGATTTGTATTTGGTGCGGCATGGGCAGACTGAGCTCAATGTGCAGAACATTTTGCAGGGTGGGCACGATTCGCCGCTTACGGCGCGCGGGCGCGAGCAGGCGCTGGCGACGCGCGCGGCGTTTGAGGCGCGTGGCGTGACCTTTGACCGTGTGTATTCCTCGCCGTTGGGCCGGGCGCGGCATACGGCTGAGCTAATTGCTGGTGAGGGCCGCTCGATAGAGCTGGTCGATGACCTGCGCGAGTGGCATTTGGGCTCGCTGGAGGGTACATCAAATCGCGAGATGCCGCCGCAGCCCTGGGGCGATTATCCGGTGGCCTTTGGTGGCGAGTCTGAAGGCGAGCTCCAGTCGCGCATGGTCGCGGCGCTGTCCCACATCATGGCCAGGCCGCAGCACGACTGTGTGCTGGCAGTCTCCCACGGCTCTTCCTGCCAGGAGTTTCTTGAGTATGTGACTGGCGGGGGAGAGCTACCCGACAACGGTGCCGTGCTTCATTTTGACTATTGCGACGGTGCGTTTTCGCTCCTTGATTGGTAACGAACGAAAGGACCCCTATGAATAAAGACCTGTATCTGGTTCGTCATGGGCAGACAATATTCAACCTTAAGCGCATTATTCAGGGTTGGAGTGACTCGCCGCTCACGCAGCTGGGATGCGACCAGGCGGCACGTGCCGGCATGTTCTTACGTGCGCGCGGCATTGAACCCGATCATGCCTACACCTCCACACTTCATCGCACCGAGCAGACTATCGCCAACTTGTGGCCGGGCTTGGCGTACGAGCGCCTGGACGGCCTGCGCGAATGGTTCTTTGGCGACTTTGAGGCCGAGCGCGTGATGCTTATGCCCGAGCGCCCGTGGCGCGATTTCTATCGTCAGTTTGGCGGCGAGGGCCAGATGCAGGTGCGTAAGCGCATGGTGGCGACGCTGACCGAGCTCATGCAGAAGCCTGATCACACCTGCGTACTTGCGGTGAGCCACGGATCGGCCATCAAGGAGTTTTTGGACCACGTGAGGGGAGCGGCGGCCGACGAGCGCGAGCGCGTGCCGGGCAACTGTTCGGTGCTGCATTTCGTGTTTGACGATACGACCGATACGTTTGAACTGGTTGAGATCTTTACGCAGGAAGACTACGCGCGCGAGCTGGGGCTTGAGCCGCTCGTGGCGGCAGCCGGCCCGCAGCGCGGGTAGCGCGAGCGCGGAAGCGGGCGCAGCGGTGCTGCTCGCCAATATGGTTGCGCGATAAAAAGGGGCGGGGACGCAGACGATGACGCTGCATCTCCGCCTCTTGTGTGTTTGGGTGCCGAGTTTTGTGCTGAGCGCCTGAGCCCTCTAGAACCGCGCAATCTGGTGGGTGAGCAGCCCCGTCGGGACCTGCGGCGCGGCGCCGCTGACCTGAGCGGCGGGGAAGAGCACGACTACGGTAAAGTTGAACGGCTCCTTGCCCGTATACGTTCCGACAGCGCGGGCCTCGTCGGCCAGGAGCTGCGACGCTCCAGCGAGAGCGGCGGCATAGGCCGGGTCGTCGGCCAGTACCGGCTCGGGCGCCTGATCGAGCATGGCACGGATGGCTCCGACGGCGTCCTCGCGCTTGACCTCCCATACGCGATGCGTAATGCCGGTGGGGTCGGTGACGGCATAAAGCGACGCTCCTTCTTTGGCGGCGCCAAGGATGATATCCATGACGGGCGAGGCTTCGTAGGCGAGCGTTACAGGGCGGGGCTGCACCTTAAGCTCGGCGATCGCGCGCGCGGCGGCGAGTGCGTCGACGCTCTTAGCGGCAGCCTCGTCGCTACCCGTCAGTACGTTAACCGGGCAAATCGCCACGACACCCGTCGCGCGACCCGGCTCGCCCGAGCATTCGTACACGTAATACGCCGCGCCTGGATCCTTGAGCATTAGGCCGTCAGCAATGGCGCCGCGCAGGGCGTCGTTGCCGCTCAGGATACCGCCCATCGCAGGCAGCGCCTCGAGCACACGGTCCTGAGCCGGGCGGATGCAGGGAAACGGAAGTGCTTTCATGGGCGGTCCTAACGCGCGAGTCGGTTTGTTCGCGGCTTATTATGCCCCAACTTGTCCATTCGCGTCCCAGAGCACGTTATCGGCGAGCGCGATGAGCACGTTTTGGCAGCGAACGATATCGGCATGGGGCACATACTCGTTGGGCTTGTGCGCGAGCGCCAACGAGCCGGGGCCGTAGCTCATACAATTGCGGTTGCCTGTCTTGCCGGCAATGACGGCGGTATCGGTGTAGCCGGTAAAGAAGCCGACGGTCGTGTCCGCGTCCGTCACGCCATCGGCGGCACGCTTGAGCGCTGCTAGAAGGGGAGAGCTCGGGTCGCGCTCGATGGCGGGTCGGTCGCCCGTCACGGTGTAGCTGCCATGGCAACCGGGAACGGCGTCCTCGGCGGCGGCAATGGCCTGCTCGACCATGTTGATCGCGGCGGTCGTGTCGGTCGGCGGTGTCAGGCGCATGTCGACCCAGACCTTGGCGTGGTCGGGCACGACATAGGGGCGATAGCCGCCCTCTATCTGTCCAAACGTGATGGTCGAAGGACCCAGCTCATCATGCACGGGCAGCGTCGCAAACGTGCGACGAAGCGAGCACACGACCTCGGCCATGGCGGCGACGGCGTCGGTGCCCTTCCAAGGCTGGCTTGCATGAGCCGTGACGCCGGCCATCTCGATCTCGAACCACGTACGCCCCTTGTGCGCCACCTGGATCTGTCCGTCGGTGGGTTCGGTGTCCAGCACCCATTCGCGCGAGCCGACCCAGCCAGCATCGATCGCGGCCTCTGAGCCGCGAATGAAGTCTTCCTCGTCGACCGAGCAGATGAGCGAAAAGCCGCGGCGTGGCAGCGCGCCATCCGCCGCCACGCGCTCGAGCGTATGGACCAGTGCGGCAATGGCGCAGGCCAGGCCACCCTTCATGTCGCAGGCGCCCCGGCCATAGAGTTTGTCGTTGCGTACAACCGCCCCGAGCGGCGGCGTGTTTGCGTCCCAGCCATCACCCAAGGTGACGGTATCCATGTGGCAGATATAGACCAGCCGCGGCTCGTCGCTTTGGCCCGGCACGGCGACTTTAAGGTTGCGGCGCCCGGGCAGCACCTCGAGTTCCTCGATCTGCACGGCATGGAGTACCGGACGACTCAACCGCTCCAGCTGAGCCTCAACCAGCGCTTTGATATACCGCTCAATTTCATCCTCATACGCGCCCGGGTCTGAGCTGTCGATCCGCACGAGCTCCTGCGCAAGCCGCCAGGCAAAGTCCTCATCAACCATATGCAACCTCACAATCAGTCTGCTTTCCAAACCGATTGTAAGCCTCCTGAGAGATCTGCGGCGTGCGCGCAGCGGTATTTACCGTTCGCAGGCCGAGCCAGCGCGTTTGCCGTCCAGGCGGGTTTACAAACGACGCGGTGGGTACGTACCCTTCATGGACGACATGCTGTGCGACATATCTGCCTTTCGGTATCACCGGATACCTCCACAGGTCTTGGCGATAATGCCGGACCTGCCCGATTCTGCGGACGATCCGCGCAGGGAGCATCTTTGTGAGCATCCCCTCGTCAAGCATTTCCTGGGCACCCCGTTACACGTGTTGTCGCAGGGCGGCTGCGGGCGTAAGGGCGATCGCATTGTCAGGCATGTTTGGAACGGGGAGAGGCCGTTTGGCTCCGTGCGGCAGACAGAGTTTGGCCTCGATGTCGCGTCCCCGCTCTTTACCCTGCTGACCCTGGCTTTCTCGGTCTCAAACGAGCGTCTGATCATGTGCATGTATGAGATGTGCGGCACCTTTGCCGTGTGCAAGATTGCGCCTCAGGTAAAGTCGGCACTTGTGCAGGCATATGGGGACCGGTGGGGTGACGCACGGTTGGGTTGGGAAAATGTAAAGGATGTCTCGGGGAATCCAACGGACCTGTGGAAACGACCGCCCTTGATCGAGTTCTCTGAACTTACAGAGTACGTCGATAAGATCCCGGGGCTCCGCGGTGCTAAATCGTTCACACGTGCCGCGAAATGCATTACGGGGGTGGCGGCATCGCCGCTTGAGGTCCAGGCTTCGATGCTGTTTGGCCTTACGAGGTTGCGCGGCGGCGAAGGGCTGCGCCTTACCAATAACGTTGAGATTCGTATGACGCGCAGTGCCCGTCTGATTTCGGGGCTTGATAGGCGCTATGCCGATATCCTGCTGGCAAATAAGGACGGCAGCCGAGAGTGCCTGGTTGAATGCCAAGGTAAAGCCATTCATGGATCCATTGAATCCAAGATCTCGGACTCCGATCGAACGACGGCGCTGCAAGCGATGGGATATCCCGTCGTTCTGATGACCTATGGCCAGCTGGCCGACTCTGATGCCTTCCGCGTGGTGATGGAGCTCATTATGTCCTATCTCGATGCGCCACTGAAAGACAAGACGCCTCGGCAGCAGGAGCTCGAACGGCGGCTTCGTGAAGAGATTTTTATCGATTGGGCGGGAATGTAGTCGCGCGGTGGGTAAACGGTAGCGCGAGCTAGAGTTCTGGTCGCAAAAAGGCTTCAGTTTCGCCTTGGAAGGGCATTAAAAATGCTATCTAGAATAAGTTGTTTCGGAAAATGGACAGTCAACTTACATTCGGCATATAGAAATCGATTATTACCCACTAAAGTCCCTGATAAAGTTGTTTATCAAAAGGGGTGCGCTTGGTGATTTGGGTCTTACTGTCGATTATCCGAAAAAACTTGTTCTGGGTATCATTTCTAAAGTCGTCCGGAGCAACGAAATCGGCCCCCGTTTCGTGAAAACGGGGGCCGAATGGGCTTCATGGCCTGTCTGGCAGGCTTGGCGCCGACGCTACTTGATCACGCGCACGCGATACATCGACGGAATCTGCTTAAGCGCCTCAATCGTGCTGCTGTCCAGGTGCTCGTCGGTGTCGAACATGGTGTAGGCGTTCTCGCCGGCAGACTCGTTGGTCATGCGCTGCACGTTGGC
Source organism: Collinsella sp. (assembly GCA_036298675.1). Classification (GTDB taxonomy): domain Bacteria; phylum Actinomycetota; class Coriobacteriia; order Coriobacteriales; family Coriobacteriaceae; genus Collinsella. Next base: position 10,918 of record JAXJIO010000029.1, on the reverse strand, counting down.
GTTGTCCTTGGCCAGGATCGCCGTGATCTGGCCGATCATGTTGGGCACGTTGGCGTGCAGGCAGGCGATGCGGCTCGCGGCGCGCGCCTTGCCCATGCTGCAGGCGGGGTAGTTGACGCTGTGCGCGATGTTGCCGTTTTCCAGGTAATCCTTGAGCTCGCTGATGGCCATGTCGGCGCAGTTGGCTTCGGCTTCGCCGGTGCCGGCGCCCGAATGCGTGGTGATAAACGTGTTGGGCATCTTGACGGTCTTGGGCGTGGCAAAGTCGCAGCTAAACCAGCTGAGCTTGCCCGCGCGCAGGGCGGCGTCGACGGCGTCCTCGTCAATGATGGTCTCGCGCGCGTAGTTGATGAGCACGGCGTCCGGGGCCAGCAGGTCGATCTGCTCGGTGCTGATCATGCCGATGGTATCGGCCTTGCTGGGCACGTGCACGGTGAGGTAGTCGCAGCCGCGGCACAGATCCTCGAGCGTGCCCACGCGCTGCACCTCGCGGCTCAGCACCCACGCGTGCTCGACGGAAATGAACGGATCGTAGCCGTAAACGTCCATGCCCAGGTCGACACAGGCGTTGGCGACCTTGGAGCCTACGTTGCCCAGGCCGATGACGCCGATGCGCTTGCCCTTGAGCTCGCGGCCCACAAAGGCCTTCTTGGCTTTTTCGGCATCGACCTGGATCTCGGGGTCGTCGGCGTTGTCGCGCACCCAGTTCATCGACTGCACCACGCCGCGGCTCGAGAGCACCAGCATGCCCAGGACGAGCTCCTTGACGGCGTTGCTGTTGGCGCCGGGGGAGTTAAAGACGACGACGCCCTTTTTGGCGTACTCCTCGACGGGGATGTTGTTGACGCCGGCGCCGCAGCGGGCGATGGCGCGGATGCCCTCGGGCAGCTCGTAGCCGTGCAGGTCGGTCGAGCGCATCAGGATGGCGTCGGCCTCCTCGGCGGTGCCCACAAACTCGTAGCCCTCGCCAAACTCAACTTTGCCGTCCTTGGTGATGTCGTCGATGGTCTTTATCTTACGCATGGAAAACTCCTTAGCAGGTTTTTATCTAAACAGGGTGGTCTGAGGTGGCTGGTCGGCCCGCGTGCTGCGGGCTAGTTAGATCGCGGGCTCAAACTATGCTGCGCTTCGAAGTCCTTCATGAACGAGGCCAGTGCCCGCACGTCTTCCATGGTTACGGCGTTGTAGACGCTGGCGCGCATGCCGCCCACTAGGCGATGGCCCTTGACGTTTTGAATCTGGTGCTCGGCCGCGCCTGCGACAAAGGCGGCGTCGAGGTCGGCATCGCCGGTGCGGAAGGTGACGTTGGCGATGGAGCGACTGTCTGTCTGCGCGGTGCCGTGGAATAGTTTGCTGCTCTCGAGCAGGTCATAGAGCAGGTTGGCCTTGGCCCAGTTGCGCTCGGCCATGGCGGTAAGTCCGCCGGTCTCCTCGACCCAGTGGAACACCTTGCCGCACACGTAGATGCCAAAGGTGTTGGGCGTGTTGAGCATGGAGCCCTTGGCGGCCTGGGCCTTGAGGTCCATGTACTGCGGCGTCTGCGCAAAGGCGGAGCCATCTGCGATGAGGTCGTCGCGCACGATGACCACGGTCACGCCCGCGGCGCCGGCGTTTTTCTGCGCGCCGGCGTAAATGAGCCCGTAGCGCTCGACGTCGAGCGGCTGCGACAGAAAGCAACTCGAGACATCGGCGACCAGCGGTACGTCGCCGCAGTTGGGCAGCTCGTGGTACATGGTGCCAAAGATGGTGTTGTTCTGGCAGATGTAGACGTAGTCGAGCCCGTCGCCCGCGGCCTCGGCGGCAATGCGCGCGTTGATGTCGGCCATGGTGGGTATGCGGTCGAAATTGGTGTCCTCGGAGCTCGCGAGCAGCACGGCCTCGCCGTACTTGGTGGCCTCCTTGTACGCCTTGTTGGCAAAGTTGCCGGTCACGACGTAGCCGGCGCGACCGCGGCGCATGAGGTTCATGGGGATGCCCGCAAACTGCAGCGTGGCGCCGCCCTGCAAAAACAGGACACGGTAGTTGTCGGGGATGCTCAGCAGGCGGCGCAGGGTTGCCTCGGCGTCGTCGATGATCTGCTGGTACATGCTAGATCGATGGCTCATCTCGAGCACGGACATGCCGCAACCGCGGTAGTCCATCATCTCGTCGGCGATCTCGGCGAGTACGCTTGTAGGCAGCGCGGCCGGGCCAGCTGAGAAGTTGTGCACACGTGCCATCTTCTAGTTCCCCCTCGTAGTCGTTTGAACGTTCGGGATACTTTAGCACAGTGGAGCGCCAGGCGCGACCGCATCACGGTAAAACTCGACTGCGCCGCTATGATTTACAGGATGGTTACATGGGGGAGGCTACTTGAGTAGTTTGAATCTACTCAAAGGGTTCTTTCGATGGTCCTCGATTGCCAGGATGCTGATGTTTCGCTGCTCAACATCCACGTGGTAGTACACGCCGTAGTGCGCGCAAAAGAAGACCCTGCAGTCAATGGGCGGAAAGGCCGCCTGATAGTAGGGGCTGTATTCTTCTCCAAAATAAGGATGCTCGGCTAGAAAGTCGATGAGGTTGCCGATTCTGGCGTAGACTCGCTTCGAAGGAATCTCGGCATAGGCATAGAGTGCCTCGTCAGTCATGACAACATCAAAAGGCTCATCAAGTTCGTCGAGCTCTGAGTAGAACTCGACGTCTGCGTTATCCAATTTCATGGCGAGCTGCCCTGATGCGATCTGCATCTGCCTTGGCCTGTTTCCAAGGCCGCACGCGACCGTTCACTAAGTCGTCGTAGCCACGCGTGATGGCTCGCTGGATGCGTTCTTCGCGCTCCTGAATGGCGGTTAGTGCGCTCGTCTGCTCGTCATAGGCCTCGGCATCCATGACGACAAGCGATGCCGACCCGTTTTTGGTTAGGTAGACGGGCTGCACGGCCGCATTGGCATTGAGTTCTACGTGCCCGACGACAAGGAAATCGGCCACAAGGCTATCGACAATGCCGTTCTGTTCGAGGAACGCCTCGGCCTTTCCGCCACGCCCTTCGACGCCAAGAAGGCGTCGGGCCTTCGCTTCTACAAGGACGGCTGCAAGATCAAGGACAACGAGGCCGCTTGGCCCGGCTTCATCGACCAACAACTTGAATGGGCACCCACTATGAGGCGGGTCATCGGCGAGCTGGGGCTTTAGCCGCTACCCGCGTCCCATGCCGAAGATGTTCGCATCGCCATTTGCGCCGGTTCCAGGCGTCTTTGGCACAGCCGAGGGTGCCTTCATTTGCGGTTCTTCTTCCGCTGGTGCGTCTACCGGCTCACCAAGCGCCAGGAAGTTCTTGGTCACGGCGAACAGGCGCTCGTCGAGGGCATCAAGCCTTCGATTTTTACGGTCACAGCCTAATACTGACCGCTCGCATTTGTTGCTCAACAAATGCGAGCGGTCAGTGGGCTAAGTTGAAGCAGTATTTGGTTGGAGGAGGAGATAATGGCAGAGCGCTATAACGGTAATGGGTTTGCCCTTGGTAATAGAATCGACGAGCTTTTGGAGGGCTGTTCGCAACCATCCATCTATGCTTTTTGCGGACTGACCTCTCGTCTTGCCAAAACCCTGGCATGCAATGAGTATTCAATCCCCGGCGTCGTTGCTGACGAATCAGCCCCGTTCTTTTCTCCGTCCGAATTTGTTCGGCAAAAGAGGACGGCCGTGGCTCAAATTCTTTCGGCGGATGGTCCAGTTTTGATGTTGTTTGAGCAGCTTCTAGAGCTGCGCGGGACGATTAACGAGCTGTTCGATGGCAAGATCGTTGTCGTGCGGAACAACCTGTTCCTTGATGGTGAGGGCGTTCCTTCTCCCGTTGACCCGGATCTGCTCAATGACTTTGAGTCATCTTTTGACGATATGACACCCGATACAACGGGACTTTCTAAGTACTACGCCAAGTCGGTAAGGGTTGGAAGTGCGCATCTTGTAACGCCGATCATTCCGGATGAGTTTTCTGAGTGGGAAGTTATCGATCTGTTTGACCGTGCTTCTTTTGCACTGGGTGATGCTTCGGCAATTTCTGGGGGCGTCGTCCCTGTTTCGTCGGCTGCGTTTTTGGAATACCGTCTGGGCTTGCTAGATGGCACGGCTGGTCCTGCCTGTGTTTTGGTGAACGCTCGGGAACTTGAGAGCTATAGGTCCGCTCTGGAGGCGGTCGCTTCTGTTACCCATGTGCTGGGTCTATCCGTTTCCTTTGTGGCACAGCAAGACCAAGAGGAAAAGGTCGAGGAGTCGGGCCGCCTGCTTTCGGTGCTTCAGCATTACTGGGGCAAGGACGCCTCGTTTAGGAATCTTCGTTTTTACAAGAATCCCGACTTTGACAACGAGATGGAAACGGTGTCTCAGGGTGCTATCTCTGAGTTTGTCGTAAAGCAGGCCGAGGCTGCCCATGCGGGCTCCGTCGATTACAGGAATGTGTTTGTAACGGCGCCCACGGGTGCGGGCAAGTCCATTCTGTTCCAGATTCCGGCGCTGTATCTTGCTCGGAAATATCAGCTGGTCACGCTGGTTATTGAGCCGCTGAAGGCCCTAATGATCGACCAGGTCGCTAACTTGCGGAAACGTGGCGTTAAGAATGTCGTTGCCATTAACTCGGACATTCCCTATGGCGAGCGTCTTGAATCCCTCGACCGCGTTAAAAGCGGCGAGGCCTCCATCATCTACCTGTCTCCGGAACTCTTGCTGGAGTCCTCGATCCAGGCAATTCTCAACGGCCGCGAGCTCGGTCTTGTCGTCATTGACGAGGTCCACACTGTTACCTCTTGGGGTAAAGATTTCCGCCCGGACTACTGGTATCTGGGACCGTATCTGTCTAAGCTTCGCAAAAACGGTATGAGCTTTCCGATCTTCTGCCTTACCGCCACGGCTGTTTACGGCGGACGCGATGATGTCGTTTCGCATACGGTTGCCGACCTGGAGCTTGGCAACTGCAAGACGTTCCTGGGCAACCCTCGTCGTAACGACATCTCCTTCGATATTGTCTGGAGAAGTAAAAGCGAGCTGCCCGGTCCCATCGAAGAGGTAAAAACCGACCTCGCCGAGCAGTGGATTGATAAGGCTGTGCGCGACAACCGCCATGCCATTGTCTATTGCCCATATCAGAGTCATGTCAATGCGATCATCGATCAACGCAGCGTTTCTAATTCCAAGGTCTTGGGCTATCACGGCGGCAAAGATGCCGCGTACAAGAAGATCGTTCAAGACGCGTTTGCGTCGGGCAGCTGCAGGGTGCTTGTGAGCACCAAGGCGTTTGGCATGGGCATCGATATCGATGACATCGATGCCGTGTACCACTACGCCCCGACGGGCAATCTGTCCGACTATATTCAGGAAATTGGTCGTGGCGGTCGCAAGCGCGGCTTGGGGGCCAAGGCCTGCATCGACTTCTTTATGCAGGACGTTCGCTATTCCGAGACGCTGTATGCGTTATCGAAGTTTAGCCAGTGGCAGCTCAAAGAGATTATGGCCAAGCTGTACGAGGTCTATGCTTCTGCGCCGCAAAAAGACCGCAGCCAGAACTTCCTGGTATCGCCCAATACGTTCTCCTACCTGTTTACGAACGAGAAGGATGAGGACCGTAAGACCAATCGCGTTAAATCGGCCCTGATGATGATCTCGCGCGACCTTGAGGATAAGTTCAACTTCCCGGTTATCGTCGTTCGCCCCAAGGTGTCGTATACCAAGCAGTTGTTTGCATTGAGCAGGCTGCCGAACGTAGCTTTACTGCGTCCTACGGTAAGTATTTGCGAAAGATTAGCGAGGCCCATACACGTTACGAGAATCGCGCGGGACAGCATGCCGTCAAGATCTCGGACATGGGTGCAATCTATGAGCTCAACGTTGGTGACATGTGGGCCAACGAGTTTAGCAACCTGACCTTTGCCGATTTTAAGCGCCAGCTGTTCACGGGCAAGATTTGTTCGCCGACGGGGGAGCCCGCGCTTTCGAACCGCCTGGCGCTCGACATTAATTACTCCATGCCGTTTGATGAGGCGACGTCGACGCTGTCTGCATTTGCCGAGGCGCTGCACAAGACGTTTATGGGCTTAGCGCGTGAGGGCGATTTTTCGGAGAAGGAGTTTACGAAAGAGCTTACCCATCAGCTTGAGGGGACGTCTCTGGAGGTTAAGAAGCCGTCTGCGCTGTTGAATGCGTTTGTCCGCCCGGTCGATAGTGGCGGGCACTTTGGATCCGACCGGTCCTTTAAGTGCATCAAACGATTCAATAGGTCTTCGAGGAATACCTATAGCCGCGCGCAGGATGTTCGCTATGGCGTAATCGGGCGCGAGCTTCAGGCGGCCATGAGCAATCTGACCCAGACGCTTGGAAGGTTGCAGCCTCCCGAGGGTAGCAAGCATTGTAGACGCTATCTGGACAACAAGGCGCTTGACGCTCGCTATGCGCTGGCCGAGATCCTGGAGATTCTCAAGCTTGCCACGTACACGGTAAAGGGCGGCGACAATCCGGAAATCTTCATTCGTCTTAATGATGCTTCGAAGATTAAGGCGCTCGCTTCGGACAGCAGGTATTCCAACGGCGTGTTGCGCGAGCTTAACGATCGTCACGAGTATTCGTCCAAGGTTATTAGGGGCTTCTTCCGCTCCACGATGAGCGATTCCGAGCGATGGGACGTGGTCGAGGAGTACTTCCTGGGCAATGACGACTACGTTGCTCAGGTTTTGGGCATCGATGAGAAGCCTGCGGACGATTCTGCCAAGGCGGCTCCCAAGGTTAGACATGCAGTTGCTAAGCGGCCTACCGGCCTATCGACATCCGTCGTGGCTGAAGGGGCTTCCTATGAAGGCAAGCCGTATTTTCACGTGTGGAAGGACCTGCTCAACAGCTGTTCTGTGGGTAAGGAGATTACCGACATCCAAAAGTTGAAAGAGTTGGTCAAGAGCAGCAAGCTAGAGATGCCTCGCAAAGACGCGGTGGTTTGTATTGAGAGTACCGACTTTAAGCTGCATCCCGCCCTGCTGTGGAAGAAGAGCCGCGTAATGCTCTTTAGCGCTTCGCGCGCCGATGAGTTTGCGCATACCCAAGACATCGACTGGAAGTGCTTCATTCTGGGCCAGGGAGAGGGCATAGAGGCGATTGCCGACGTAATTGCAAACGCTCCTAAACTTGCCTAACTCTGCGAATGATTGTGACAAAGGGACGGCCCCTTTGTCACAATCCCAATGTCGCTCGGCCGCTTTATCATGGCTCTTGTGCAAAACGAAGCTCAACGGTACGGTACGGCACGCAAAAGCGCAAGCCAAAGCCCTATCGGTCTGCTTTTACTCCTTTAGGGTGTGCGGCTTATGCGAATGCTGCGTAAGGTAGGAGGTTGCACCATGAAGATCGAAGTTGATGTAGACCAGCTGCGCGAGAGCCTGCTCGATTGCGCAGGGAGTGCGGCAGGCGTGGGCTTTCCGGCTGCCATGCTCGACGTGATGGATATCGAGGACGAGTCGCCCCAAGAGCTCCTAGCCCGAGCCGAACGCGAAGGCCTCGACCTCCGCGACTTTGCCGTCGACGATGACTAGAGTGGCTAATTTGGGACGGGGCGTCTGCGCCCGCAGCTGCGCGAAAGTGCAAGACAAGCCGTCGCAATGGAGTCTAACGAGCTCGCGACCGTTCTATTTTGACTGCTAGCTGGCTAAGTGAGTAGGCTTTATTGGAAATCCTGAGCACCCGACATATTTGCCTCAACAAACCCGCAGGTCACAGACTTGTGCTTTGGTGACGTGGTCGGCGATTCGACAAAAGTCTACTCACTTAGTTTTGAGAGACGTTAATTGTCCGCAACGAGACTCCAGCCGGGGCGATTGATGCTCAAATGTAGCCAATTTGGGATGGCAACCCCCTGGCCGCTACGACGCTAGCGTGGCAATGACGGCTTCGTCGCCAGCGTATATGAGGGTGTTGCCGTCGGGGATGATCGTTTGGCCGTCGCGCTTGAGCATCACCACGATAAACGGGTGCTTGCCTTGCGGCACATCGCGCAGGCGCTGTCCAGCTAAGCGGCCGTGGGGTGTCACGGTGACCTCACGCAGCGTAACCTCGGCACGCTCTTCAAACGTCGGCGCGGCCATCACCAGAAGGTCGCCTTCTTCAATTACGGTATCGCCGTTGGGCAGCACCGGGTGCGTACCGTCGCGCAGCACCAGGACCACCAGCATGTCCGTTGCGCTGCCAATATCGGCGAGCGAGCGCCCGGCAAACGGATGGTCCGCGCCCACCTTGAGCTTGACAAACGACATGCCGTCCTCGTCGCGGTAATCGTTAAACGTACGGCGCACGTCGCCTTCCGCGTCGATCATGTCGAGCTTCATTGCCACCGCCGGTAGCAGTGAGCCCTGCACCACAATGCTCGACACGGCAATCACAAAGACCAGGTCAAACAGGTCGTGACCGCCGGGGACACCGGCCACCACGGCAAAGAGGCTAAACACGACCGAAGCCGCGCCGCGCAGGCCCGCCCAGCTTACGAGCGCGACCTGGCGGGGGCTCGTCTTAAAGGGCGCTAGCAGCAGGCCGACGGCGATGGGGCGGCTCACAAAGAGCATAAACGCCATGAGCGCCAGGCCTGGCAACAGCATTTGCGGCAGACGTGCGGGCGTCACGAGCAGGCCGAGCAAAAAGAAGATGGTCATCTCGGCCATCTCGGTGAGGGTGTCAAAAAAGTGCGCCATCTCGACCTTGCCGGTGATGTCGCTGGCACCCAGCACAATGCCTGCCAGGTATACGGCCAAAAAGCCGTTGCCGCCCAGGTAGCTCGGCAGCGCGTAGGCGACGATTGCCACGGCGAACAAAAAGATAGTCTGCGCGCCCTCCGCCGTTGCGTGTGCGCGTTCAATCAGACGGCTGGATGTCCAGCCGATGGCAAGGCCCAGCCCCACGCCCAGGATGATCTGCTTGGCCAGCAGCACGGGAATGTCGATGTCGCCGCCGGCCGCTAGGGTGGCGAGTACTGCGGTGAGCATGTAGGCGACGGGGTCGTTGGAGCCCGATTCGACCTCGAGCAGCGAGTCGGTGCCGCCCTTTAGCGACAGGTTGTGCTCGCGCAGCACGCTAAAGACGCTGGCCGCGTCGGTCGACGCCACGACCGAGCCCAGCAGCAGGCCGCCGATCCAGTCGAAGCCCAGTGCGAAGTGCGCAAAGGCGCCCGCGATGCTGGCAGTGGCGATGACGCCGAGCGTGCTCAGCAGCACTGCGGGTACTGCGACGGGCTTGGCGCGGTCGATGTTGGTGTTAAAGCCGCCGTAGAACATGATGAACAACAGCGCCGTGCTGCAGACGGTTTCGGTGAGCGCGTAGTCGCTAAAGTCGATGTGCGCCGGCCCATTGACGCCCAGCAGCATGCCCAGCGCGATAAAGATGAGCAGGGTGGGGAAGGGGAGTTTTTTCCCGACGGGTTTGATGGTCAGGCACAAAATGATGACGAGGCCGATAAAAAGAAGTATCTGGTTCATGGATAGTGTCCGCTCCTGGGTGGTTGGCGTGGCACGGTCAGCTGTCTTCGGTTATTTGTACCCAAAGGTGGTGGGTTTATGGGTTGAACGGAGGGCGTTCGCGATATCGTCACAGGCGGCGCCGTTTTTCTAGACCATTGGCGGCGGCTCGTACCTACTTTTCAGCTTTACCGCAACGGAGTACAATGGATAACGTTTAAGTTTAACTTGAAGTTTTGAGTTGCGACGACAGAGCTTTAAAGGTAAGGCGAGGAAAGGCGTACCATGGCGATCTATGTGACATCTGATGCTCACGGACACGTGCGTGCGCTTGACGAGGCCCTGTCCAAGATTTCGCTGGCGTCCGAAGATACGCTGTACGTGCTGGGCGACATGATCGACCGCGGTCCCGATCCGGTCGGCGTTATTAAACTGGTGCGATCGCTGCCCAACGCGCGCGTGCTCAAGGGTAACCACGAGCAGATTATGCTCGATGCCATTATTGGCCAGGACCCGCTCGATGCCGAGACATGGGATATCAACGGTGGCTGGACGACTCGCGAGCAGCTCAACGAAATGGAGTTTGAGGCATACGAGGAGCTGGTACGCTGGGCTGCTGCTCTGCCGCTCTATGCGGTGGCAGAGACTGCCGAGCGACCGTATCTGCTGGTGCACGCCGGCATTCAGACCGAGGCGGCGCGTGCGTTTTTGCTTGAGCATGGTGTCGATTGCGCCGACGGCAGGGGAGCGGTTGATGCCGATAACGAGTTGCTGCAGCAAATGCTCGCCGTGCAGTCGTCCGATGACTTGCTGTGGATTCGCCATGGCTATTGGGATGCCCCGACGGGGCTGCTATCTGCCGAGGGCAAGGGTCCGGTCGTGGTGAGCGGTCACACGCCCACGGTGTCGCTCGGGCGTTATTGCGAGGTAGGCGGCCTGGCGGGACTTGACGAGGAGTCGGGGCGCGGACAGATTGTGCGCCTGGGCGGCGAGGATACCGCCGGCGTGCCCGACCGCATCGACATCGACTGCGCGGCGGCCACCGGTTCCGAGTTCGGCCGCGTGGGCATCCTGCGCCTGGACGACGGGGCCGAGTTCTATGCGAACATCAACCCGGGCGAATAATCGTTGCAAAGGGTAGCGAATTTGGGACGGGGCTTTTTTGACTACTTTTGCCCTTCTGCCCTCTAATTGATTTTTCTGGGACGGGGACTAAATAATCATTTGGCTGCCCGCTGGTTAAGTGAGTAGACTTTTTTGGAAATGCTGAGCACCCAACATATTTGCCTCAACAAAACCGACGCTCCTATAAGTTGTCAAGAGGCAGTTTGCGGGAGCGCTCTCTCCAATTCGCACAGGAGCTCGTAATGCCTCCTCTCCAGTTTCGTCGACCGCCGTTTCCCCCGTTCCAAGTGCCCGAGTGTGGCTGCGGACAGGCCGAGCTCCGCGGCGGCTTTCTTCTG
>JAXJIO010000028.1:0-121489 GCA_036298675.1 Collinsella sp. | reverse complement strand
GGCGATGCGGGTGACTCAGAAGAAAGCCGCCGCGGAGCTCGGCCTGTCCGCAGCCACACTCGGGCACTTGGAACGGGGGAAACGGCGGTCGACGAAACTGGAGAGGAGGTATTACGAGCTCCTGTGCGAATTGGAGAGAGCGCTCCCGCAAACTGCCTCTTGACAACTTATAGGAGCGTCGGTTTTAATTTCGCGATTCTCGGCATGGTCAAGGGAAGTCGGTAAAACGTAGTAGATAGGCCCATTTCGTGGCGAGCGAGTCAACTCGGGGCACAGAGCAGCCAAAAAAGCCCCGTCCCAAATTGGCTGCTTTTGAGTTGCGGTGATATACGGACTGTTTGAGGCCTCTGGCTTGTAAAACAGTCCGTATTTCACCGCAACTGATGAGGGGATGGGTTAGCGGAGCAGGCCGGCTACTTCGCCGGCTAGGGTGATGGTACCGGCTGCTACGAAAGGCTCGCCCGCGGCATCGAAAGCCGCGAGGGCCTCGGATACGCTGGGGTACACGCCCGCGAGCTTGTCGGCGTCCACCAGGGAGGCAAGCTCCTGTGCGGACAAGGCGCGATCGGAATCGGTCTGGGTTACGACCACGCGGGGGAACGCCGGAACCAGAACGTCAACGATACCCGCCACGTCCTTATCGGCCAGCGCGGCGCACAGCAGCGTGGGGCGATTCTCTACGCACGAATCGATCTCGTCCAGTGCGCTCACAAAGTTCTCGCAGCTCTGAGGGTTATGACAGGCGTCGATCAGCTTGAGCGGATTGGTTCCCAGCACATCAAAGCGACCCGGCGTGGGACAGCCCATAAGCGACGAATCGAGCTTGTCATGATCGAGCTCGCGACCCAGATACCCCTCGCACAGCATAATCGCGCACGCGGCATTCTGCGGCTGATACGCCGGCTTGACCATGCTAGACGTATAGATCGCACGCGGCGTGGTGCAGCTAAACTCAACCGTGTCGCCCACATATGCCGGTACCTTGGTCGTGGCATGGTTCACCACCAGCGGCACTATGCCGCACGCGCGACAACGTGCATCCATCACGCGCTGAACGCTCGCCTCGTGCGTACCCTCGCCCAAAACAACCAGGCGTCCAGGCTTAATAACCGCAGCCTTCTCCCCCGAAATGGCCTCGAGCGTATCGCCCAAAATGTGTGTGTGATCGAGCCCAATGCCCGTAATAGCAACGGCGACGGGATCGGTCGCACTCGTGGCGTCCCAGCGTCCGCCCATGCCGACCTCGAGCACAGCAACATCAACCGCAGCCTCGGCAAACACGACAAGTGCGGCAGCCGTCAGCAGGTCAAACGGCGTGATGGCATAGGCACGCTCCCCCGCCGCCACACGACGGGCATTCACGCGATGTCCCGCCTCAACAGCGGCAGAAACACCACGGGCAAACGCCTCGTCGCTTACGACGCACCCATCGACCTCCATACGCTCGGGATAGCGCACCAGCTGCGGCGACGTATACAGCGCGGTCCTGAGCCCCTCGCCTCGAAGGATAGCAGCCGAAAAACGCGTAGTCGAAGTCTTGCCATTGGTACCGGCAACCTGAATGCAATCAAAATACTCGTCCGGACGCCCCAGCTCATCAAGCATATCGACAACCGTCTCAAGCAAAGGACCAGCATCCCCAGAAATCCGCCCCGTATCAGCAGCCAGCTCAACAGCCTCATCAAACGAAAGCAACTCAAACGAGAAAGGAACGACATAAGACCCAGAACGCTTAGTCATAACCCAAAGTCCCCCATAACAGAAAAAGAGGCCCACCAAAAAGAATGAGCCCCTCGCGTTGACAATATCAGCCTTTATCCGCTTGCAGCAGATTCAAGGCCACAACCCAGTGGCCCTAACGCACCAGATGCAAACAACCACGTAACCGCACTAGGAGCGGCCCGACGCTTTGCTCGATACAAGTTCCGCACGCAAAGGACAGCACTTAATGTGCTGTCCGTCTTGCGCAGGACTGTTCGCAGTAGCGAGCAAAGCGTCGGGACGCGCCCCTCAGTAAGATCTACGAGAAGTCAGCAACCTGAGCAGTCAGCGCCGCCAGGATCTCCTTGAGCTCAGCTGCACGGTCCCTCTTCTTCTGGACCACCGCAGGCGCGGCCTTGGCCACAAAGCCCTCGTTGGCAAGCGTCTTCTCGCAACCGGCGAGTTCCTTCTGGGCCGCGGCGATCTCCTTCTCCAGGCGCGCCTTCTCGGCCGTAAGGTCGACCTTGCCCTCGAGCACCACAAAGACCTCGACGCCGCTGTCGACCACGGCGATGCTCGCGGCCGGCTTCTCAACGTCGGTACCCATGACCAGCGAGGCGGTGTTTGCCAGCGGCTCGATGGTCGAGCGCAGGCTCTCGAGCTTCTCGATGTCCTCGGCACCGGCGCGCACGACCACGTCGAGCTCGGCCTTGGGGCTCAAGCGATAACGCGAACGCGTGGCGCGGGCGGCGGACACAACGGCGCGGCACAGCTCAAACGCGCGCTCGGCGTCCTCGTCGACATACTTGGCGTAGTCGGCGGGCTCGGGCCACTTGGCGATCATGAGTGCCTCGGCGCGATCCACATTGCCCTCGGCGTCCAGGTCGAGCACGCTCGCCGGCATGTTGTCCCAGATTTCCTCGGTGACAAACGGCATGAGCGGGTGCATCAGGCGAATGGAGGTATCGAGCACAAAGATCAGGTTGCGCTGAGCCTGCAGACGGCCCTCGCCCTTCAGGCGGGCCTTGGTGACCTCGACGTACCAGTCGCAAACCTCGTTCCAGAAGAACTGCTGCACGCCGCGAGCCATGTCGCCAAAGGTGTAGTTCTCGATGCCCTCGGTGACCATCTTGACGGCCTTGGCCAGACGGCTGAACATCCAAGCGTCTGCCGGCGTCTCCACGACGGGCTCGCCGGGCGTGTAGCCTTCCATGTTCATAAGCAGGAAGCGGCTTGCGTTCCAGATCTTGGTCACAAACGACTTAGCCTGGTCGGTACGCGGGCTGTCGATAAGCTTCTTGGTCTTCTTGTCGATGTTCGCGTCGAACTTGACGTCCTGGTTGTTGGTGCACAGCGTGAGCAGGTTGTAGCGCATGGCGTCGGCGCCGTACATACCGATGAGGTCCATGGGGTCAACGCCGTTGCCCTTGGACTTGGACATACGGCTTCCGTCCTTGGCAAGAATCGTCGGGTAGATGACGACGTCCTTAAACGGCACCTCATCCAGGAAGTACAGCGAGCTCATGACCATGCGGGCGACCCACAGCGCGATGATGTCGCGCGCGGTGACGAGCGCCGTCGTGGGGTGATGACCCTCGAGCAGCTCCGGCTTTTGCGGCCAGCCCTGCGTGGCGAAAGTCCACAGCTGAGAGCTGAACCAGGTGTCCAGCACGTTCTCGTCCTGATGCACATGATGGCCGCCGCACTTGGGGCACACGTCGGTGTCCTCGGTCAGAGCGTCCTCCCAGCCGCAGTCCTCGCAGTAGAACACGGGGATGCGGTGGCCCCACCACAGCTGACGGCTGATGCACCAATCCTTAAGGTTCTCCATCCAGGTGGTGTAGGTCTGCGTCCAGCGCGCGGGGTGGAAGGTGACCTTGCCGGAGTTGACGGCGTCGAGCGCCGGCCCCTTGAGCTTGTCGACAGCGACGAACCACTGCTCGGACAGCCACGGCTCCAGAGCGGCGTCGCAACGGTAGCAGTGCATGACGGAGTGGTCGTGCTCCTCGACGTGGTCGAGCAGGTCGTGCTCCTCAAACCACTTGATGACGGCCTCGCGACACTCGTCGCGCGTCATGCCGGTGAACTCGCCATAACCTTCGACGACCACCGCGTGCTCATCGAAGATATTGATCTGCGGCAGGTCGTGGGCCTGACCCATGGCGTAGTCGTTGGGGTCGTGGGCAGGGGTGACCTTGACGAAGCCGGAGCCGAAGTTGGCGTCGACGTGCCAATCCTCAAAGATGGGGATCTCGCGATTGACGATCGGCAGCATGACGGTCTTGCCCACGAAGGCGGCCTTCTCGGGGTCCTTCGGGGAGACGGCAACGCCCGTGTCGCCGAGCATGGTCTCGGGGCGCGTGGTAGCGACGACGATGTAGTCCTGGCCGTTGACCGGCTCGGTCAGCGGATAGCGCAGGTGCCACAGATGGCCCTTCTCGTCCTTGTACTCGGCCTCATCGTCCGAGATGGCGGTGGTGCAGTTGGGGCACCAGTTAACGATGCGCTTACCGCGGTAGATCAGGCCGTCGTGATACCAGTCGCAGAAGACCTTGCGAACAGCCTGGGCGTAATCCTCGTCCATGGTGAAGCGTTCGTTATCAAAGTCGACGGAGCAGCCCATGCGCTTGATCTGCTCAACGATGATGCCACCGTACTCGTGGGTCCAGTCCCAGCAGGCGTCGACAAACTTGTCGCGGCCGATCTCCAGGCGGCTGATGCCCTCGCTCTTGAGCTTCTTGTCGACCTTAGTCTGCGTGGCGATACCGGCGTGGTCGGTGCCCAGCACCCAGCGCGTGGACTTGCCGCGCATGCGAGCCATACGGACGATGGCGTCCTGGATGGAGTCGTCGGTAGCGTGGCCCATGTGGAGCTTGCCGGTCACGTTGGGAGGCGGAATGGTGACGGTGCAGTCGCCCACGCCCTCACGGCGCTTGTAGTAGCCGCCGTCGAGCCACTTCTGCAGGATCGCCGGCTCGTTGGTCGACGGATCGTAGTTCTTGGGCATTTCTTCCATATATCTCTCCCTGTCCCGCCGGCGTGTCCGCCTGCTTGGTTTTCGCTCGGTCAGGTCCTGGCTCGCACGAAGAGCACATTTAGTGCTCTTCGGCTCGTGCGGAATCTACGAAAACCAAGCAGGCGGACACGCCTTAGGTATCGATTACTTCAGTCTGAAGGTACTAACTTGACAATCTCACAGAATAGCACAGGCATACCTGCCGAAAAGGGACAGGTTTATTTTGGTAGGTTTTATCAGGGGAAACGACATTTGCCCATATAAAACCTACCAAAATAAACCTGTCCCTAAATGGCAGGCCCCGCGGTGGTTGCCGCGGGGCCTGGATTCAAACTATTTACCCGTAGATGCGTTGGGGCTGTTCTTCGCCCTTTACGGAGGCTTCGGTCACGACGACCTTGGAAACGCCATCCTCGCTGGGGAGGTCGAACATCGTCTGCTGCAGCACGTCCTCGCAGATGGAGCGCAGGCCGCGGGCGCCGGTCTTGCGGGCGAGCGCCATGCGGGCGATCTCGTGCAGGGCGGCATCCTCAAACTCAAGCTCAACGTCCTCGAGCTGGAACATCTTGCGGTACTGACGCACCACGGCGTTCTTGGGCTCGGTCAGGATTGACACCAGGTCGTCCTCGTCGAGCGCCTGCGTCTGGGTGACGACGGGCGTACGTCCCACAAACTCGGGGATCATGCCAAAGGCGTTGAGGTCCTGCGGGAGCACCTGGCGCAGCAGGTCGTTCTCGTCGACCGAGGTGGGGCCGGCGATCTCGGAGTTAAAGCCCACGCCCTTGTTGCCCACGCGGTCGGCGATGATCTTGTCCAGACCCACAAAGGCACCACCGCAGATGAACAGGATGTTGGTCGTGTCGATCTGCAGCAGCTCCTGCTGAGGATGCTTGCGGCCGCCGGTGGGCGGAACACTTGCCACCGTGCCCTCAAGGATCTTAAGCAGTGCCTGCTGAACACCCTCGCCCGAGACATCGCGGGTAATGGAGAGGTTCTCGGCCTTGCGGGCGATCTTGTCAATCTCGTCCACGTAGATAATGCCAACCTGCGCGCGCTCGATATCGCCATCGGCGGCGTTGATGAGCTTGAGCAGGATGTTCTCCACGTCCTCGCCCACATAACCGGCCTCGGTAAGCGCGGTGGCGTCGGCGATCGCAAACGGCACCTCGAGGATGCGCGCGAGCGTCTGGGCAAGCAGGGTCTTACCGGTACCAGTGGGACCGAGCAGCAAAATATTGGACTTGGCGAGCTCCACCTCGTCCATATCATCGCCGAGCTGCGAGTCCAAGCCGTCATCAAAGGCCGAAAGCGCAGCACCGCCCTCGATCACGCGGCGGTAATGGTTGTACACGGCAACCGACATGGCACGCTTGGCGTCCTCCTGGCCCATAACATAGGCCGAAAGCTCGTCATAGATCTCGTGCGGCGTCGGCACATGTGTGATGACCTGGCGGTCGTCCTCAAGCTCAAAGCCCTCGGTCTCGGGGTCCACGGCGGGCTGGGATGCAGCCTGGCCGTGGTCGTTGAGGAAGCCCGGCAGCTTGCCGTTGCGGGCAGCGTCCATAAAGTCCGAAGCCAGCGACTCTTCCAGAATCTCGGAACAGGCGGCGACGCACTCGTCACAGATAAAGATGTTGGTCGGGCCCTTTACGAGGCGACGAACCTGGCCCTGCTCTTTTCCGCAGAAGGAGCAGCGGATGGGGTTGCCGTTCTCGTCAAAGTTGTCCTGCATGTTTCCTGCCATCCTAGGCGTCCTTCGCGGCGAGATCGCGCGAGGTGACGATACGGTCGATCAGACCGTAGTCGAGGGCCTCGGAAGCGGTCAGGTAGTTGTCGCGCTCGGTATCGGCCTGGACCTTCTCGATGGGCTGGCCCGAGGCGTCGGACAGGATCTGGTTGAGCTCGCGGCGAGTCTTCTTGATCTCCTCGGCAACGATCTCGATCTCGGTCTGCTGGCCCTGGGCACCGCCGCTGGGCTGGTGAATCATGACCTTGGAGTGCGGCAGGCAGAAGCGCTTGCCCTTGGCGCCGGCCGAAAGCAGCACAGCGGCCATGGATGCGGCCATACCGACGCAAATGGTCGAGACCTGCGGCTTGATGAAGTTCATGGTGTCCAGAATCGCCAGGCCGGAGTAGACCTCGCCGCCGGGCGAATTGATGTAGAGCGAGATATCCTTCTCGGCATCCTGGCTCTCAAGATGCAACAGCTGGGCAACGACCAGGTTGGCGCTGACGGAGTTGATCTCCTCGCCCAAGAAGATGATGCGGTCGTTGAGCAGGCGCGAATAGATATCGTAGCTGCGCTCGCCGCGCGGCGTCTGCTCGATAACGTATGGCACGAGGGCGGAATCGAACTTAGCGATCATACGCATCTCCATTTCTCTCTTGCGGACCAAATTGGTTCTAGATAAACGTACGGTGCCCGCATGCTATGCATTGGCTGGCACCGTACGAAGCAACCGGATAACCGGTGTATAACTTTACCCCATCACGGGCGCACGCATGCGCTCGCGGGCAAGGTGGCGAGAATTACTCGGCGTCCTTGGCGGTCTCGTCGACCTCGGTCACCTTGGCGTTCTCGACCAGGTGGTCAACGGCCTTGGAGCGACGGATGGACTCGCGGACGGCAGGCATGCGGCCATCGGCGATGAACTCGGCCTTGGAAGCCTCGACGTCCTTGACGCCGGCCTTCTCGAACTCGGCGTTGATGTCATCCTCGGTGACCTCGATCTTGAGCTCGCGGGCGAGGGCGTCCAGAGCCAGGGACTCACGGGCAACGTCGTTGGCCTGCTTGTGCAGGTCGCCGATGAACTGCTCCATGGTCAGGCCGGAAGCGGGCAGCCAGGTGTCCAGGGTCATGCCGCGGGCAGCGAGGTTGGACAGGAAGTTCTGGCCAAGCTCCTCAAAGACGGACTGCTCGTAGTCGGCGTCCATCTCGTCGAGCTGCAGGCGCTCGGCGAGAGCGGAGACGCAACGGTTCTCCTTCTCGGCCGGGAGGCGGGAAGCCTTGTCCTGCTCGATCTCGATCTTGATGGCGTCGCGCATAGCGTCGATGCTGTCGAAGCCAAAGTCGGACTTGACGAGCTCGTCGGTGAGCTCGGGGGTGTTGCGGACCTTGATGCCCTTGACGGTGACCTCGACGGTGTGGGTCTCGGCCTCCTCGCCCTCCTCGACCTCGTCGGTCCAGGTGACGGTCTTGACGTCGTCAACGTTAGCGCCGATCAGGGCCTCGTTGAACTCCTTGGGGTTGCTGTCGCTACCGGCGATGAGCATGCGGCCCTCGGCGGCGAAGTTGTCAGCGTTCTCAACGGCCTTGAGGTCGACGGTCACATAGTCGTCAGCCTCGACGGCGCGACCCTCGACGTCCTCGAAGGTGGCACGGTAGTTGAGGAGCATCTCGACCTGGTTGTTGATCTCGGACTCGGTGACCTCCGCGGGGGGCATCTCGATCTCGACAGCGTCGAAGGAGGAGAGCTCAGCAGCAGGACGCAGGGAGAACTCGACGGTGTAGGTGTAGTCCTCGTGATCCTTGGCGAGGTCGAGCTCCTTGTAGTCACCGTTCTTGGTGGGGACGATGTCAAGCTCGTTGAGGACGGCGGGCTCGTTGGCGGCGATCAGGCCGTTGGTCGCCTGAGCGAGGGTAGCCTCGGCGCCAAGAGCGGAGTCGATGACCGGACGGGGGGCCTTGCCGGCACGGAAGCCCGGGAAGCGGTACTTCTTGGCGGTGTCCTTGTAAGCCTTCTTGATCGCGGCGTCGACGTCGGCGGCCGGGATGGTGACCGTAGCGGTGAGCTTGGCGTCCTTGACGTCAGAAGCGGTGATGTTCAACACGTTCCTCCTCATACTGCCCAGCTTATCTGAGGTGCTGGTACCTTTATGCAACAAAGTGTCGCGACGGCCAGGGCCGACGCAGGTGCGATGGTGCGGGCGAAAGGACTCGAACCTTCACGGGAATCCCACCAGAACCTAAATCTGGCGCGTCTACCAATTCCGCCACGCCCGCATGAGCGCACAGATTAGGAATGATAGCAGATACGAACGACAAGCGCACGCACACCCTTTACAAGCTCACGACCTCACCACGAGTACGCATCAGATCCCCCGCCGCCCATGGTATGTTGTGGTGGAATAGGGACTGTTTGAGGCTCCAGTCCTCCAAAACAGTCCCTATTCCACCGCAACTTCGGCGGGACTCGGCAGCCTGGCGATGCTGGCCATGCGCCGGAAAGCGTGTCCCGGTTTGGGACCTCGGAATGGGATGTAATTTCCGCTATAGCCATCAACCGGAAACTGCAACCCGTTTTGAGCCCCTATTCCGGGATGCACTTTCCGCCAAGGGCCTCAAACGGAAACTGCAGCCCACAATTCAGTTGAAAAGTGGGCTGCAGTTTCCCAGGGCTAGGCAAAGAGCGGCGGATGCGTCGCCTCGTCTACTCCCCCAGCAGGGCCTTCTCGGGCGTGATCGGAAGCGAGCGAACCTGGTGGCCGGTGGCGTGTGCCACGGCCGAGGCAACGGCGGCGAGTGGCGTGTTGATGACGACCTCGCCGATCGACTTGGCACCAAACGGACCCGTCGGCTCGTAGCTCGGCTCAAAGGCCACGCGAATGCTACCGATATCCAGGCGCGTGGGCAGCTTGTAGCTCATGAAGTTGCCGGTGCGCAGACGGCCGCGCTCATCGTGCTCGACGATCTCGTAGAGCGCGTGACCGATACCCTGGGCAATGCCGCCCTCGGCCTGGACGCGCGCGAGCGCCTCGTTGATCACAGTGCCGCAGTCGACGGCCGCCGCGTAGTCCACCACAGTCACCTTGCCGGTGGCCTTGTCGACCTCGACCTCGGCAATACCGGCCATAAACGGCGGAGGCGAAACGGGCAGGCAGGCAGAGGCGTGCGAGGTGAGCGCGTCGCCGCCCGAGATGTTCTTGACGCACAGGTTGGCAAAGTCGCGCAGCGTGAGGTAGCGGTTCTGCTCACGCGCGGCACGCTCGTCGGACAGGCGCACATACTGACCATCGAAGACCACATCGGCGGCGTCCACATCCCACATCCGGGCTGCCTTGGCGCAAATCTTCTCACGGAGCTCAGTCGCAGCGTTCTTAGCGGCCAGGCCCGTCACGTACGTACCCGAGCTCGCGTACGAGCCGGCGTCAAACGGCGACACATCGGTGTCAACGCCGCGCACCACGATCATCGAACTCTCCACGCCCAGCTCCTCGGCGGCAATCTGCGCCAGGATCGTGTCGACGCCCATGCCGTTATCGGTGGCGCCGGTGCCGATGGTAATGAAGCCGTCCTCTTCCAAGCGCATGTCGATGCCGGCGATATCCACGTTGGAAATGCCCGATCCCTGCATGGTGAGCGCACACCCCAGAGCACGCACGCGGTCGCCCAGGTCGACGGCTAGCGGCTTGTCGCGCCAACCGATCATGTCCATCGCGCGCAGCAGGCAGCGGTCGAGCGCGCAGGCGTTGAGCTTCTCGTTGTAGTACTGCGGCATGATCTCGCCCTCGCGCACCATGTTCTTAAGGCGCAGGTCGGCGGGGTCCATGTGCAGCATGTCGGCGAGCTCGTTGACGGCGCTCTCCACGGCAAACTGGCCCTGGGTGGCACCGTAGCCGCGATACGCGCCGCCGCGGTTGGTGTTGGTGTAGACGGCGTCCCAGCTAAAGCGGCTCGCCTTCACATGGTTGTAGATGGGCAGGCTCTTGTGGCCCGAAAGGCCAATCGTCGTGGTGGCGTGCTCGCCGTACGCGCCGGCGTTGGACAGCGTGTGCAGATCGATGGCCGTGATGGTGCCGTCGTTCATAGCGCCCAACTTAACGGTCATCTGCATCTGGTGGCGCGAGTTGCCCGCGGTGATAGTCTCCTCGCGGGTGTAGCAGCAGTAGCTCGGACGGCCGGTCTGCTGGGTCACGAACGCCACGAAGATCTCGCAGCAACCCGTCTGCTTGGAGCCAAAGCCGCCGCCGATGCGCGGCTTGATGACCTGCACCTGCGACTGCGGAATATCGAGCGACTGCGCGACCATGCGGCGCACGTGGAAGGGCACCTGCGTAGAGGTGGTCACCGAGATGCGCCCAAACGCGTCGGTCGTCGCGAAGGCTCGGAAGGTCTCCATGGGCGCGGTCTGCGTGGCCTGGCTGGTGTAGGTGCGCTCAAAGACGATGTCGCTCTGGGCGAACGCCTCGTCAAGGTTGCCAAAATCGCTCGTGCCACTGCACACTAGGTTGCGCGGAACGTCGCCACCCTGCGGGAACATAAAGGTCACGTCGCCCTCGGGGTGTACCACGATGTCGTTATCGAGCGCCTGGGTAAAGTCGAGCAGGGGCTCGAGTACCTCGTAGTCGACCTTGATGAGCTTGAGCGCCTTGTCGGCGGCCTCCTCGGTCTCGGCGGCGACGATCGCCACCTCCTCGTTTTGGTAGCGTACGAGGTTCTCAAGGATCAGGCGGTCGTAGGGACTCGGCTGTGGATAGCTCTGGCCAGCGATGGTAAAGCGGCGCTTGGGCACGTCCTCGTAGGTGTAGACGCCCACCACGCCAGGCACCTTCAGGGCGCGCGACGTGTCGATGGAGCGGATCTTGGCGCGCGCATACGGGCTGCGCTTGAGTTTGACGATGAGCGCGCCGGCGGGCACCAGGTCACCCGTGTAGACGGGACGGCCCTCGAGCAGCGCCTTCGAGTCCTTCTTGGGCTGCTTGTGGGTGATCTGCTTGTACGCAACACCATCGCAGCTGGTGTCGTTGACCGGCAGCTCGGGCATCTCAAAGCCCACCTGCACGCCGGACTCGTTGAGGAAGCGGACGATGGCGCGCAGCTGGCTCTCGTAGCCGCTGCAACGGCAGAGGTTGCCGGCAAGCTGACGTGAGAGCTCCTCACGCGTGGCGACGAGGCTCGGGTCCTCCTTGGCGGCGCGGGCAAGCGCCAGCACGTTCATGATAAGGCCGGGGGCGCAAAAACCGCACTGCTCGGCGCCTTCGGCAGCCATCGCACGGGCAAGCGCCTCGGACTCGGCCTTGAGGCCCTCGAGCGTGGTGATGGAGCGGCCCTCGACGCGCGCGGCGGGAACCGAGCAGCTCAGAACCGGGTCGCCATCGAGCCACACCGTGCACAGACCGCAGTTGGTGGTCTCACAGGCACAGCGCACCGACGCGCAGCCCTGCTCGCGCAGCAGCGCAAAGAGCATGGTGTCGGGGGCAATCTGAACCTTGACCTTGCGGCCGTTGAGCGTAAAGGAAAGATCGATGAGTTTGGCAGCCATTAGCGCACCTCGCTAGAATCGACGCCGGGCACGCGGCGGCAGGAATACTCGTCCGTGGCAAACTTAGGAATCTGCACGCCCTCGAGCTCGCGGGCAAGCGCGGCCGAAAGCTCGATGCCGGCGGCGCGACGCACAGCCTGAATCGCCAACGGAGCCGAGATGCGGCGGCGGTAGTCGGCCGAGCCCCACAGGTTGGTGCCATAGCTCAGCGCGCGTACGGATGCGGCAAGGGCGCGAAGCTCGTCCTCAGAAGGCTGCTCGCCGGTAAGGCCACACGCCTCGCCCTGCAGCAAGGTCGCGCGCAGCGGGCGGGCGCCCACGGTGACATGCCAGCTGTTGTCCCACCAGGCGGCGGTGACGTTTAAGGAGGGGAAGTCAGTCGCGGCCTTGCGCACGGCCTCGTAGCTCGCACGGTAATCGTGCTTAACGACCACGACATGCTCGATCACGTCGCGCACATAGCCCATGTCCACGAACTCGGCGAGCGGCACGCGGCCGGCACCCGTCAGCTCAACATACGAATCGAGCGCCAAAAATGCCGAGAGCACGTCCGAAAAACCAAAGCGACCGTAAATGCTGCCGCCCACCGTGGCGGTGTTGCGCAGCTGCACGCCCACGATATCGTGGACGGCAAACTCAAAGACATGGTTGACAAGCGCGTTGAGCCCGACATGGCGCTCGAGCTGGCGCAGGGTACACATGGCACCGATGCGAAACTCGGTCTCGGTCTCCTCAATCTGATCGAGTCCGCAGGCCGAAAGGTCAATCGCCGTCGCCACGCGACGCGAACCCAGGCGCATCCAAATGCCACCGCCCACAATCTTGTTGTTGCGGTTCTTCTGTAAGAGCTCATAGGCTTCGGCCGCGTTTCCAACACGGACGTAGGTACCGAACTTGAGCACGTTCTCCCCCATCTCTTCACTTGTCCAGTACGTTTAAGTGTACCAAACGAGGGGCCGCACACCGTTTTAGGACAAAATCCACCCACCCATCCATAACTTGCGGTGATATACGGACTGATTAGCCGTTCTGGGGCGCTAAACAGTCCGTATTTCACCGCAAGTTATGAGGAGTCCTCCGGGATAGAAAAGGCTCCCAGCCAGATAGCTGGGAGCCTTATCGCATGCTATGTCGAGCGAAGATTTAGCAGACGCCCTGGGCGAGCATAGCGTCGGCGACCTTCAGGAAGCCGGCGATGTTGGCGCCCATGACAAAGTTGCCCTCCTCGCCGTACTCCTTGGCGGTGTCATCCACGTTGTGGAACATGCCGCGCATGAGCTGCTCGAGCTTGCCGTCGACCTCCTCGAAGGTCCAGGACAGGTGCTCGGCGTTCTGGCTCATCTCCAAGCCGGACACGAGCACGCCGCCGGCGTTGGCAGCCTTACCGGGCATAAAGGCGACGCCGTGCTCCTGGAAGTAGGTCGTGGCCTCGATGGTCGTGGGCATGTTCGCGCCCTCGCCGACCACCTTGCAGCCGTTGGCGACGAGCGCCTGGGCGTCCTCGAGCAGCAGCGTGTTCTCGCGAGCGCAGGGCAGCGCGATGTCGCAGGGCAGCTGCCACACGCCGCGGCCGTCACCCTCGTGCCACGTGGCATTGGGCTTCTCGTCGACGTACATGGCGAGCGTAACGCCCTTGTCGTGGCCGGAGCGCTTCTTGTTGTAGACATGCTCGAGCACGGTGTAGTCGATGCCGTCGGGATCCTCGACCCAGCCATGGGTGTCGGAGCAGGCCAGCACCTTGCCGCCGAGCTGGGAGACCTTCTGGACCGCGTAGATGGCGACGTTACCGGAGCCGTGAACGACGACGTTCTTGCCCTCGAAGGAGTCGCCGCGGCTCTTGAGGTACTCGTCCACAAAGTAGGCCAGGCCGTAGCCGGTGGCCTCGGTACGGGCGAGCGAGCCGCCAAAAGAGAGGCCCTTGCCGGTAAGGACGCCGGTCCACTCATTGGTCAGGCGCTTGTACTGACCGAACAGGTAGGCAACCTCGCGGCCGCCAACGCCCAGGTCGCCGGCGGGAACGTCGGTGTTGGGGCCGATGTGGCGATAGAGCTCGGTCATGAAGGACTGGCAGAAGTGCATGATCTCGTTGTTGGACTTGCCCTTGGGGTCAAAGTCGGAACCGCCCTTGCCGCCGCCCATGGGAAGGGTGGTCAGGCTGTTCTTGAGGATCTGCTCCAGGCCCAGGAACTTGAGCATACCCAGGGTAACCGTCGGGTTAAAGCGCAGGCCGCCCTTGTAGGGTCCAATGGCAGAGTTGAACTCGACGCGATAGCCGCGGTTGACCTGAACCTTGCCCTGGTCGTCGACCCAGGGAACACGGAACATGACGATGCGCTCGGGCTCGACGAGGCGCTCCAGCAGGGCGGCCTCCTCGTACTCGGGGTGGGCGTCGAGCGCCGGCTGGATGGTGCCGAGGATCTCGGTCGCGGCCTGGATGAACTCAGGCTGCTCGGGATAGCGGGCCTTGAGCTCTTCGAGAACTTTCTGCGTGTAGCTCATGCTTCCTCCAATGATGGGAAACGAAAAATGTCGGTCGCGGCACCCTATGCGCCGCGAACTTTATCGAGTATGGATAATATCGCACTGTTGCAGCAAAGTTTCGCATAAGCCGACGAGCAGATGTTTCGTTTTGATTACGATGCAGGTAGAAGCGTTTTTGAGTGTCTGACGCGCAAAACCCGTGTTTCAAACCTGTTTCGTCCACGTGTTCCAAACCACCACATTGGGGACAGGCACCTTTGTGGTGGTTTTGGTGGTTAGAGGACGAGCTGGTGGTAGTCGGCGGGGGTTACGCGGCCCTCGGTAGCGGCACGGAAGGCGGCGAGGGCATCGCCCGAGAACGGCATGGCCCAGCACAGCCCGCAGCCGGCGGTGATGGAGCCGGGCAGCGGCATGATGCGCCCAGGCACACCGGCGGCAAGACACAGCTGTTCGCATTCCATCACATCGAAGGTGCTGTCGAACGACACGATGATTTTGCGCTCGTGATCGAGGGCGCCACCGGACGAGGCCTCGCGGTGCGACTCGCGATACCCAGCCGCCGCTGCCTCTTCCTCGGCCGTATGTCCACAGCCGCCACAGCCGCAGGTGCAAGGCTCGGACCCGTCACAAGTGCAAGGTTCTCCCGTATCGGGACAGATATCGTGAGACATGGCAACTCCAATCGTCTAGGCGAGCAACTCGGCCGCCGCAAACTCCTCGGGTGTATTGACGTTTTCGAAGCAGAGCGTGGAGCCTGCGACCTTAACGATCTGCGGCTCATCCATATAACCAGCCTGAACGCGATTAATCAGGCAGCGAATGCGCTGACGGTCGCAGGCGAGCAGCTCTTGGGCGACCGGCGCACACGCGTCACGGCGCCAGACGGCACAAAGCGGCTCAATCCCCCGCTCCTCGCGCGGCACGCACACGTCGAGCGCCTCGGCCTCGACACAGCTGGCAAGGGCACCGATTAGCTTCGAAGAGACAAACGGCATATCACAGGCGACGATAGCAACGAGAGGCAGCCGGGCCGCAGTCAGCGAACTCGCGATGCCGCGCATGGCGCCCGCCGGCCCCTCAAGGTCCGGCACTATTCGCGGCACCAGACCGCCAAACGTGCGCTCCTCAAGGTAGGCAAGCTCGCTGGGACGCGAAGTCGTCACGACCAACTCGCCGGCAACTGGCGCCAGCCGACCCAGCACGCGTTCGATGAGCGGCTCGCCGCAAAACGCCATGCGAGCCTTATCGCAGCCCATGCGTGAGGACAGCCCGCCCGCTTGGACGACACAAGAAAGATCGGCCCGTCTTACGGTAGTCATACGGCAAAACACCTCCATCGGCATGCTCGAAGCCCGGTGCACGAAGCTAAATACCGCCGCCGAAATAGCGACGCTACGAAAAGCTCGTGCAAAAACAAAACAGCGCCTTTGCGGCACGCAGCAAGACCGCGAGCACAAAAGCGCTGGTAGCGTATGGCGGGAACGTATGTGAATCGAACACATCCAAGACGTTTTGCACGCCTCGCAACGGTTTTGAGGACCGCGGAGCCCACCGGAGCCCATCCGTTCCCAAGTGCGGAGGTATTTTACCAAACCGAGCAGCCAATCTAGCGCAGGGAGCGCAGGCCGCCGGCATCCTTGTCGAGCACCGTAAAGCGCACGGCATCTAGGTGCTCCAAGATGCTGATGGCGCGCTTGCGCGACACGCCCAGGGCCTCGCGCAGCACGCTCGTGGTGGCAGCACCGCCGGCTGCCTCAATGGCGGCGGCAACAAGCTCGCGCGCATGGGCCTCGGCGGCAGCGGACAGGGCAACGTCGCGTTCGACCTTAACGATCGAGCGGTTGAGCGATAGCTCGCGCAGGGCTCGCGTCATGGTGTCGCGACCGAGCTGCAGTTGTTCGCCCACCTCGGGAAGCGCCGGTGCATCCAGGCCAGCCTCGTCAAGAAGCGCGATGATCCGTTCGCAAGCCTCTCGCACCACGCGTGCCGCCGCAGCGGCCGAATGCGGATCGAATACCTCGGCGCCCTCGGCGGCGCACACGCCACGCGAGCAGCCCTCGGCAATCAGAGCCGCGGCAACGTCTTCATCAGCGGCTGACCACGCAGCATGGGCAACGGCGCCGGGCGTAAAGCCCGTCTCCTTGGGAGCCGCCGTGTGCATGGCCGACAGGGTCGTCGCCAGGTCATCCATCGCGGCGTCGAGCGCGGAAGAATCTGCATACAGCGAGCCATCCGAGCCTGCAAGCGCGCAAGCAGCGCCCTGCGCCACCAACCCGCGCAGTGCGGCATCGACCTCGCCGATACCAAGATCCAAAGCCTCGGCGATATCAACCGTCGTAACCGGCAGCGTCTGCAGCGCCAGCCAAGCGCCCACACCGCCCGCGATATCGCCGGACTCGAGCGCCGCATACAGCGCACGCTCTCCTTCGGCAAGCTCGCGCGAGCGACGGCAGCGCGAAAGCAGCACGCGCCCACCGCCAATGAGCATAACGGGCGAATACGACAGCACCACGGCATGGTCCCCGGCACGTAGCGGCAGCGAGTTTTCCAAGCGCACCTGAACATTACGGGTCTCGCCCACCGCCATGGGGGCCTCGCCCTCCATGAACATGATGCGACCGACAACCTCGGCCGTACCCGCCATCACGTGCACACGCGCACCCGACTCGAGCACACGCGGCTTGGCTCCCTCGCGGCCCAAATACGTAAACGTCATCATAAAGCGCATCGTCTGGCCAAAGCGGCCCGCCACGCCGAGCATCTCACCGCGATCGAGCGTGGCGACGGCATCGCCCACCAAGTTGAGCGCCACACGCTGACCGGGCAACGCCCGCGGCGTATCGCCATGCACCTGAATCCCACGTACGCGACAGACCGTACGCGACGGCAGCGCGACGAGCTCATCCCCCACCGCGACGGGCGCATCGTGCAACGTTCCCGTCACCACGGTACCGGCGCCTTTGATCGTAAAGCAGCGGTCGATGGGCAGACGAGGCGCGGCATCGGTGCGCTCGGCACGGTCGCGGCAGGCATCCCAGCAAGCGGCAACCTGCTCGTCGAGCACCGCAAGCAGCGCGTCGATCCCCTCACCCGTCTTAGACGACACGGGCACAATCGGCGCGCCCGCAAACACGGTACCCGACAAGAAGTCATCGACATCGAGCTCGGCAAGCTCGGTCATCTCGGCATCGGCCAAGTCGCACATCGTCAGCGCGACCACCATGTGTGTGACGCCCAGCAGCTCCAGCACATGCACGTGCTCGCGCGTCTGCGGCATCACGCCCTCGACGGCCGATACCACCAACACGGCAACATCAATGCCCGTCGCACCCTGCACCATGGCGCGCAAGTAATGCGCGTGGCCCGGCACGTCGACCAGGCCAACGATCTTGCCACTCGGCAGCGCCAGCTCGCCAAAGCCCAGCTCCACGGTCATACCGCGACGGCGCTCAACCTCCAGACGATCGGGATTCTTGCCGGTCAGCGCCTCGATCAGCGCCGACTTACCGTGGTCGACGTGGCCCGCCGTGCCAACGATAACGGGACACTCCACCAGCGCTTGAACCTCACTCATCGAGCAATCGCCTTCTTAACGCACGCGACGAGCGTCGATGCCGCCGTCTCGATATCGCGGTCACCCACGAGCGTACGCACATCAAACAGGACGCGATCGTGCGAGGCGCGCGTGACGACCGGCGTGTCGAAATCCTGGACGAGCGAGCGCTTGAGCGCGTCGACCGTCAGGCGCTCGTCAACAAGACGCACGGCAACGCACATGGTGGGCAGCTCAACGGTAGGCAGCGAACCGCCACCGGGGGTCGACGACTCCTCGACGATTTCCACCTGCACGGCACACGGGCAGCCGGCCTTATCGAGACCCGCCACCATCAGCTCGCGCAGCTTACGCGCGCGGCGCTCCAGATGAGCCTGCGGCAGCGTAAGCATGCTGAGCACCGGAATATCGCGATGGGCAACATCGGCGCCATCCATGTAGATACGCAGCGTGGCCTCGAGCGCCGACAGAGCCAGTTTGCCCGGACGCAGGGCACGCATAAGCGGATGCGACCCGCAGGCCTGGACCAGATCGCGACGGCCCATAATAATGCCTGCCTGTGCGGCACCGAGCAGTTTATCACCCGAGCACGACACGATATCGAGCCCCGCCGAAACCGAAGCCGGCGTGGTTTCTTCGCCTCCGCGCACCAAGATGTCGTCGGGCAACAGCGCGCCCGACCCCTGGTCCTCGTAGAACAGCAGGCCATGCTTGTGAGCAAGCGCCGCAAGCTCCCGAGAGCCTACCTCCTCGTGGAAACCCTCGATACGATAGTTGGAAGGATGGACCTTGAGGATCATGGCCGTATCGGGCGTGATGGCGCGCTCGTAGTCGCTCAAATGCGTGCGGTTGGTGGCCCCGACCTCGACGAGCTTGGCACCCGAGGCCGCCATGACGTCGGGAATACGGAAGCTGCCACCGATCTCGACGAGCTCGCCACGGCTGACGATGACCTCCTTGCCCGCGGCATGGGTTGCCAACACCAGTAGCACGGCCGCCGCGTTGTTGTTGACGACCAACGCGTCCTCGGCACCGGTAAGCGAGCGGATGAGCTGCGCGGCATGCTCTTTGCGCGACCCGCGCGAGCAGGTGTCCACGCTGTACTCGAGCGTGCTGTAGCCGCGCGCGACCTCGGCCACGGCCTTGGCGGCCGACTCCGCGAGCGGGGCTCGACCCAGGTTGGTATGGATAACCACACCCGTAGCGTTTACGGCGGGACGCAAGCTCGGCAGCGCGGAGCGATGCGCACGCCACTCGATGGCCGAGGCCAGCTCGCGCTTGGAACGCGGAGCGGCACCGGCACGAATCGCGGCGCGCTCTTCGTCAAGCTCAGCCGACACGGCAGCATGGACCACCGCGTCGCAGGTCTCCCCCGCCGCCTTCACCACCGGCCACTCGGCAAGCAGCTCGTTGACGGAAGGAATGGCGCGCAGGCGGGCGCGCACCACATCGGACATGTTCTGGCTATCGCTCATATGAGGCCTTTCAAAAACAAGGGCAGATTGGTCGGTCGTTCATAAAAACCAGCCGAATCAATCTGCTGAATCAATCAGTCGTTATTATCCTCGTGCTCCGTGATCTTTTCCACGCGAACGGCGTTTTCCTGGGTAAGCGCGGCGCCCGTCAAAGGGTCCCAACGCAACGGCGTATGGTCGAGCGGACCGACGCCCAAGACCTGAGCGCCGACGGCTTCGGCACCAAACGAACGTCCACCAGGGGCGGCCGACGTAAAGATGCACGCCGGATGCAGATACGGCGTCGTCTCCACGCGCACGCGGTCGCGGCCCATATCGCTCACGAGTTCGACGACCTCGCCATCGGCGATACCCATGCGAGCGGCGACATCGGCGTTCATCTGCACGGCGTCCAGGTCCGACCCCGCCTCGGCGGCACCGGCCGCCGCGAGTCTGCGCGAGGTATGCGACTCAAAGGGTCGATTGCCGCTAATGAGGCGAAACATCCCCGAGCCGGGCTCCACCATGGGAGCGACCCAGTTGGGCACACGACCCATGCCGGCTCGCTCCCATATGTCGCTTGCCAGCGCAATCTTGCCGCCGGCAAGCGGAATCACCGGCTCACCCGTGCGCGTCGGCAGCGCCATGCCCGTATCGGCCCAGCCACGCTCCATGAGCTCGTCCAGATCGATCCCAAAAGGCGCCACCTGGGCAGCCGCCAGATCGTCAGTCGTAAACTGAAAGTACTCGCCCACGCCACACGCCTGCGCCAGACCGGCAAAAATCTCCCGACCGGGACGTGTGTCGTCATGCTGCACAGGCAGCACGGCGTTGCGGTAGAACACGCGCGAATCGTTGTCGCCCACGACCGTGCCCACACCGCGGTCGGCCTCCAGATACGTCACGTCGGGCAGCACATAGTCGGACGCACGCGCCGTCTCGGACCAGCGGATATCGATCGTCACGAGCAGGTCGAGCTGTTGCAAGATACCAAGCCACGCATCGGCGTTGCCGTAACCCGCACCGGGGTTGCTGGCATAGACGATGAGCCCACGCAAATCGTCGGCAAGAATCGACTGGCCGATGGTCGTGCACAGGCCGCGCACCGGATCAACGAGCGGATAGCGCTCGGACCCCAACTTAGGCTCACGCGGCATCGACGGCGTCGCAAAGCGTGCGGGATCAAGGTCGCCCAGCGCAAGCGGTGTAGGTGGATTGAGCGCTCCGCCCGCATGTCCAATACAGCCCAGCAGCACATCGACCAGACAAATCGCGCGCGCGGTCTGGGTGCTGTTGGCATACGCGATACCGATGCCACCGTGAAAGCCCGCGTCGACCACGGCGGCAGGCGCCGCAGCAGCCAGGTCGCGCGCCGTCGCGCGGATGTCATCTGCCGGTACGTCGCACATGGACTCGGCCCACTCGGGCGTCCAAGCGCCAGCCGCCTGCGCCAGCTCATCAAAACCCGTGGTATAGCGGGCCACAAAGTCGTGGTCGTATAGGTCCTCGACAATCAGCACGTGGACAATACCCAACAGCAGCGCCAAGTCGCAGCCCGGGCGCACGCGGAGCCAGCGATCGGCAATAGCAGCCGAACCGCTGCGCCGGGGGTCGACCACGATAATCTTCGCCCCACGGCGACGGACATCGTTGAGCGCATCAACGGCCCCCATCGTCGACGAATCCACCAAGGAACGGCCAAGGTACATGATGCAGTCGGTATGCGCCAGGTCGGAGGCGGGACTATAACCTAGGCTGTGCTCCCAACCGGTAAGTCGGCTTACCTCGCAGGCGCCATCGGCACCGTACACGTTGGGCGAGCCCAGCGCATGCATAAAGCGATACGCCCAGTAGCGGTCGAACGAGGGCACGCCGAGCGTCATGCCCAGCGCACGAGGTCCGCGCTCGTCAACAATCCCCAAAAGACGCTTGGCAATCTGAGCAAACGCCTCGTCCCAGGTAATCGCATCGAACCCCGAGCCATCAGCTCGGCGGCGCATGGGATGCAAAATCCGGTCTCGCTCGTCAAACGGCATGGACAGGCGATGCCGTCCGCGGGCGCACAGGGCACGCGCCGCGCACGGATGCCCCGGCACCGGCAACTCAGCCACCACACGCCCATCCTCAACATGGGCCGCAAAGGCGCAATCGGCATAGCATCCCCCGCATGTGGTCACCACGGCGCGACTGTCACGCTTCACAGCAGATGCCATCTCGATTATCCCTTTCACAAGCCAAGCACAACAGGCCAACAGCCCAGCAACGGGCCCCAGACCCAAAAAGCCTCCCGCACGGCAACGCCCCGCGGGAGGCCCAACGTCAAACAGACGGTACCTTACGCCTCGGACTTCTTGGCGTAGACAAACCAGTAGCCGAGCGCGATCAGAACCGCACCGCCCACAATGTTGCCCAGCGTGGCGGCGGACAGGTTAAACGCAATGCCCGCGGCGTTGAGCGCATCGGCACCGGCAACCTTGGCACCATAGCCGCACGCGTGCATCACGGCACCCATGGGCAAAAAGTACATGTTGGCAACGCAGTGCTCAAAACCGCAGGCCACAAAGGCAGCGATCGGCAGCAGAATGCCCACGACCTTATCGACCACGGTCTTGCCGGCGGTGCCGATCCACACGGCAAGGCACACAAAGATGTTGCACAGGATGCCACGGAAGAAGATCGTCACCCAGTCGATCGTCACCTTGCCGGCGGCGACGCTCACCATGGAGTTGGCGACCGCCTCGCCGTTGAGCTTATAGATGCCGGCCATGTACACCAAAAAGACGATGAACAGAGCGCCGACAAAATTGCCGACCCACACAACGACCCAGGCCTTAAGCATCTGGACCAAGGTGATCTTTTTACTCTTGAGCGCGCAGACCATAAGCGAATTGCCGGTAAACAGCTCGGCGCCGCACACCAGCACCAGCACCAGGCCCAGGCAAAAGCACAGGCCGCCCACGACGCGCTGGGCACCCCAGCCCAGCGTGCTGTCGCTCAAAAACACCGTAAAGAACAGGCCGCCGAAGGCGATAAACGCACCGGCGAACATTGCCAACAGAAAGGCCTTAGCGACCGGCAGGTTAGCCTTGGTCACGCCGGCGGTCTCGGTCTTGGCCTCGATCGCGGCGGGCGCCAGGCAATCGGGAGCGGGATATTCTGCCTTGGAATCTGCCATGTCAATCACTTCTTTCCTATTCAGCAGAGGCAAGCGCTGCTACAACTCCTGCCCCAAGCGGACAAAGTGGGAAAAGTCGTTGGTGGCCACGGCGTCGTACACGGCGTCGACGGCCTCAAAGACCTCCGGGGACATGGGGTTATAGAACTCCGTATCGCCCGGCTGAATCCCTATGAAGACGATATCTTCGCACGATTGCTCAATCTCTTCGATCAGAATCGACAAAGGGAGCGAATGCGTGGTGAACATCGACTTGCGGGCCACATCGCGTTTGTCGAGCAAGCGGATGGCGCCGACGGGCAGCGCCATGTCGGCGGCATCGACCAAAACCAAACGCGGCGGACGCTCGCGCTTGACTTCGATGATGTCATCCTCGGGCGTTTGGCCGCCGTCGATGGTGTACCAACCGGCGATGGGCGCGTCCTCCATCTTTTTGGAGAGCACGGGGCCGGCGGCATCGTCGGCACGCAGCACGCTTCCCGCCGTGAGTACGATACCCTCAAACGGGGCGCCGTTCACACGTCCATCCACAACGCGACCCATTACTGCAACCTTCCCGTCAGATACACGCCCGACACGTCGCGCACGCGCTCCACCAGATCGCGAAACTTCATTAAGAACGCGACCTGCTGGGCATGCAGGCCAAAGTCGTCATCGAACACCGAGATGCCGGCCTTGGCAGAACCGCGAAAACCGCGCTCGTCGAGCAGCGTGTCGCAGGCCTCGAGCAGCGACGGCACCGCAGCCTTGTCGAGCTGGCACTCGCCAAAGGAGCGGATGGCCTCGAACTTGGTCTTGGCCTCCCCCTCCGGCAGCGCGTCGACGAGCGAATAGAAGACATCCACCGGCACCGACAGGCGCGGCTCAAAGCAGTCGAGCACGCCGGTGTGGTGGCCCACGGCGAGCGTGTAGTACAGCACGTCGCAGGCCTCCTGGGGAACGTCTTCCTCGGTCTCCACAAACTTACGCGTGAGCTCGTAAAAGACCACCTGGTCGGGCGCATGTCCCAGGCAGGGGTCGGCGAAGCCCTCGGCGGCCTCGTCGCTTGCGCGCGAGGCATCGCCAAAGGAGCCGCCGAGCATGCCGGGGCCCGCAAAGTAACCAGAGCGGTCCGTGAGCTCCATCTAGCGACCTCCGGCCAGCACCAGATCCTGCAGCGCCGAGTACACCTCGACGCGGCGCGGATCGTCCTGCTTGTCGATGAGCAGCGCCATGGCACCGCGGATGTCGCCCTTGGGCGCGCCCTCGAGCGTATCCATGAACTCGTTGGCCAGGTCGCGGCCGTAACGGTAGCCGCTCATGGCGCGAGCTTCGCGCTCGATGGCAACGCGCAGCTTGTACGGCACGCCGGGGTGCAGGATATCGGCCTGCTCGCCGGCGGCCTCCACCGTGGTCTCGGCATGGAGCTTTTGGTCCAGCAGACCGAGCGCCATGGCAAAGCCGTAGACGGTCTGCGCGGGGCTGGGCGGGCAGCCGGGGATGTAGACATCGACCGGCAGAATCTTATCCGTGCCGCCCCAGACGCAGTAGTTGTCGTAGAAGATGCCGCCGGTGCAGCCGCACGCGCCATAGGACACCACGATCTTGGGATCGGGTGCAGCCTCAAAGGCGCGCAGGGCCGGCATGCGCATGGCACGCGTCACGGCGCCGGTGTACAGCAGCACATCGGCGTGACGGGGCGAGGGCACGACCTTGATGCCAAAGCGCTCGACGTCGAAGACGGGCGTGATGGAACCGAAGATCTCGATCTCGCAGCCGTTGCAGCCGCCGCAGTCAACGCGGTAGACGTACACCGAGCGCTTGATCTTCTTAAGAAGGGTCGCCTTGGCCTTCTCGATGCTCTCGTCGAGCTCGATCTTGGTCGGGCGGTACTGAAGCCGCTCGGGCAAAAGCGTGGGTTCGGCCATGGTTACTCCTCCTTCGTATCAAAATCCATGATGATGCCCTCGACCGGCGCCGGACCGGCGGGAATCTCGGGCGCATCGGGGTTGAGCTCGCGGTCGATATACTCCGGGTTCACGCCGTGGCCGCCCAGATACTCCATGCCGGGGCCCTGGGGCTCGCCGGACGCAAGCGTCTCGTTGGCGGCCATGCCGGCAGCGTTGCCGGTCTTTACGGCCGAGGCGGCGCGCAGGGCGTCGAGCTCGCGCTTGCACTCCTGGCACATACCGACGGTGCGGGCGGCCTGCTCGGCCTCCATGCCGCCGGCCTTTTGCAGCAGGCGCTTGGCGTAGTCGATCTCCTTGTGCGGGGCAAACGGCTTGCCGCAGCGCGAGCAGTGCTCGAGCGTGTAGACGCTCTTGCTGGTGAGGTCGTCCTTGCTCATGACGGCCAGCTCAAACTCCTCGGTGAGCTTGATGGCCTCCATGGGGCAGGCCTCCTCGCAGCGGCCGCAGAAGATGCAGCGGCCGTAGTCGATCGACCAGGTGATGGTATCGGCCGCAAGGTCGGTGTCCATGCGAATGGCATCGGCCGGGCACGCCACGCCGCAGGCACCGCAGGCGATGCAGAGCTCGGCGTTGTGTTCGGGCTTGCCGCGCATGTCCTTGTTGGTGGGGAACGGCGCAAACGGGTACTTGACCGTCGCGTCGCCGGCCTTGGCGTTAACCTTCCAAAGCTTCAGCATATTAGAGCGCCTCCTCATCGAGCGGAGCGGCCATGGTGCCCTCGCCCGCAAGCGGCGACTTGTCGCGCCAGACGTTCTCGAACTGCTCCTTGTCGAGCACGTGGTCGCGCTTGGCGGCGACATCGGTCACCGTCACGCGGTCGGTGCAGGAGTAGCACGGGTCGAGCGAGCCGACGATCAGCGCCGCATCGCCCACGGTGTTGCCGCGGAACATGTAGCGCAGGACCGGCCAGTTGCTGTACGTGGCGGCCTTGGCGCGCCAGCGGTAGCACTTCTGGTTGTTGCCGAGCATGGCCCAGTGCACGTCCTCGCCGCGCGGCGCCTCGGTGGCGCCGATGGCGTACTTGTGCGGGGTGTACTCCCAATCCGTGGTGAGGATGGGGCCCGACGGGCAGTTCTCGAGCATGGTCTCGATCATGTCGATCGAATCGTAGACCTCCTGGATGCGAACGGCGGTACGGCCGAAAGCATCGCAGGTGTCGGCCGTGGCGGCGTGCATCTTTTGGACGTCCGGATCGGCGTAGCCGTCGAAGGGATGGTCAAAGCGCACGTCGCGGGCATAGCCCGAGCCACGCATGAGCGGGCCGACCGGCGAGAAGTCGCGTGCGATCTTGCGATCCAGAATGCCGATGCCGCTCGTACGCTCGATAAAGTTGGGCGTGGAGAGCAAGACGTCGACGAGTTCCTGAACCTCGGAACGCAGCTGGTGGATGGTCGTGAGCGTGGAGAGCTTCTGCTCGGCCAAAATGTCGCGGCGCACGCCGCCGATCACGTTGAGGCCGTAGGTCTTGCGGTGACCGGAGAGCTTCTCGGCCAGGTCCATGGACTTCTCGCGGACGCGGAAGAACTGCTGGAAGCCGGAGTCGAAGCCCGTGTAGTGAGACGCCAGGCCAATGTTGAGCAGGTGCGAGTGCAGGCGCTCGACCTCGAGCATGATGGCGCGGATGTACTGGGCACGCGGCGGGACGTGAATGCCCTGGGCGCGCTCGACGGCCTCGGCATAGGCCACCGAGTGGGCACAGCCGCAGATGCCGCAGATGCGGTCGGCGAGGAACGTCACGGCGTCATAGTTCAGGCGCGTCTCGGCAACCTTCTCCATGCCGCGGTGCACGTAGAACAGACGGTAGTCGGCGTCGACAATCGTCTCGCCCTCGACAAACAGACGGAAGTGGCCAGGCTCGTCGGAGGTAATGTGCAACGGGCCCATGGGAACGAGCGTCGTCTCCTTACCCTTGGTATCAGCCAAGAACTCATAGTTTTCCATGTCGCTCGCGGGAGCGGGACGGAAACGGTAGTCCATGGAGTCCTTGCGCAGCGGGTACAGGCCGCTGGGCCAGTCATCGGGCAGCACCAGGCGGCGACGATCGGGCAGACCCTCGGGGATCAGGCCGAACATATCGCGCAGCTCGCGCTCGCCCCACACGCAGGCGGGGACGAACGGCGTCACGGACGGGAACGTCATCTTAGCGGGATCGACCTCGGTGCGCACGGTCACCCAGCCGGGGTCCTCCCCCTCCATGGAGATGACGTAGTACACGGCGTAACGGCCGCACAGGCTGCGCTCGTCGTTGCCGATGATCACAGGAATCCAGCCGTAGCGCTCGTAATACAGGTAGTGGACGGCCTCGGGCAGCTTGTCCTGCTTGACGGTAATCGTCAGCTGGTCCTCGCACTGCCACTCGACCTTCTCGATGCAGCCCGGAACGGCGCGGCGCAGGGCCTCGACATGGCTCTCGCAGCGACGGGCATACACCTTGTTCTCAGTTTCAATCATTCGTTACTCCACCTCGCTCTGAGCGGTCTCGGTACCGAACACAGCGCGGTACATCGGCGTCGCGTGAAGTTCCTCGGTGCTCTGCTCGAGCACGATGCCGGTCGCAGTCTCCACACCGCGCACGAGAGGCAGCGGGGTGGCGATGCCAAACCACAAGATCATGACAGCCAGGATGATTTCGGGGATAAGCATGAGCGCCGGGGCCTCATGCTTGCCCATGCCCTGGGGCGCATGGCCGAATACCGACTTGAGTGCGATACGGGTGAGCGCGGAGATGGCCACGGTAAGACCGAGGGCGACCACGACGACCAGCCACATGGGACCGGCGGTAACACCGGCGACAAAAGTCAGGAACTCAGAGATGAACATGCCAAAGGGCGGGAAGGCACCAAGACCGAGCAGCGCC
This sequence comes from Collinsella sp., assembly GCA_036298675.1. Taxonomy (GTDB): domain Bacteria; phylum Actinomycetota; class Coriobacteriia; order Coriobacteriales; family Coriobacteriaceae; genus Collinsella. Next base: position 94,041 of record JAXJIO010000028.1, on the reverse strand, counting down.
AGGATGGCGAGCGCGGCGGTTGCGGGGGCAACCTCGACGACGCCCTGGATCTTGGCCAGGCTACGCGTGCCAAAGGCGTGCTGGATGTTGCCGGACACGCAGAAGGCAAGCGTCTTGGTAAAGCCGTGGAACACGCAGTGCAGCAGGGCCGCGGCGATACCCAGCGGGCCACCGATACCCAGGCACAGGGCGATAACGCCCACGTTCTCCACAGAGGAGTACGCAAAGCGGCGCTTGAGGTCGTCCTGGCGGAACATCGAAAGTGCCGCCACCAAAATGGACAGCGTGCCGACGATCAGCAGCAAAAGTTGCGGATACTCGGCGCCCACGGCCTGGATAGTAAAGCCGTAGAAGCGCATGATCACAAGCATGGCGCACTTAAGCAGCACGCCCGAGAGCAGGGCCGAGACAGGGCTCGGAGCCTGGGAGTGGGCATCGGGCAGCCAAGTGTGCATGGGGAACAGGCCGGCCTTGGTGCCAAAGCCGATCACGACAAACGCAAAGGCGAGGCGCATGAGCGTCGGGTCGAACTGGTCGGCATACGGCAGCACGCACGACAGGAATGCGGCCTCGTGGGCGTTGGGAATCACGTCGGCGGCGTTGGCGTAGATCAGCAGCGTACCGAACAGGCCAAAGGCCACGCCGGCGGTGCAGACCATCGCATACTTCCAAGAAGCCTCGAGGGCCGTCTTGTTCTTGTAGATACCCACGAGGAACACAGTGGAAAGCGTGGTTGCCTCCACGGCGGCCCACGTTAGGATCATGTTGTTGGACAGGCACGCGAGCAGCATGGTGAACACAAACAGGCTAAACAGCGCAAAATACTGCTTGGCGCGCTCGGCGGGCATGGAGCCCTCCTCGATATCGGCCTTTACATAGGGCAGCGAAAACAGCCCCGTAAGAAAACCGATAAAGCCGATGAGCAGCACAAAGATGGCGCCCAGCGAATCGAGGTGGAACCACAGGCCAAGAGCGCTCGCGGTTTCGCCGCTCATAAGGATGTCACCGGCCGTCATAATCGACAGCACCAGTACAGCTGCGACGGAGACCAGGTTGAGACCGGCAAATACGTTATAGGACGTATTCTTGGGCAAAAACGCCATGACCAGCGAGAACACCAAAGGAGTCGCGAGCAGGGCGAGAATCAACGTTTCCATGGACTACCCCCTCAGCTCGGACAGGTCGCGCGCATCGAGCGAGTGGGAGTCGTCCCAGATGCGACGCACGACGATGGACATGATGATGACGGCAAAGATGGCGTCGGTGGCGATACCGATCTCGATGATCTCGGGAGCGGTGGGGGCCAAAAGCGCGAGCGTCACGTGGCTGCCGTTTTCCATAAGGCAGTATCCGAAGATCTGCTTCATGATGTTACGCTGCGAGATGATGCAGGTGAGGCCCACAAAGAAGTGAGCGAAGCTAATGGCGAGCGCAGGCGTTGCGACCTCGGCCGTGGGCAGGCTGATCTGCGTCACAACGGCAAAGCAGATCGCGACCTCGACGGCGATGATGCAGATGGCCCACGCGGGCTTAAGGCCGGCCTTGAGCGATGCGTCGCTCGGCTCGCCCATCTTCTTGTACGCACGGTTGAGGATATATGGGACCAGGACGACCTTGGTGATAAAGGCAGATCCGGCCCACATAAGCAGCTCCTGCGCACCGGTAGTGGCACCGAGCGTGGCGAGCAGCCCCACGAGCACCAGCGACTGCACCGCATACCAGCTGATGGCGTGCTTGATGTTCTTGGAGACGACCACCATGGTGGACGTGACGATCAGAAGGCCGCCAAGGATGTTGACGATCGAATAACCCATGTCGTTCTACCTCCTAACCGATCCAGCTGGCCGAAAGCGGGCCGCTGACGATAACCATGATGATGAGCACGATGAACACGAACGCCATCGCGCGGGGAAGCGGGGCTCCCGCAGCGACCTCGTCGCTCGGCTCGCCGGGCAGGCAATAACCCATCCACTTGAGGAACCAGGCGAAGGTGGCGACGGTCTCGGCGACCATGATGCACACAAGCACCAGGATCGCGACGTTGCCGGCACCAACGGAAAAGCCGCCGGCGATAATCTGGAACTTCGAGAAGAACGTGTTCATGGGCGGCACGCCGGCAATGGCGAGCGCCGCCACACCAAAGCCCACGCCCGAGATCGGGTACTTCTTTACGATGCCGCGCAGCTTGGGCAGCATACGCGTGCCGAGCGTAAAGGAGAACGAACCGGCGATCAGGAAGAACAGCGTCTTGGCGAAAGCGTGGTTAAAGATGTGGCACACGGCACCATCAAAGGCCAGCTGACTGCCAAAGACCGAAAGGCCCAGACCAAAGAACACATAGGAGAGCTGGGCGATCGTGGAGAAGGCCAGCAGGCGCTTCATGTCCTTTTGCGGCAGGTACATAAGGAAACCAAAGAGCATGGTGACCATGGCGTCGATAATGGCGACCCAGCCCACGATCTCGGGAATCTCACCGGCAGAGACGAGTGCGCGCGCGAACACGCACACGCCAACCTTAACCATCGAGGCACCATGCAGGTAGGCCGAAACAGGCGTCGGCGCCTCCATGGCCGAAGGCAGCCACATGTACATGGGAACCTGTGCGGACTTGGCCCAGGCCGCAAACAGCACGAGCAAAAGGACGATAGCCTTGAGCTTGGCGTCGAGGCCGGCAATCGCGGTAATGGCGAAGGTGCCGGTGTGGGCAAACACGATGGCGGCGCCCAGATACAGGCCGAGCGCACCGATATGCGTAATGATCAGGGCCTTCATGCCGGCCTTCTTGGCCGTAGGCGACATATAGTAGCTGATGAGGCCCCAAGAGCAGGCACCCGTGATCTCAAAGAACACGAGCTGACCCAAAAGGGTCGAGCTGTACACGAGGCCGGCCATGGCACCGATGAAGGTCGCGAGATACGCGTAGAAGCGACGACGCGGTGCGTCGGGATGCTCACGGTTATTCTCGCTCATATAGGGAATCGAATAGATCACGACAAGCAGGCCGATACCCACAAAGGCGGGCGCGAGGAGCGTGCTCATGCGATCGAAGGTGAATCCCATGACGAGGGTCTGCCCAAACGAGATCAGGGGGACCTGCGTGTCGGGCATGCCGGCGCCAGCGAAATTCGCGGCGAGGGCGATGGTGCAGGCCGTCGAGACGGCGGCACCCAAAACGCTGAACCACTTGGCGTACGGACGGGGGAACAGGGCGACGAGCACCGAGGCCACCATCGGGGCCGCGATAGCGACCAAGCCGAGAAGGGACAGACTGACTGCAAATGACATTGTTTCTCCCTTCTCCTACACGCCGACGACCACGAAGACAAACGCCAAAACGGCGATGCCCACGACGGCCCAGGTCTGATTACCGAGCACCTTAAAACGCGAGCGCGAGCAGGAGTTCTCGATCACGCCGCACACGACAAAGTCGATAAGGCACTTCACCAGGAAGATGACGGCGCCCAGAACGGCGGCGGCGCCCACGGTCGCGGGCTCGCCCCAGGGGACGAAGATCGCGCAGAACCAAGCGACGACCAGGACCTGTTTCATGGACATGGCAAGCTTGGCCATGGCAAGCGACGGGCCGGAAAGCTCGGCGAGCGGACCTTCCTGAAGCTCCTGCTCGGCCTCGGCCTGGTCAAACGGCAGCTTGCCGAGCTCCATGTAGCAGGCAATCGCAAAGGCGATGCCGGCGAGGATCACGGCGACCGGCGCGTCGATAGCGCCCGTCATGATGTGCTGACCCATAGTGGCGATGTCGGTTGAGCCGCACACCAGGGCGGCGGCAAACAGCGCCAACAGCATGGACGGCTCGATGAGCACGCTCATGAGCAGCTCGCGGACGCCGCCGATACCGGCGTAGGCGTTGGACGAATCCACACCGCAGAGGGCGAAGAAGAAGCGGGCGAGCGCCAGGCTATACATGATGGTGATGGCGTCACCAAAGACCGGGATAGGGCTTTGCGTCGTAAAGAGCGGCAGGCCCATCGCGAGCATAAAGGCGACGGCGAAGAACAGCGGCGGCATGATGCGCAGCGCAAAGCTCGCATCCTCGCTCTGGGACTCGGGGCGCGCAAAGAGCTTGGCCAGGTCGCGGTAGTCCTGCATGATGCTGGGTCCGCGACGGTTGTGCATCTTGGCGCGGATCACGCGGCCGAGACCGGAGAAGAACGGTGCGACGGCCATGACGACCACGCCCTGCAGAACGGCAAGTACGATGTTGTTCATGCTCTCCCCTCCTTAACCCATTTGCACGGCGAGCACGAGGAACACCACGAGTGCCGCGACGATGTAGCAGATATAGATGCTGTAGTTGCCGCCCTCGAGCTTAGTCGCGAGGTCGGCGAGCTTCTCGACACCCTTATGCGGGGCATCGACGAGAACCTTGTCGGGAACGGGCTCCACAGCCTCGGCCACACCGGTGAGCTTCTGGAAGAAGTGCGCGATGGACCAGCAGACAACCGTGCAGCGGTCACGCAGCGTGTAGAGCGGCTGCATAAACCAGGAAACCTCGGAGGCAAAGGTCGTGGCCACGACGGGCATATGCTCGTTGGGAGCATAGCCGCATGCCCACGGCTGGGACTTCTGAACCTTACCGACGGTCTTGAGCTTGCGATAACCGCAGGCAAGGCCGACAAGCACCACGAGCGCAATGGCGATCGCGGGCGTGGAGGTGGCAGCGCCGGAGTACTGGTTCATGAGCTCCATGCCCTCGGCGGCAAACACGCCACCGTACGGATGCAGCACGGACGCGGCGACATCGACCAGCACGGGCGCGATCACGGGAGCGCCAATGCCCAGCACGACGCAGATGGCCGCGAGCAGGCCCTGCGCAAACACCATGGGGGCGGGAACCTCCTTGGCATTGGCCGCGGCCTCGGAGCGGGGCGCGGAGGCAAAGGAGACGCCATAGGCCTTGACGAAGCACGTGACAGCCAGAGCGCCGGTAATGGCAAGTGCGACGGCAGCGAACACGGCCACGATCATGACGGCCTTGTCGCCCTGCATGGCGGCGTTAAACAACGACTGGTAGGTAAACCACTCGGACACAAAGCCGTTGAAGGGCGGGATGGCCGAGATGGCAAGCGCGCCAACGAGGAAGCAGATGGCCGTAGCCGGCATACGACGGAACAGGCCGCCCATCTTCTCCATATTGCGCGTACCCGTGGAGTACAGCAGCGCACCGGCGCCCAAGAACAGCTCGCCCTTAAACATCGCGTGGTTAAACGTGTGATAGAGGGCGGCCATCAGAGCCAGGACGGCGATGCCGACCGAGTTGAGCGCCATAGCGGCCATGGAGGCGCCGACGCCGAGCAGAATGATGCCGATGTTCTCGACGGAGTGATAGGCCAGCAGGCGCTTGATGTCATGCTCCTGCAGGGCGAAGGCCACGCCGAGGACCGACGAGATCGCACCGAAGACCATGACCATAAGACCCCACCAGACCTGAACGCCCGAAGCGGAGAGCAGGTCGAGGCCCACTTTGAGGATGCCGAAGATACCGATCTTGATCATGCCGCCGGACATGAGGGCCGACACGTTGGACGGCGCCTCGGGATGTGCCTTGGGCAGCCAGCCGTGCAGCGGGATGATACCGGCCTTGGCGCCAAAGCCAAAGAAGGCGAGCACGAAACACACGGATGCGACCGCGGGGCTAAACTGCGTAGCGCGGAAATCCGCAAAGGCAAACGAGCCGCCGGCGAAGTTGGTCATGGTGAGGAAGCTCGCCATGATGAGCACAAAGCCCACGTGCGCGATCACAAAGTAGAGCCAACCGCCGTGGATGGAGTTCTCGTTCTCCTCGATCACGACCAGGAAGTACGAGGTCAGCGACATGAGCTCAAAGGCGACCAGGAACCAAAACACGTTGTCGGCGGTGATGACGAGCATCATGGACGCCACGAAGGTGTTAAAGAAGAAGCCGGCGCGGCCCTTTTTGCCCGGGTACTCATCAAAGTAGTTGAGACCGTAGATCGAGCCGGCAAACGCGAGCACCGAGATGAGCGCCACGAACAGGCCGGACAGCTGGTTGAGCAGCAGCTGGAAATGGGCAAACGGGAAGAACACGATGGTGTCGACCGACGTGACATCGCCCAGCACGGCCTGGATACCGGCCACAAACGAAAGCACCGCGGCGACGGCGCCGATTAGGCAGCCGGCGGTCTTGGCGGCGTTGTCGGCCTTGATCAGCAGAACCGAAGCGAGCGCACCGATGCACGAGACGGCAAGCGATGCGATAAACAGCGTCATGCTATCCATTGTTTACGCTCCCTTCTGCTTTCTCGGACAAGCCCTGGGCCACAGCGGTAACGTCGACGACCGGACCGTTTTCGATCGAGCGCAGGCGCTTGGCCTCGTCGAGCTCGCGATCGGCCGCGCCGCCCATGACGGTCAGCGCCTTGGTGGGGCACGCCGCCACACAATGCGGGCCGTCCGGATCGAAGGCGCACAGGTCGCACTTGACAGCGCAGGTGTACTGGCCGGGAGCCCACGTAAGCAGGCTGCTCAGGGACTTAGGATACGAAGGCGTCGGGTCGCACATGCCTGCGACACCGGCGATAGACGTGCCATCGGGATGGATGGCTCCGAAGGGGCACGCGATGGCGCACAGCCTGCACCCGATGCACTCCTGCTCCTTGACGTGGATGCGGTCGCCATCGTGCTCGATGGCATTCACCGGGCAGACCTCGGCACAGGGGGCACCCTCGCAATGGTGGCAGGCAAGGGCGGCCGAAATACCGCCGGTCTTCACGAGCGCCAGGCGCGGCGTATCCTGAAGACCCTGCATCCGGTGGGCGTCGGCACAGGCGGACTGGCATGTTCCGCAGCCGATGCACCTCTCCGGGTTGATGTCGATGAAGCGGTTCATCCCCACTTCCTTTCAAAATAACGGGCCGGGCTCCCGAACGTACGGGACGCCCGGCCCAAAAAGCCAACGAGAACGGGACTACACGATTTGGTTCACGTGCGTCTCATCGTCGAACTTGGCGGCGCCGGGCTCAACGTCCTGGGGAGCGGCGGCGTCCACCAGAGCCTGCTTGAGCTCGGTGTACTGACGCTCGACCTCGCCCTCGGCCCAGACCTGGTCGGCGATAGCGTCGACCTGGCAGGCGGAGAACTTGTCCTCGGGCGTATGCGAGACCGGGTCGACCTTGTGAATGGTCAGCTCGTTGCACTTGCCGATCCACCACTGGTAGGTCATATAGACCGTGCCCTTGTTGATACGGTCGCTCACGTCGGCGCGGCTGTATACCTGGCCGCGACGGCTGTGGATCGAGACGATGTCGCCGTTCTTGATGCCGCGCGCCTGGGCGTCCGCGGGATTCATGCGGACAAAGCCGGGCTCGTCGGCAAGCAGCGCCAGCGTCTTGCAGTTGCCGGTCATCGAGCGGCAGCTGTAGTGGCCGACCTCGCGGACGGTGCACAGGATGAGCGGGTACTCATCGTCGGGAAGCTCGGAGGGCGCCTCCCAGTCGTGCGCCATCAGGTTGGCGCGGCCGTCCTTGGTGGTGAACTTGCCACCAGCGAACATGTCGGGCGTACCGTGGTCGTTCACATCGGTGCTCTTGACGGGCCACTGGGCGTAGCCGCCCTCGGGAGCCATCTTCTCGTAGGTCGCGCCCACAAAGTTGGGGCACAGGCTAATGCACTCGTTCCAGATCTGCTCGGTGTTGTCGTAGTGCATGGGATAGCCCATACGCGTGGACAGGTCCGCGAAGATCTCCCAGTCGTGACGGCACTCGCCCTTGGGCGGAACGGCCGCGTCAAAGTGCTGGAAGCTACGGTCGGATGCAGTAAAGACACCCTCGTGCTCGCCCCAAGAGGTAGCGGGCAGGATGACGTCGGCGAGCATGGTCGTCTGCGTCATAAAGATGTCCTGACAAATGAACAGATCCAGCTCGGAGAGCGTCTTGCGCATACCGGCCGAATCGGGCTCGGTCTGCACCGGGTCCTCGCCGTAGTTGTAGAAGCAGTGCACCTTACCCTCGTCGACCAGGTGGCCCAGGTCGGTGAGCTTGTAGCCCTCCTCGAGCGGGAGCTTTTCCTCGGGCACGCCCCAAGCCTTGGCAAACTTGGCGCGAGCGGCGGGGTCGGTGACTTTCTGGTAGCCAGGGTACAGGTTGGGCAGCATGCCCATATCGCAGGAGCCCTGGACGTTATTCTGACCGCGCACGGGCGCGAGGCCGGAGTTGGGTTTGCCGATCTGGCCGGCAACGCAGGCGATGGAGGCGATGGTGTGCACCGTCTTCAGGTTCTGCTTCTGCTGGCATACGCCCATGCCCCAGCCAATGATGGCAGAAGGCTTCGCCGTGGCGTACATCTCGGCAGCTTGGTGGATCAACGCGGGCTCGACACCCGTGATGTCCTGTACGGATTCGGGAGTGTAGTTCTTGATGGTCTCCCACCACTCGTCAAAGCCGTTCGTGTGCTCGGCGACGAATTCCTTGTCGTAGAGGCCATCGTTGACCAAGCAGTTTGCAAAGGCGTTGAGGAACGCAACGTTGCAACCGTTCTTGATCGGAAGGTAGAGATCGGCGATACGCGCGGTTTCGATATGGCGCGGGTCGGCGACGATGATCTTGCAACCCTTTTCTTTGGCTCGCACGATACGCCTTGCGACGATGGGGTGCGAATCGGCAGGGTTATAGCCGAAGAGGAAAATGCAGCCCGCATCCTCCATACCGGGGATGGAGCATGACATGCAACCTGAACCAACCGTGTCCATCAGACCGAGGACAGTAGGGCCGTGTCAAGTACGGGCGCAGTTGTCCACGCTGTGGGTGCCGATGCACGCACGCGTAAACTTCTGCATGACGTAGTTCGCCTCATTGCCGCCGCCTCGCGAGGAGCCGGTGGTCATGACAGCGTTAGGACCATATTCGTCAATTATGGCCTGCATCTTAGATGCGGTGAAATCCAGTGCCTCGTCCCAGCTTACGCGCTCAAGATCCGCGCCCTTAGTGCGGCGGATCATCGGGTGCAGTACGCGAGGAGTCAAGATCTTGGTGTCGTTGATGAAGTCGTAGCCGCTCATGCCCTTAAGGCACAGCTCGCCCTGATTGGTGATGCCGTTGAGCGGTTCGGTACCCACGACCTGGCCGTTTTGGACCAGGAGGTTAAACTGGCAACCGGCGCCACAATACGGGCAGATCACTTTATGCTTCTCCATGACACCCTCCTTCCTTTCTCTGCTACCGATTAATCGGTACGTATTTGACAATCGTTGGGCCTGTATGGCCGCCCGCCTACGCCTCGTTTTCGATGGTGGCGCGAGCACGCTCGTCGGTCAGTTCCGCCAGGCGCTCCTCGTCTACCAGGGTGAGGCCCTTGGTCGGGCACGCCTCGGCACACGCCGGACCGCCGGGACGGTCCACGCACAGGTCGCACTTGAGCACGAAGCTCTTGGTCTGCGAACCCACGCGCACATCACCCATCAAGACGGGGACCTGCGTGGTTGCAACGCTCACGGCGCCAAAGGGGCATGCCATGACGCAGCTCTTGCAGCCGATGCAGTTGTCCTCGTTGACGCCGATGCGATGGTTCTTTGGATCAAAGAACAAGGCGCCCGTGGGACAAGCCTTGGCGCACGGGGCATCCTCGCAGTGATGGCAAGCCACCGGTGCGGAGATCTCGTAGGTGCGCGTTACGCGCAGGCGCGGCGCGGCGATGTTTCCGGGAATATCGTGTGCCTCGATGCACGCCGCCATACAGGTTTGACACCCAATGCAGCGCGAGGAATCGGCTACGACTCGTTTATTGCCCATGTTGTTCACTCCCTCCTGAATCCCATGCCGGAGAGACCCTGTCGACGTTGCCCCAAGCCGCCCGTGGCCTGGCATCGGCGTATCGAATGCATGCGGCGAAACAGGCACTCGGTAGAATTTCTCCAACGGTATACAGGTTGAATATACGCAGTTGCAGGGGGCAAACTTGAGCATAAGCCCTGCAATACGGGTGTATTGCAGGGGTTTTGGCAGGTTGGAATTATTCTCGATAGGATATAAAGGTGAGTGTATTACATGCGTACGCCCAAGAAAGATTTCACGCTCATTTCTGAAGGATGTAGTACGTTTGTAATATCGTTTACACTCAATTACTCTAGTGCAATAAAGTAGTGGTTGTAAGATTGTCTATTATTAGCCAATGCTGTATTTGACTATTCAAATTGCACGCTCATTAAGGGAGGCCAGTGATGTCATCGACTCAAAAACGAGCCATCCTGCAGGTGCGCATTCGCGAGGAAGACAAGCAGCATGCCGAGCATCTCTACGATGCCATGGGCACATCGCTCGCCGAGGCTGTCCGCTTATTTGTCGCGCAAAGCATTTTGATGCGCAAGCTCCCCTTTCAGCCGGTCGCCGTGCGCTCAAAGAACGGCACCGCCGCCTATGGATCGCTCAAAGCATATGGTGACCCCAATCGCCGCTCCGAAGAGCGCAATGCCTGGATTGAGTACCTTGCCACAGAAAGCGACGATTCGATTTTGGGTCCCGAGGAAGTAGATATCCATGAGTAGCACCATCATCGACGAGACCGTCATCCTGCGCTACCTGCTTGACGACGGGGTTCTGTCACCGCGCGCCGCCAAGGTCATCGCCACGCGCACCGCTCGCGTCTACCCCGAAATCATCACGCGCGTCGTGGTCACACTGCGCGACGTCTATAAGGTTCCCCGCGTTGAGATTACTGCGGCCATGAAGAGGTTGCTCGATGACGTCATGGTCGACGAGCCCACCGTTGTCGCCCTTGCCGTCAAACTCTTTGGCAAGACCCATATGGACTTTACCGACTGCCTCCTCGCAGCCCGAACCGCCATCTACAACGATGATGTCGTGAGCTTTGGCAAGCCCATCATCCAAGGCATGATCGACTACCGCCGCCAGCGCCAAACCGCCGCCGACGCCCGCGACCGCGCCGCCGAAGCCCGCAGCCGAAGCACCGACTCCACCATCGACAAGCTCCGCCACCAATCCCGCCACTAACCGACAGGCAACGGCATCGCCCGCCACTCAGCCCCATCCCCTCTTAAGTTGCGGTGAAATAGTTCCTGGATTTAGGCTTATTCGAGCCTTTCAGGAACTATTCCACCGCAACTTTCTGTAAGGGTGGTTTTTAGTGCCGCCGAGGGGCACTAATCAACCGTTTGCCGATATGTTTGGCTACGACTCATGACTCTGACCTGCCCCGTCAAGCTTTTGGTCAGTTCATGGCAAGGTCAGGCGGGCCAAATATGGGATAGCGTAGTGTCATTCACTCCCCCTCGAGACCATGGGGTCGAAAATGAGTCATGATAAACGCTGTACCAAACCGCAATTAGAGCTGTTCTTCCGGTTATTCGAGGCCCATCATGGCGGGCACCTGTTTGTAGCTACCAAAAAATGGGATGAACGCTGTGCCTGCGCGCTCATGCAAAAAGAGATGATTATTCGACTCTACAACCATGTCTACGCTGATCCCGCGTATTGGAATGACCTCGGCGTCGAAGATCGCATCTTTCAATTGGCATCCGCTATTGCGGTCGTTGAACCGAATGCCGTGTTTTGTGGAGCAACGGCGGCACTGCTCTATGGCATCGGTTCTGCATATTCGCTTCTCGACAAGGTGCAAGTGCTGTTGCCGCGTTCCACCAGACGCGATATGTACGAATTCGTTGAATACCGACGCTGGCGGCCGGGCGACGTATGGCAGCTCGGTCCTTTTACGTTAACGAATCCATATCGCACGGTGGTCGACATCGCCCGAACTAACGCTTTTCGATATGCACTAGGCTATGTCGACGGGTTGGCTCGTGAGTACGGTGTCGAGCGTGAAGAATTGCGTGCATATGCACAAAGGAACTGCCGCGGACTGCACGGCATCGCGCGCGCATTTGACGTTTTTGAACACATGGATGGCAGATCGGATAACGGTGGAGAATCCGAAGCACGGGCGGCAATGATTCTGGCGGGAGTTGCCGCTCCCGAACTTCAGGTTGAAATCACTCGACCGGGAAACGCCGGCTATTATTTGGCAGATTACGGCTGGCAGATGCCAAACGGCTCTTGGATGCTGACTGAGCTGCATGGACTAGGCAAGTTTGAGGACGATGCCCAAAATGATCCGGAACATACTGCGGCAAAAACCTATCGAGCTGCCCTCATGCGCGACACGAACCTGCGTGCCATGGGCCACAACGTCATTCATTTCAAGCTCTCAGACACCTACGATGTCAAAGCGTTCGGCTCCATGATGCGCGGCTACGGTATACCAACCACAAAACCCTACGCAGACTCCTGACCGGCTGTCCTCATCTTCTCGACAACAGAACCCATCATCGACCCAGCCCGCTCGGCCTCAATAAGTTGCGGTGAAATAGTTCCTGGATAACAGCTTTTGCGGCTAATCCAGGAACTATTTCACCGCAACTTAGGAGGGGATGTGGGGTCCCCGGCATGTATATGAAAACGGCTCTGGCACCAAAAGGAGCCAAAGCCGTTAAAGATATCCTATGGAGCGGGCGACGGGAATCGAACCCGCGTCATCAGCTTGGAAGGCTGGGGTTCTACCATTGAACTACGCCCGCAAGATATGGTCGGGACGACAGGATTTGAACCTGCGACATCCTGCTCCCAAAGCAGGCGCGCTACCAAACTGCGCCACGTCCCGAAGGTGTTGAGCAGCTAAGGTCTAAACCTTGCGTGTCCCAAAGCGAAGGAAATTATAGGGGAGACTCCCCGCCTGTGCAAGCGCAGAAACCCTAGCTCCTCGAATGTGCGACAAACTTGCTGTGGAGCAGACCGATCACAAACGCCGCCACGGCAACCGGCGCCCACGCGGCACCGATATCCGCCAGCGGAAGAACATCAAACGGTAGCCACGCGCCCGCAAAGAACGCATCGCGGACCGAGGTGATCACACTCTGCACAGCAACCACGCCGCCGACCCAGACCCACACCTGCGGATGAGCGTCGCAAAAGCCGTGTACCAAACCCATGAGAACCAGCACGATGGCGACGGGATACAAGGCGTTAAGCATGGGCACCGAGAACATAAGGATCACGTCGAGGCCCACGTTGGAGAGCACGCACGAAAACGCTGCGAACACAAAGGCGAGAACCGCAAAGGGACGGCGCATGGCCTCCTCGGAAGCCTCCGCTCCCCCTTTAACCACATACGTCTCGCAGAAGTAGCGCGAGCAGCAGCTGATGAGGCCGATGCACACGTTCATGCAGGCGAGGAAGAAGATGGCGAAGACCACGACCGTGCCGGCAAGGCCAAAGTGCATGGAGGCAGAGCGGGCAAGGATGCGGCGCCGTTGGTGGCGTCGGGCATCACGGTGCCGAGCTGCATTCCGGCAAGGCCCAAGCCACAGTAGATGATGGCCATGAGCACGCCGGCGATAACGCCGGAACGCGAAATCTCAAAGGCCACGCGCTTGTCATCGGTAACACCCAGCTCGTGGATGGTCTCGGCGATGATGATGCCGAAGGCGAGCGACGCGAGCAGGTCCATGGTCTGATAGCCGGTCAAAAAGCCCTGCACGGCAGCGCCTGCATCGTAGGGAGCCTGAGGCGCGGCAGCGGGTCCCAGCGGCGAGATCACGGCAGCACCCACAACCAGCACGATGAGCGCAATGAGCGCAGGGCCCGTAATGCGGCCGAGCACGCGTGTTATGACACCCGGACGCAGCGTGAGCACAAACGCGACGACAAAGAAGCCAACGGCAAACACCAGACGAGCCGTGCCAAGCGAAACGCCCTCGGGCAGCAGCGGCACCAGCATCTCGAAGGCCGTGGAGCTCGTACGCGGAATGGCCAGGCACGGGCCGATGGCCAGATACACCGCCGCGACAAAGAACTCACCGAACTTGGGGTGCACGCGGCCGGCAAGCTCGCGCGCCGTTCCGGCAAGCGCCACGGCGATAAAGCCCATGACGGGCAGGCCGATGGCGGCGATGAGAAAGCCGAGCATGGCGACCGGCGTGGCTGAACCTGCTTGCAGCGCCAGCAGTGGCGGAATGATAAGGTTGCCGGCGCCAAAGAGCATCGAGAACAGGGCGATGCCGACGGTAACGACATGGTCGGAGCGCAGACCACGCGAGGCGGATGAGGCCATAGACACACCTTTCGGGTCGAAACAAAAACGGGACGGGCAAAAGACCCGTCCCGCAAGTATATACGCTCTAGCAGGCTAAATCGCGCAAAGCGTCAATCGCGGTGTCGACTTCCTCGTCCGTGTTGAAATACCCAAACGAGAAGCGAACGACACCCTGACGCTCGGTCCCCAGCGCACGGTGCATGAGCGGGGCGCAATGGGCGCCGGGGCGCGTCGCAATCCCCCACCCTTGCATGAGTGCATCCGAGATCTCGGCAGAGTCGATATCGCCCACGTTGAGCGAGACGATCGCCGAGCGCGTCGGTTGGCCAAAGGCACCATAGAGCTTAATCCCCGGAATCTCGCGCACACCGGCAAGGAAGCGATCAGCGAGCGCACGCTCGTGGGCAGCAATCGCCTCGACCCCACCCTGGGCCTCGATAAAGTCGAGACCAGCGGAAAGGCCGGCGATACCGTGGCCGTTGAGCGTGCCCGCCTCAAGGCGCGTGGGCCACTCAAGCGGCTGCAACGCATCGAAACTGTGCACGCCCGTGCCGCCCATGGCCCACGGCGCCACGTCAATGCCCTCTGCTACGGCCAGGCCGCCGGTCCCCTGCGGACCCATGAGCCCCTTGTGGCCGGTAAAGCACACCACGTCGAGCCCCATGGCCTGCATATCGATATGCACCGTGCCGACAGACTGCGAGGCGTCGACGATCGCCAGCGCGCCGGCCGCATGCGCGATGGCAGCCACACGCGAAACGTCGACCGCGTTGCCGGTCACGTTGGAGGCATGCGTCACCACCACGGCGCGCGTACCCGGCGTGACAAGCCGCTCGAGTTCGTCGTAGTCGAGCACACCGTTAACGTCACAGCCCGCATGCTCAACGGTCACACCCCGTTCCGCTGCCAGGCGGTTGAGCGGACGCAGTACGGAGTTGTGCTCGAGCACCGTTGTGACCACATGGTCGCCGGGGCGCACCACCCCGTTGATGGCGGTGTTGAGCGCCGCCGTGGAGTTGGGCGTAAAGCACACATGGTCCGCCCTCGGGCAACCCAAAAGGCGCGCGAGCTTGGCACGGCAGCCGTGGATGGTACGCGCCGCGTCGAGCGCACCCGACGTGGCGCCGCGCCCGGCATTGCCGAGCGAGCACATCGCCTGCGTCACGGCATCGATGACCGTCTGCGGCTTGTGCATGGTCGTCGCTGCGTTATCCAGGTAGATCATCGCACGACCTCCCACATATCAATCACGGTATAGCCCTCGGTGGGAACGCCCGCCGCGGTAAGCTCGCTGCGCAGCAGCTCCTCATCGGCAGGCAACGCCTTCCACGCCAGACCGCAGCCGGCAGCGACCTCCCCGGGCACGGGAATCGTTCGCCCGGGAAGACCGCGCTCAATGCACAGGGTCTCGCACCCCATGGCGGCCGCCGTGGTGGGAAACGTGATGACAAGCGCCGGGCGCTTCTCCCTCATGGCAACTCCAACCAATACGCTACGGGCGCACGACGCGCACGGCCTGCTCCATCTTCTCCACGATCACGTACATGTTGGTGACCTCGCCTACTGCAAGCTGGTCCTTAATGCCATAGTGGTCGAGGCAGGTGCCACAGGTGAGAATCTCGACACCCTGCTCGGCCAGACCCTTCAGGTCATCGAGCACCGGCGAGCCCTCGACGGTGAGCTTGGCGCCGCCGTTGTAGAACAGCATGGTCGCGGGCAGCTCCTCCTGCTGCGTCACGGCAAAGATGAAGGCCTTCATGAGCTTGTGGCCCAGCTCGTCGTCGCCACGGCCCATGCAGTCGGTGTAGACGGAAATGACGAGCTTGCCCTTGCCGGCGCTGGCATGACAGAAGGCAGCGCCATCCTGCTCGGGATCGGCCACGGCAACGGCGCCAGAGGTCGCCACGGTCACGTGCCACTCGGCGTCAGAAACCTTCTCGACCGAGGCCGTGCAGCCCTTCTCCTGCGCCATCTTGGAGATGTTCTTGACGGCGGTCTCGTTATCGACCGAGGTCACGACGGTGCCCTCGCCATCGAGCTGCTTCAGGGCTTTGAGCGTCTTGACGACGGGCAGAGGGCAGGCATCGCCCATGGCATTGACTTCAATTTTGGTAGACATAGCTTTTCCTTTCGAATAAATCGTTTTAGAACGGTACATGGCTCAATAAACGTGTCGTTAACGGACAACGCGGACCGCAGGACCGCCCGGCTCCGCCTCGCACACGCGCCCGACAACGGCGGCAACGCGCCCCTCGGCATGCAAACGACGCGCAAGCTCATCCACGTCCACCGCGGGCGCCGCAATAAGCAAGCCGCCCGAGGTCTGCGGATCGTACAGCGCATCCAACATGCCCGGCTCCAGGTCCTCGTCGGCAGCCGCACGCGGGTCAAAGAAGTCCTGGTTGCGGTAGGAGCCCGCGGGAATAATGCCCAGGCGCGCCATGTCGAGCACCTGGTCAAAGAGCGGTACCGCTCCCGACGTAAGTTCGATCTGCACGCCCGAGCCCTCGGCCATCTCGCACGCATGCCCGATCAGACCAAAGCCCGTAATGTCGGTGCAGCCGTGAAGCTCGAGTCCCTCGGCCAAACGAATCGGGGCCTCGTTGAGGGTGCGCATCGAGTCGAACATCGGACCAGCCTCGTCCTGCTCGATAAGCTCGCCCTTAATGGCCGTGGTGATGATGCCCGAGCCGATCGCCTTGGTCAGCAGCAGGACATCGCCCACGCGCGCACCGCTATTGGCGAGCATGCGATCGAGCGCGACAAAGCCGCTCACGGACAGGCCGTACTTGGGCTCGTCGTCGTTGATGGTGTGGCCGCCCGCGATGGTGCAGCCGGCCTCAACGCACTTGTCGGCGCCGCCCGCCAGAATCTGACCGGCAACCTCGACGCCCAGGCAGCTCGGAATGCACAGCAGGTTCATGGCATGGCTCGGCCGCCCGCCCATGGCGTAGATGTCCGACAGTGAGTTTGCCGCGGCAATCTGGCCAAACAGGAACGGGTCGTCGACCATCGGTGGGAAGAAGTCGATGGACTGCACGAGCCCCAGGTTCTCCCCTACGCGGAAGACACTCGCATCGTCGGAGGTATCGAACCCCACGAGCAGATTGTCGTTATGCACATTGGGCAAGTCGCCCAGGACCTGGGCGAGGGCTCCGGGAGCCAACTTAGCGGCTCAACCGCTCGCGGCCGTCATGGATGTGAGCCTCATGGTGTCCTTAGCCATACGAACCCCCTTCCAACAAATCAACGACTTTAAGTATACGCCCCAGGCACGCTTCCCAAGAGACCGCCGACGGCTCGAACGTCGAAGGCGGCGCCGCAAGCGCCTGCGCGATAGCATCTGCCAGTGCGCGCTCAAACAACGGAAGGTCGGCCGCCACGGGCGTGTCGACATCCGTCATACGCGGAGACGCCACCCACGTCACGGGAGCACCGGGAAGCATCGCCTCCATCCAGGGACGAACGCCGGGCAAATCGGTCGCCACAACTTTGCAGCCGCACGCGAGGGCCTCGATCGTCACGAGCGGCAGACCCTCATAAAACGAAGGCAGCACAAAGACGTCGGAACTGCGGTAGGCATGCACGAGTCCATCGCTATCCAGGCGCCCCGCCAGCTTCACCGGCACATCCGAGGCCGCGGCCAAGCGCTCGATACGCGCGTACTCGGCATCGTCCCCGCGACCGCCCACAAGTACCAAGCCAGATGGGCGGACGTCATCGTCAATCGGCAATGACACGGCTCGAACCAGCGACTCGACGCCCTTTTTAAAGCAAATCTTGCCCACGTACGCAAGCGATCCCGGCCGCCTCGCCACGCTTGCGTCGCGGCAGAAGACGCGATGGTCGTAGCCCGTCCCAATCACGTGGATGCGATCGGCATCGACGCCGCACACCAGGCCAATCTGCTCAGCCTGCTCAGCGTGGAGCGCAAAGACGGCATCGAGCCGACGAACCGCACTTACGATGCGATCGCGCTCGAGCGCATGCGAACGCAGCTGGCGCAGGTCGGTCGAATGGCACACGGCAACAACCGGCACGCCCCGGACGCACTCGCGCGCCAATGCGGTCACCAGATACAGGTGATGGCAGAGCACCAGATCGGGCCGAAACTCAGCCACCGCCCGATCGATTGCAGCAGCAAATGCCCGCTCAAATGCCTTGAGCATCGAAGGCGTCAGGTCACGATAGCGCGTGGAGGGATAGGGCATGACATCGGACATACCGCAGATGGGAAACGGCAGCTCGGGCGACTCGAACGGTACGGCAAACACGGCAGCACGCCGGTCCAGCTCGCCTTGGGTATCACCCGGTGCCGCGCCGCAAAGCACGGCGGCGCGATGCCCCGTCTCGATCTGTTCGCGTACGAGCGCGGCAAGGTAGGTGCCGCTGCCGGTGCTATCTGGTTTTTGCGCCGAGATATTGAGGATGCGCATGTCGCGGTACACCCCTAGGCCAAGGCGGCGGCGCGGACAGCCGCGCCGATCGCTCCGGCAAAGCGAGCTTGGGGCGAGGTGGTCACCGGCGACCCCAGTAGCTCGCCCAACCGCTCCACCACGAAGGCGTTCTCGCACAGGCCACCGGTCAGGTAGTACGGGGCGCCCGCGGCCTGCCCGGCCATGGTCGCCACGCGCGATACGACACTCTCAATCACACCACGGGCGATGTTCTCGCGCGGCTCACCACGGCCGATCAGGCTGATGACCTCGCTTTCGGCAAACACCGTGCACATGCTGCTGATCTTGGTGGGTTCGCCGGTGCGGGCGAGGTCCGTCATCTGCTGTTGGGAAATGCCTAGGCGGTCGGCCATGATCTCCAAAAAGCGCCCCGTGCCGGCGGCGCACTTGTCGTTCATGGCAAACTTGGCCACGCGGCCACTTTTAAGCTGAATGACCTTGGTGTCCTGGCCGCCTACGTCAATCACCGTGCCGTGATCGCCAAACAGGCGCACGGCACCGGTGCCGTGGCAGGTAATCTCGGTCACGACCTTATGCGCATAGGGCACGGCGACACGGCCGTAGCCAGTCGCGATCACGCGCACGTCTTCGGCAGCCACGTCGTAGCCAGCCGCTGCCAGTGCCTCGCGCAGCCGCTCGGAAGCATCGACCGAGGAGAACCCGGTTGGCTGCACGCACGTCCACGCCACCGAACCCTCCCCGTCGACCACAGCAGCCTTAGCCGCCGTAGACCCGATATCGATCCCGATCCCTATCATGGCTCTCTCCCAATCTAAACATCAAAGACAGTGGCACGTTCAGGCACCTTAGCTCTAGGTTTCTCAGGTGCCGGAGATTGCCCCGAAAGAGGAGCGCAGCGTACTTTGGGTACGCAAGCGACGGTTTGAGGAGCAAGATCCGGTGCCTGAGGAAGCTAGAGGGTTTCGATGAAGGCGGCGATGCGCGTCTCGATCTGGCCCATGTCACCGTTGCTGTAGTCGGTCTCGATCTTCATATACGGAATGCCCGCACCCTCGACAGCCTCCTGCATGCGCGCGCTCTCAACGTTGAAGGTGTGGCAGGCCTGCAGCACGCTCTCTACCACGGCATCGACATGGTACTTCTCGCACATAGCCAGCGTGTTTCCCATGCGACCGTCGTTGGGCGTCATGACCGAGCAGTTGATGTCCAGGTAGCGGTCGGCGATGGCGCGCAGGATATCGGGAGCCTCCGGGTCGATCATCATGGCCGCCGTGCGCTCGCCCGAGCAGTCGTCCATGCACACGACCACACCGCCGTTGAACTCGATAGTACGGCCGATCTTGTTGATCACGCCGCCCACCGGGCAGCCGGTGATCAGAATGCGCTTGGCGTCTGCTGCGACCGGGCGCTCACCCGCGTCGTAGGTCTCGCGCAGCTTGGCAACCTTTTGCTCCAGCTGCTGCGTATAAGCCTCGATATCAAAGCTGAACGTACCGGCGAACATGGTGCTCATCAGGTCGACACCGCTCATGGCCGCCGGCTGGTTGGCCTGAAGCGCAAACATCTCGAGCTGGGCCGCACGCAAGCGGTTGCGACGACGGACGGCAGCGCGCAGGTCATCGTCGGTAATCGTGATGCCGTAGAAGTTCTCGAGCTCCTCCTTGAGCAGACGGCACTCCTCGTACCAGCCCTCGCGCTCGTAGGCACGGTCGCGACCCTGCGGAAGATGCAGAATGTGCGTGCGCTTGAGCTCGTTGAGCAGCTCGTACATCTTCTTCTTGCCGTCGCAGGTGGTCTCGCCGATGATCATGTCGCTAAAGTACGTAAACGGGCACTTTTGCGAATAGGCAAAACCATACGTAGACTTGATGAGCGGGCACAGGTTTGCCGGCAGCACCTTCTCGGCCTCGGGAATCACCTCGTCGGACGTTCCGCACAGGGCGACACTTGCAGCCCCCGCAGCATCGATAATCTCGAGCGGCGTATAGCTGCACAAAAAACCGACCAGGCGATTGCCCGCCTGCTTGTAGTCCTTCACGCGAATAAACGCCGCCTTGCGCTGCTCGTTGAACTCCTCAAACGTGCGCGGCAACGGCTGCTCAATTATTTCGGACATAAAGCTCCTAAAAGTATTCACGGAGATGAACGGCTTCCCCAGACACCTGTTTCCTTGGTTGGATTAGACCTAAATAGTCTCCAAGAAGGCCTCAATCCTGGTCTGCAGCTGGCCTGCGTCCTCGCCGGCGTAGTCGGTCGTGATGTGCATAAACGGAATGCCAGCTTCCTCGGCGGCCTTCTCCACGGCGAAGGACTCCATCTCGTAGAGCGTGCAGAACTGCAAGGCCACGTCGACGATACCGTCGGCATGCAGGTCCTTGGCCATCTGGACAATGTCCTTCATACGCTGGTCGTTGGGCGTAAAGACGGCGCAGTTGATCTTAAAGTAGCGCTCGGCGATGGCGTCGAGCATCTCGTCAACCGTCTCACCGGACTCATCGACCAGGTCCTTGTAGTAGCGCGAGCCCGTGCAGGACTCCTCGCCCACCACGACGCCACCGGCCTTCTCGATGAGGTTGAACAGCTTCCAGTTGGGCACGGCCATGGGCGTACCGGTGTACAGGATGCGCTTGGTCCCCTTGGGCGTCACGCCCTCGCCGGCCTCGACACGCTGCTCGCACTCAGCCGCCATATCGTTAATGGCTCCGGTCAGACGCGGCGTGTCATCCATAAAGGCGGCCTGAACGGTCAGCAGGCTGTCTAGACCGCTGATGGGCGCTGGGTCGGCAGCGCGGGTCGCAGCGAGGCGCTGCAGGGCGCGGCGCTTCTCATTGGCGGCGTGGATGGCAGCCTTCAGGCCCTCGGGCGTAATCTTGACGCCGCACTCGTCCTCGATCTTGGCGGCGAGCTTCTTGACCTCGGCCTTCCAGGTCACGAGCGTCGACTCGTCGTGCACGTTGGGAATATCCATGACGTACATGTTCTTTTGCGTGGCAAAGAACTCGTAGGCTTTCTTCTTACCGTCGCAGGTGTTCTCGCCTACCACCAGGTCACTCGACTCAATGTAGGGGCAGACCTCGCCCAGCTTAAAGCCGTCAAAGCTCTTGATAAGCGGGCAGGTGTTGCGCGGCAGGTGCTCCTCGACCTTATCGGTTGCCCAATCGGCACCCGAGCACAGGCCCACGGGAATGCCGTCACAGGCAAGCACGATCTCCTCGGGCACGTACACGCAGAACGAGCCGACGATCTTGGTGGCCTCGCCGGCCTTCTTCTTGTCGAGCATCTCCTTAATACGGCCGCTATGGATGTTGGTGGCCACAAAGTCCAGGTAGGACGTGGACTTGGGGCGATTGTGCTGCATCAGAAACATATCGCCGTACATCTGACCCACGGCGCCCAGCAGCATGTCGTGGTCGGCAAGATTCATGCCGAGGCTCTCCCACATCGGATGGAAATCGAATTCTTCAGCCATGACGGTTCCCCTCTCGAACCAAAATTGAATAGCTACGGTATTGCTGCACGGTGGGTGGCGAAAACCCAGCCGCGCCTAAACCCGGAATTTTAGGGAACCTGCTTTGCGGTCGATTATTTAGTTGTTCGTCGTCTCTCCCGGAGCCGTGAACATACCTGCTCATATGCGACTCCGAGCTATATATAGGGCACGCGCGGCAACGCGGCGAATGTATGTCGTCTGCGGCATGTGCGCACCCTCCTTTACAAGTTAAGGTCAACTATATCAACGGTCATCGTCCAGACGAACACCGTTGACATTCGTACGACAGCGTCGTGCGTCGTCGTTTAATAAAAAATTATCTTGATTGGTAAGAGTTTGTCGTCCCTCATTCGGCGAGCGGCAAGACAAAGCCGCCGAGGCTTATATCCCCGACGGCATTACCCGGCGCTATCGACAAACCAAATGGATCCTGCTGGCATCAAAATGCATGCGCAGCGTCTCGCCTGCTTGCGGCAGCGCGTCGACAGGCATGCCCACCTTGTTGACCTTCCACTGCAGACGCGTGGGCGCATCGACGCGCGGCACGTCCAGCAACACCAGCCGCTCAAAGCGCGAATCACTCACGCGGGCCACGTGCAAGTCATAGCTGTTGCGGCCCCGCTCAGCGCGATTGTCAACATGGAAGTAGCTTGCGCGAATACCCAGGTACGCCACGTCATCGGGAATCTCGCGACCCACGTTAAAGGTCATGCCCCAGTCGAGGGCCTCAACTTCTTCGTCGCCGATCTTGCGCGCCCGGCTTGTGTTCTTGCAGCCCGTCAGGCGGAGCGCCGCCAGCGTCTGCGGACGGCGGACCACATCCTCAACGGAGCCAGTCTCCTCAACATGCCCGTCGTGCATCACGCAGATGCGCTGGCACAGGCGGCACGCCTCGTCGATGTCGTGGCTCACGTAGAGCACGGTGCGGTTACAGACGTCGAACAGGTCGAGCATGTTCTGCTCGAGTGCGCTCTTAAGATAGGAATCGAGCGCGCTCATGGGCTCGTCGAACATAAAGATGCCCGGATGCGCCGCCACCATACGGGCAAGCGCCACGCGTTGCTGCTGCCCGCCCGAAAGGCGCGCGGGATATCGGTCGGCAAAATCGGCCAGACCGAAAATGCCCAGATAGCGCTCGGCGAGCTTTTTGCGCGCGGCGGCGTCGCCCGCATCCTTTACACCGGCACATACGTTATCGGCCACCGTCATGTTGGGAAACAGCTGATAGTTTTGGAACAGCAGGGCGCATTTTCGCTCCTGGGGCGACAGGTTGATGCCCGCCGCCGAGTCAAAAAAGGTCACGCCGTTGACAACGATCTTACCCTCGTCGGGCGTCTCCACACCGGCGATGCAGCGCAGCGTACAGCTCTTGCCGCAACCCGAGGCGCCCAGCAGGGCCACGCGCTCCTCGCCGGCCTCAAGCTGCATGTCGAGCACAAACCCGGGATAACGTTTCTTAATATCCAAAACGAGCGACATAGCTTATCGACCTCCCCGCGGCGCCGCATCATCACGCATGAGCTCGGCCAGCGCCTCGCGATCGATACGCAGCGCATCGCCGCCGACTGGGTCGAGCGAATCGCCCTGTCCGGCGAGACCTTTGGCCTGTTTGCGCTCCGCACGGGAAAGGCCACGTTCGCGATACTTTTGCGAATGCGCCGTGTACATATTGATGAACAGAATGACCAGGAAGCTGAACGCGATTACGACCACGACCCAAAAGAGGGCCACCGACGTATTGCCGCCCATCCACTCAAAGTAAATCGCAATGGGAATGGTCTGCGTAATACCGGCGTAGTTGCCCGCAAAGAACAGGGTGCAGCCAAACTCGCCCATCGCGCGGGCAAAGGCGAGCACCGTGCCGGCGGCAATCGAGGGCCAGCCAAGCGGCATCATGAGCTTGGCAAAGATGCGACGCTCGGACCATCCCAGGGTTCGCGCGGCGTCGAGCATCTGCGCGTCAAGACTCTCGAAGGCTCCGAGCGCCGTGCGGTAAACCAGCGGAAACGACACGACGACGGCCGAAATGACCGCCGCGGGCCACGTAAAGACGATCGAGATGCCGTGCGCGATAAGCCACTGGCCCACCCCGGTCGATCGACCAAATAGCATAAGCAGCAAAAAGCCGCAGACCGTGGGTGGCAGCACCATAGGAATCGTAAAGACCGAATCGAGCAGGCCCTTGATGCGACTCGAGGTACCCATAGTCTTCCACGCGGCGAACAGGCCCAGCGCAAGGGAGATCACCAGGGCAAGGCCGCTCGTTTTAATGGACACCCAAAACGGGCGATAGTCGATGTCGCCCAAAAAGGAGACCAGAGAGGTCAAGGGCCCTTGCTCATGCCGCAACACGACAGACGATGCTTCTACCATTTGAGCGCTATCAAGCCAACGCGCGCCGCCCTTGGCATCACCCGAGGCTGATGCAATCACCACATAGCGGTCCCCATCCGCACCGCGCTCGTCAAAGCCATAGGTATACCCGCCGGCATCAAACGTTGTTTCCGCCGTGACATACCAAGGAAGATCCACGTCCCCTAGCTGCGCACCTCCCATGCAGTTTGCGCTGTCGAGCTTACAGACGAGGGCCTTGAGACCCGATACGCACTCGTTATCCTGCGGATCCAATCCATACTTCTCGACCGCCTTGGGCGATATCCACACCACAACGCGATCGGCAGCAGGCGCCACTACAAGGTCCACGTCCTCGTCAACGGGAAACCGGTAGCCCTCAGGCTGGCCCTCCATGGCACGAGCAGTCCCCTTGGCCAGCCGCTCAAAACCCTCGATCCCATAGGAAAGCCCATGAGCGGTCGCAGCAACCTGGGCCCCGTCCTCAGCGTCCCCAGCAAACGCAAATCCCGGCACCCAGCAAAGCGTCAAGGTCAAAGCACAGGCGACAAGCATGCGGAATCTATTAAGCACGAAAAGCTCCAAGCGAATACAAGGACGGAGTGAAACACAAAACGATGGAATTATCGCGCCAAGCCGCACTACGCGGAAAGCTCAAAGCCGTACTTAGCCCAAATCTTCTGAGCCTTCTTGTTGGTCAGGCAGAAATCGATGAACGCCTTGGCTTCGTCGGCATGTTCGGAGCTCTCGGCAACAGCGCCCGGATACACAATGGGCTTGTGCGAATCCTCGGGGCACACAAAGGCCTCCTCGATGCCGTCGTAGCGGAAGATGTCGGAGCTGTAGACAAAACCGGCCACGCAGTCGCCTGTGGACACATAGGCAGCTGCGGTGCCCACTTTATCGGCCAGCGCGACCTTGTCGGCGATCTCGGGAGTATACTCGCCGTCGTCGCCCTCGGTGCCAGCGTAGAGGCCCACGGAGGCCAGAGCCTGGTTGGCGTACTTTCCGGCGGGAACGGTCTTGGCGTCGCCGATGGCAATCTTGCCGTCCAGATTCGCGACGTCGGCGATGGCCTCGACCTTGGTGTCGGAGCCCTCAGCGCGAATGATCACGAGGTCGTTGACGAACATGTCCTCACGGGTGCCGGCGTCGACGAGCTCGGCGGTCTCAGCGTCATCCATGGTGCCCTTGGAAGCGGTGATGAGCACGTCGGCCGTGGCACCGGCGCGCATCTGCTCGACGAGGTCGCCAGACGCCTTAAACTGCGTGTCGGCAAACGTGGTGCCGGTCTGCTCGGTGTAGAACTCCTGAACCTCGGGCAGGGCCTTCTCGAGCGAGTTGGCGGCAAAGACCTGCAGCTCGACAGCCTTCTTCTTAGAGGAAGACTTGACGGAGCCGGCATCGGAACCAGCGGGCTCGGACGTCTTGTTGCCCGAGCAGCCGGCAAGGCCAAGGCCGGCGGCAGCGGCAGCAGAAAGCGAGACAAAACCGCGGCGTGAAACCATATCGAACATATTCAACCCTTTCGAACGCTATGCCCGGGCACCCCGCCGCAGGCTTTATTCTGTTACTAGATTATACTTCCGCGCGAATAATGATAATGAGAAATTATTCTCGCTAGAGAATATAGTTTCGAGTTGCCGTGCACCTCGGCGTCGCTTCGGCGGAAAACAAAGGCGGAGCAGCCGTTCAGGTCGCCCCGCCGCAGGTAAACCGCTTATTTGGTATGTCCGCCGCCCGCCGTCATTTGGGCCGCATGCTCCAGCTGATCGCTCACGGCCTCCCAGCTTTCGCGGGCCGCTTTCGTGGATCCCGGAAAGTTGATGACAAGCGTATGCCCACGCTGCATGCACACGGCGCGCGAGAGCATAGCGCGGCGTGTCTTGGTCATGGAGTACGCACGGATTGCCTCTGCAATACCCGGCACATCGCGGTCGCAGACGGCACGCGTCGCCTCGGGCGTCACGTCGCGCATCGAAAGTCCCGTGCCGCCACAGGTGAGGACGACGTTGGCGTGGCACTCATCGGCAGCTTCCACAATGGCATCACCGATCTCGCTGGCGTCGTCGCGCACGACCACATGTGAGACGACCGTCCAGCCCTGCGCCTCGATAAGTTCCTCGAGTGCGGCTCCAGCCTCGTCCTGAGCAAGATCGCGCGTATCCGAGCACGTCACGATCGAAATCTTCAACTCCATAGTCTTCCTCCTACAACACCGTGCCCTCGGGCAGGTCGACACGCACGACATCCACGACGTCGCCCGCCTTGAGCTCGCACGGTCCTTCGTCAATACGCAGCAGGCAGTTGGACCGCTGCATCGTGCCGAGCAGAGCCGAATTCTGCGTCTTGGCCTCGGTCACCAACAGCTCACTGGTCTCGGGGTCGCGCAAAACCGTGGCGCGATCGAAGAAGCGTCGGTCCTGGCGCTTTTTCACGCCGTGCGTGAGCGTCGCCTGCTGCACGGGACGCACGCCCTCGGCAAAGCCGCGCATCTTGCGAATCGCCGGACGGGCGAGCATCTCAAAGCCCACATACGCCGCGGTCGGATTGCCTGAAAGCCCTAGGTAGGGCTTGCCCCCGAGCAAGCCAAACGTGATGGCCTTGCCCGGACGCATCGAGATGCGATCGAACAGCACCACGCCCTCGCGCCGGACGAGCGCCGTCACGTAGTCGTAATCGCCCGCCGAGGCGCCGCCGCTCGTAATGACAAAATCGCACTCTCGCGTGGCGCGATGCACCAGCTCGCCAATCGCCTGCTCATCGTCGGGCGCAATACCGTAGAACACGGGCTCGGCGCCGGCATCGAGCGCCTCGGCCATCAGCGCCGAGGAGTTGGAGTCGCGAATCTGCCCGCGCGCCGGCAGCTCACCCGGCGCGACCAGCTCCGTGCCCAGCGAGATAATGCCCACGCGCGGAGCGGCATGGACCTTCACGCTCGCGTAACCGGCGCTTGCCAGCAGGCCGGCGCCGGCCGGAGTCACAACCTCGCCAGCACGCATCACGACTTCGCCGGCATGGGCCTCCTCGGCGGCAGAGCGAACATTCTTCCCCACCTTGGCCGGCGCCAAAAACCTCACACGCGAGCCCTCGTTGCCGTCACCGTCGAGCACATCGACGATCTCGTACTTCACCACGGCATCGGCACCCTCGGGCACCGGCGCGCCCGTCATGATGCGGACCGTCTCGCCCGCGCCGATTGCGTCCCCAAACACATGACCCGCGGCCTCATGTCCGATAACATCGAGCGTCACCGGCGCCTCGCCAGATGCCTGCGCCAAGTCCGCCGAGCGCACGGCATACCCGTCCATGGCGCTGTTGGCAAACGGCGAGATGTCGATATCGGCCACCGCGTCCTCGGCCAAGGGAAGACCGGCGGCCTGCCACACGGGAATCTCGACGAGATCGGTCGGAGCAACGTGCGACAGAACAATCGACTGCGCGTCCTCCAGCGGAATGAGTTTCTCTGCCATATGCACCTCTTAATGCCACGGCGCACAACAGGGGCGCCGATTCTTTATGCTTGTCTCAGTATAATCCCCCGACGCACGACCGCGACTCGGCCTGCACTCGCAAATACACCTGTCAGTTGCAGGCCGCGAAACAGAATGGAAACCAACCCACCGGCTCGTCGCGTTTACCGCGTTTTATAATGCTTGCGTTGCAACCTAAAAGAGGAACGTATGGCTCATAACGACAAACCCGAAAGCGCAAACGAAGCGCAGGATCATTCCCAGCCGCTCGACGAAGGCGGTTTTTTCTCTCTGAACGACGTCATCGCGGCAGGCAGGCATCAGCTCACCCGCTCTGAGCATCTCTTGGCTGCCGACACGCGCCGCAACGCCCGCAACCTACTCGCGAGCGCCAAGTTGCTCGCACTCGTCGTCATCGTCTCGCTCGCCATGGGCGTTGCCGCTTGGGCGTTTTTGGCCTCGTTGAATATCGCGACCGACTATCGCGAGCAGCATGCGTGGATTTACGCGCTGCTTCCCGTTGTGGGCGTTGTCACCGCATGGGTGTACAAAAACCACGGTCTCGCCGCCAAACGCGGTAACAACCTGGTCATCGACTCCGCTCTGGGCACCCGCCTCATCCATATGCGCATGGCCGTCCTCACCTTCGTCTGCTCCACGCTCACGCACCTAACGGGCGGATCGGCCGGTCGCGAGGGAGCTGCGGTGCAGATTGGCGGCACCATCGCCAGCAACATCTCGAGCCTCGCCCACCTCAAAAAGCATGACCACCACGACCTCATGCTCGCCGGCATCTCGTCGGCCTTTGGCGCCGTATTCGGCTCGCCCCTTGCCGGGGCTTTCTTTGGCATGGAGATGTGCTTTATCGGCAAGATCGACTACACCGCGGGCATCTACTGCCTGGTCGCCTCGTTTACCGGCTACTTTACATCACTCGCCCTAGGTACCGAGTACGAGGCGAATGTCATCGCCAGCGTTCCCGCTATGACGCCCAAAACGGTCGTCATCGTTGTTATCAGCGCAATTATCTTCGGTCTGACGGCACGCCTCTTTGCCTGGTCGGTTCGAACCGTCAAGAGCCTCTACGGTCGCTTTATCACCAATTACCTCGTTCGCGCACTCATCGGCGCACTCGTGGTTTTGGCCGCCTATGCCCTCCTCGACGCCTGGAACTACGCCGGCCTTTCCACGTGGCTTTCCGGCGCCGGATTTGCCGGCAACACCACCCTGGCGGACGCAGCCATCAAGCTCGTGGTTACGGCCCTCACCCTGGGCGCCGGCTTCCAAGGCGGCGAGGTCACGCCCCTGTTTGGCATCGGTGCGGCACTCGGCGGCTGGATCGGTTGCCTCGTCGGAATCGACCCCAGCTTTCTGGCGGCGCTAGGCATGCTCGGCGTGTTCTGCGCCGGCCTCAACGTGCCCATCACCACCTGCATGATGGCCATCGACCTGTTCCACGGCACGGCCGCCGGGTTCTTTGTCATCGTGGCCTTTATCAGCTACCTAACCGGCGGACACCGTGGCGTGTACCCCGCCCAGCGCATCATCTCACCCAAGCGCCGTTCGCTTATTGTGGATGAGGGCGGTACGGTAGCGGATGCTATCGAGCGCCACAACGACCTGATAGAGTAGACGTAAATATTCGCCGTGCAGCCACAATCGGGGGCAATTCGACCTGAGCGCGACCGCACCGTCACGTCATACGCCGGGAGTCACCCCATGCACGCAACTGATTTTGGTCGCACGCTCATCATCGCCAACCCAGCCGCCCAGTCGGGTGCGGCGCATGAAGTTGCCGAGCGCCTGCAGCGCTTTTTGGACATGACTGCACGCGCATCCCAGTTTGACCTGATGCTAACCGAGCGCATGGGACATGCCAAGGGACTTGCCGCACAGGCTCAGGGCTATCGCACCGTTATCGCCCTTGGCGGCGATGGCGTGATCCACGAGGTCGTCAACGGGCTTATGACGCAAGAGGAGGACGCCCGTCCCGCCCTTGCCGTCCTACCCGTTGGTTCCGGCAACGATTTTGCCCAAACGCTCGGTATCGAAGATTTCTCCGGTAAGAATTTTGGCGCGCTGCTCACCTGTGAGCTGCGGCGTCAAGACATCGGGCGTATTCGCTCATGGAACCCCGCAAGCGGTAGCGGCGAGGCTACCGTTGAGTACTACGACCAGACGCTTTCGGTTGGCATCGATGCCGCCATCGGCCTTGGCACCACCGAGCTACGTAAAAAGACCGGCTTAACGGGCGCTCCGCTCTACACCCTCTCGGGACTTGAGCAGTTTGGCCTGCGCTATCGCAACTACCCCATGACAGCCAGCTTTGATCGCGCGCCCGCCGAGCGCGTGAGGGCGATTATCATGGCGATTCAGCTGGGCCCCACGTATGGATCGGGCTATCGCATCTGCCCCGATGCCGACCCATGCGACGGCGTACTCGACGTCTGCTACGCCTGCGGCCCCGTCCCTCGCGCGGTAGCCCTGCCTATGTTCCTTTCGGCCAAGGACGGCCACCATACCAAGTTGCCGCCGGTTCGCATGCGCCGCTGCCGCCATGCGGAGCTCACCTTTGAGGAGCCCGACTACCCCATCCAGGCCGACGGCGAGCCCATCGACGCCTCGCGCATCGAGGTCGACATCCTTCCCACCGCTCTCGAGGTCTGGCACCCAACCCGCTAACCCCACCTAAGTTGCGGTGAAATAGGGACTGTTTATGCAGCTAAAGCCGCAAAACAGTCCCTATTTCACCGCAACTTAGGGGTGGCTATTCGTCGCTACCCGGTTTGCGACGGTTGGCTTTTTTAATGGCGTTGAAGTGTTTGTCGTTGAGCCTGCGCTGGCGCGAGCACTGGGGCACCTTGGTTTTCACGCGACGGCGCGGCGGACGCCCGCGACGCTCAAGCTCTGCCCTCAGCTTACTCAGACAGCAGCTGCGATTCTGAAACTGACTGCGGCTCTCACGCGCCGTCACGACAATCCCCGTGGGCCCATGCTTCATGCGCACCGCCGAGTCCGTCGTGTTCACGCCCTGTCCGCCCGGACCCGTCGCGCGAAATACCTGCACCTCGCAATCGCGCGCCAAATCCTCGACCGACATCTCGGCATAGCGCGCATACTCGCGCCATCCCATCTTGTTCTCATCCATATCAACACCTCCCCTCATACAAAAAAATGTGACAAAGGGAAAGCCCCTTTGTCACATCGCATACCAATCGCTTATGTCGCGCGCTTAGGCGAACGTGATCTCGCCGGTCTCACAGTCCATATCGGCGATAC
This sequence comes from Collinsella sp., assembly GCA_036298675.1. Classification (GTDB taxonomy): domain Bacteria; phylum Actinomycetota; class Coriobacteriia; order Coriobacteriales; family Coriobacteriaceae; genus Collinsella. The sequence goes on along the minus strand of JAXJIO010000028.1, from coordinate 62,953 downwards.
GGGCCAGGCTCTCGACGCGGAAGCCACGCTCGCGGAGCTTATCGCCACCGCCCTGGAAGCCCTTCTCCACCGCAATGCCAATACCGGACACCTCGGCACCCGCAGCCTCGCAGATCTTGATAAGGCCCTCGAGCGCGCAGCCGTTGGCCAAGAAGTCGTCAATAATCAGGACCTTGTCGCCCTCGGACAGGAAGCGCTTGCCGACGATGACCGGGTACTCCTTCTGCTTGGTAAAGGAGTAGATGGTCGTGGCATACTGCTCGCCGTCAAGGTTGATGGACTGGGCCTTCTTGGCAAAGACCACCGGCACGCCGCCAAAATGCTGGGCTGCAATGCAAGCCATGCCAATGCCCGAAGCCTCGATCGTCAGGATCTTGTTGATCTCGACACCCTCGAACAGACGGGCCCACTCGGCGCCCATGTGGTCGAACAGCTCAACGTCGCATTGGTGGTTGAGGAAGGCATCAACCTTAAGGACGTTACCGGCCTTTACGATGCCGTCATGGCGAATACGATCCTCAAGCTCCTGCATGGCGCAACCCCTTCTCGCGGCAACGATACCGCGCAATTAATAAACGTTGTTCGATAGTCTACCACGGACCTACCCCCGCCCGCCCCACAAGCCGCATCGCACTATAAAGCTGCAAGACCAGTAGATAGGCCCGATTCGTGGCAGACAGCCTCCCAACACGCTAATGCCGGGTGCGCGTCCTCACCAAACGTACCAATGTGAGCGCAAAGCCCACGGTAGCAACGGCCATTAGCACGTAGAATACCAAACGGAAGCCAAAGAGGAACACGTCCGGACGACCCGCCACATAGCTCGTGACCGTCTTGCCCATCGCCGCGCTCGTCTGTCCATACAGGATGCGCGACGCCGCCGTAATACCCAGCGCTATGCCCGCATAGCGCGCCAAGCTGCTCAAGCTGCCCGCAAAGCCAAGCGCCTCACGCGGAGCCGAACCCATATACAGCGAATTATTGGGACTCTGGAAGATCGACGTGCCGCACGACATAAACGCGACGCAGCACACAATCATCAAGATGGAAGAGTGCTCGTCAAGCGTGCTCACCGCAAAGAGACCGCACACGTACACGCCCAGGCCAACGGCCGTGGGCGCTTCACAACCAACACGGTCGGACACCGAGCCCGAAAGCGGGCCCACAAAGGCATTCACGACCGGCATCGCCAAAAACAACAGGCCGGAGATATCGGAGCTAAAGCCGTGGGCATCCTGAAAGTAGAACGGCAGCACAAACTCGGAGGCACCGATACCCACGAACACGATAAGCATGCAAGCCAGGTTAATCGTGAAAGCCGAGCTCGCAAAGCAGCGACGCGCCGCCTCTGTCAACGGCATAGGGCGTTCGCCAGCCTCCGGCTTCACATGCGGCAGCGTATAGAGTCCCACGATAAACGAGATTACGCCAATGGGCAGATTGATAAGGAAGATGCTCTCCCAGGGAAAGCTCGCCACCAGCACGCCGCCGAGCACGGGGCCGCACATCATGCCAAGAGCCACAAAGGTCGCCAGAATGCCCATGGCACGGCCGCGCTCACGCGCCGGAAACGACTCGGTGATGATGCCCATATTGTTGGCCATCGCGGCGGCACAGCCAATGCCCTGCACGAAACGCGCCAAGATAAGCACCTCGAGCGAAGCCGAAAGCCCGCAAAGCAACGAGCCACCCGTAAAGACGATTACACCAAGCTGGAACACATTCACCTTGCCGCGCACATCGCCCAAGCGGCCAAACGGCAGCATGGCGACGCACGTCGCGAGCAGATACACCGAGCTCACGAGCTGAATGCGGTCGAGGCCCACCCCCAGCTCCTTTTGCATCACTGGGAGCGCCACCGTCACGATGCTCGCATCCAGACACGCCATAAAGGTCATGACGAGCACGGTGAACAGAATCGCCCATTTATTCTTACCGTGGGTGTCGCCCTCTAGGGCAATGTGTTCGCGGCGCAGCTGCTCGGCAGTTTTCTCCATGTATATCCTTTCTATCGTGCAACGCAAAAACGGGACCCCAATCGCCTACAAACGGACACGATCGGGGTCCCGCCTACGGAATCGGAACTATGAGGACGTCGTCAGCCGAAAAGCCGTCCCGCGCCCCGCACGCACGCTAGCCTAGCACTGCTCGAGCGCCTGCTCAAGGTCGGCAATCAGATCGGCCGTGTCCTCAAGGCCGCACGACAGGCGCACCATGTCGGCGGAGATGCCGCAGGCGATGAGCTCCTCGTCGTTCATCTGGCGATGGGTGGCGTTTGCCGGGTGCAGGCAGCAGGTGCGGGCATCGGCCACGTGCGTGGCAATCTGGGCGAGCTTAAGACTCTTCATAAAGGTCTCGGCCGCCGCACGACCACCGGTAAAGCCAAAGCTCACGACGCCGCAGGTACCGTTGGGCATGTACTTCTGAGCCATGTCGTAGTACTTGTCGCCCTCCAGGCCCGGATAGCTCACGAAGCGCACTTTGGGGTGGCCCTGAAGGAACTTGGCGACCGCCAGACCGTTCTCGCAATGGCGCGGCATACGCACGTGCAGGCTCTCGAGCGAGCTGTTCAGGAAGAACGCCGCCTGCGGGTTCTGCATGGGGCCGAGGTCGCGCATGAGCTGCGCGGTAGCCTTGGTAATAAAGGCGCCCTCGCGACCGAACTTCTCGGCATAGGTCACGCCGTGATAGCTCTCGTCGGGCGTGGTGAGACCCGGGAACTTATCCGCATGAGCCATCCAGTCAAACTGACCGTGGTCGACGATTACGCCGCCCAGGTAGGCCGCATGACCATCCATGTACTTAGTGGTGGAGTGCGTGACGATGTCGGCGCCCCACTCAAAGGGACGGCACATCACGGGCGTCGGGAAGGTGTTGTCGACCATCAGCGGTACGCCGTGGTCGTGCGCGGCCTTGGCAAAGCGCTCAATATCGAGCACGGCAAGGGCGGGGTTGGCGATCGTCTCGCCAAAGACGAGCTTAGTATTGGGCTCAAAGGCTGCCTCGAGCTCCTCGTCGGAGCAGTCGGGGGCAACGAACGTGCAGGTCAGACCCATGCGCTCCATGGTATGGGCGAGCAGGTTGTAGGTACCGCCGTAGATGGCAGAGCTCGCGACCACGTGATCGCCGGCACCGGCTACGTTAAAGATCGCGAGGAAATTCGCCGCCATGCCCGAGCTCGTGAGCATCGCAGCGGTGCCGCCCTCCATCTCGCAGATCTTGGCGGCAACCAAATCGCACGTGGGGTTCTGCAGACGGCTGTAGAAATAGCCCGACTCCTCTAGGTCAAACAGCTTGCCCATGTGCTCGGACGTGTCGTACTTCCACGTGGTGGACTGGTAGATGGGCACCTGGCGCGGCTCGGCATCTCCCGGGTGATAGCCGCCCTGAACACATGTGGTACCGATGGTCTGCTCGCTCATATCTTGCTCCCTTGCCTGGGTTTTAGTTTTATTCGGTTCACGATACCGCTACCCTGCACCCCTCTCAACCCATCCCCAAGGTAGGTTATGAGACAAATTGATCCGGGGCATTTATCTCAAGCCTTGGACATTTGCTCGATAGATAAAAATGAGGCATCCATGAAGCTCTCGATGATTACATGCACCGTCACGGGTACCATAGGCGAGTACACCGTAACCAAGGAGACAACGATGAAGCAAATCGATACGGCCCAGCTCGACATCACCGCCTGTCAGGCTCAGGCTGCCGAATACCACGCCCGTGGCTTTAACTGCGCCCAGGCCGTCGCCTGCACGCTCGCGCCTGCCGTCGGACTCGACCCCCAGGTCGCCTTTACCCTCACCGAGGGCTTTGGTGCCGGCATGGGCGGCATGACCGAAACCTGCGGCGCCATCTCGGGCGCCGTGGCCATCATGGGCTTCGTGATGAGCGACGGCATGGAAAACCCCAAGACCAAAGGCCAGACCTACAAGCTGTCGCGTGAAATTGCCAAGCGATTTGGCGAGAAGAACACGACGACCGTCTGCGGCACGCTCAAGGGCATTGGATCGGATAAGGGTCCGCTCCGCAGCTGCCCCGGCTGCATCGACGATGCCGTCGAGATCGCCTGTGATGTACTAAAGCAGCTCGCCGAGTAGACGGCATCAACATAAAACGACGGCCGGCGCGCTTGGGATCCATCCAAAAGCACGCCGGCCGTCGCCGTCAGAACTCGGCAAATTCGGGAGCGCCGACCTCGATCTCCTCGCGTCCCGCCATAAGCTCGCGCATCTTGGCGCAAAATGGCTCCTGCTCCCCCGCCTTAAACACCAAGTGAAGTGTAACGGTATCCGCGTAATCGGTATCCGAAACCTTGGCACCCAAATCCTGCGCCAAGCGAAGCACCTGCTCATACTGTGGATAGGCCACATACACGTCAACCGGCACGACGCTTGTCATCTCGACGATCTGCCCGGCCTCCTGAGCCGCGGCCACCGCCGCCTGCGTCGCCGCGGTATAGGCGCGCACCAAGCCACCAGGCCCCAAGAGCGTGCCACCAAAATAGCGCGTCACTACGCAGCAAACATTTTTGAGCCCCGCGCCACGCAGCACCTCGAGCGTCGGCATACCGCTCGTGCGGCTCGGCTCACCATCATCGCTCTGGCGCTCGCGTCCATCGACCAAAATCCACGCGGGAACATTATGCCGAGCGTCATAATGACGCTTGCGAACCATCTCGATAAAGGCATTCGCCTCATCCTCGGACTCAATATGGACCAGCTGAGCAATAAACCGACTCTTGCGGTCCACAAACTCGCCCGAAGCCTCAATATTCGATTGCAGAGTAAAATAGCTGTCCAACAAAGCCCCTCAACAAAATAAAGCGCGGCAACAAACAACCACAATAATACGGCAAAGACAGCACCGTTGACCTCGCCAACAAGAACGGAAACGCCAATGATACCGTCACCAACAGCGAGAACCCGTCAGCGCGAGCAAGGTGCCTTGAAAGACAAGGGCATTGACCTTATGGTCATGCCCGAAGGCTTGAAAGGCAGATTGCCGCGCTGACGGGTTCGCAGCGTCAACAAAGTGCTGAGTGGGCCGATAAGCCGGGTTCTGTCGTGAACGGTCATTTATCTTGTCTGCACGTTACCGTGCAGTTCCACGCACGCTACCCGAACGCGGACCGGGCCGGCCCATAGCGTTCCTATTCGCGCTTGCTCCGGATGGGGCTTGCCAAGCCGCCGTGTTGCCACGACGCTGGTGGTCTCTTACACCACCGTTTCAGCTTTTCCCTTTACGCCTTGCGGCGCAGGTGGGAGTCTTCTTTTCTGCGGCGCTTTCCGTCGGATCACTCCGCCCGGCCGTTAGCCGGCATCCCGCCCTCTGGAGCCCGGACTTTCCTCACGCGTGCTGCAAGCAGCACATCGCGCGACCGTCTGGCCCACTCAGCAGTGCAAGAGTGTAACACACCGTTGCCGCAGGCAATGGCACAACGCAAACGCTCGACACGATATACCAAGAACCGCCATGCGCTACAATAATCCTGTCGATGGGCAACGTCGTCAGTCGAGACGCGACCGCGCTCCGCACCCCTCCGTCTACTCGGTGCGTTCCCGCCTCCTCCCCGAGGCGGGATGTCGGCATTTTTTCATGCACCGACAACCAAATAGCTTGTGGATAGCATGGGCAGCATCATGCATCTCGGCACCAAATGCAAAAAGGGACCCGTCCATTGCGGACGGATCCCTTAAACAAGTGATCGTCAAACCGATTTACTCGGCGTCGGTCTCCTCGTCCTTCTTCTCGGAAGGCAGCGGGGTAACCTCGATCTCGACGCCCAGAGTCTCAGCAGCAGACTTCATGGACAGGGAGATACGACGACGGTCGAGGTCGATCTCCATGACCTTGACCTGAACCTTGTCGCCCACGTGGGTGACCTGAGAAGGCTGATCGACGTGCTTGTTGGCCATCTCGGAGATGTGCACCAGGCCCTCGATGCCCTCGCCCAGATCGACGAAAGCGCCGAACGGGACAAGCTTGGTCACAGTGCCCTCGACAATAGCGCCGACGGGGTACTTCTTGACCAGTGCGCGCCACGGATCCTCGGTGGTCTGCTTGAGACCCAGGGAGATGCGCTCGCGGTTGAGATCGACGTCGAGAACCTCGACCTCGACCTCCTGGCCGACCTTGACAACCTCGGAAGGATGGTTGACGTGGTTCCAGGAGAGCTCGGAAATGTGGATGAGGCCGTCGATACCACCGAGGTCGACGAAGGCGCCGAAGTCGACGATGGAGGAAACGGTGCCCTGGAGACGCATGCCAGACTTGAGCTTGGACAGGATCTCGGAGCGCTCGGCCTTACGGGACTCCTCGAGCACGACGCGACGGGAGAGGACGACGTTGTTGCGGTTGCGGTCCATCTCGATGACGCGGGCCTCGATGCGGGTGCCCATGTAAGAGGTGAGGTCCTTGACGCGACGGAGGTCGACGAGGGAAGCAGGCAGGAAGCCACGCAGGCCGATGTCGAGGATCAGGCCGCCCTTGACAACCTCGATAACCTCGCCCTCGACGTTCTCGCCGGAGTTGAACTTCTCCTCGATGCGGTTCCAAGCACGCTCGTACTCGGCACGCTTCTTGGACAGGACCAGACGACCGTCCTTGTCCTCCTTCTGGAGTACCAGAGCCTCGATGGGATCACCGAGTGCAACGATGTCTGCAGGGTTAGCGTCCTTGCGGATGGACAGCTCGCGGACCGGGATAACGCCCTCGGACTTGAATCCGATGTCAACGAGCACCTCGTCATGCTCGATCTTAACGACAGTGCCGTTAACGAGATCGCCCTCATCAAAGTCGGTAATCGTACCGTCGATGAGGTTGTTCATCTCCTCCTCGTTGACATCGTCAAGAGAGAAAATGGACGAGTTCTGAATCTCACTCAAAGGTGGACCCCTTTCGAACTACGGGGCCCCGATTGCTAGGACCTACAGAAGGGTGCGACAAGCACACAACGTTTAGGAACACTCGGGAGCCGACAGATACTAATGTGACGCTTATGCAATCACGTTCGTATAGGTTACGGGGAAATGAGTTCGATTTCAAGCGTGAACTGCGATTTTTTACTCGTGTGGAGACTTTTTCGTAATCTTATGAACACACGTCTCCGCAACTTGACGATAACCGGCCAGGCATTCGGCTTTGGGGTAAAGTATCCGGAGCCAACGATTCTAGATCGATTTTTCGAGAAAGGTGCCCGCGTGCTCAAAGCAGTCGTTTTCGATATGGACGAGACGCTTCTCAGCATCAACCTCAACGCGTTCATCCTTCGCTATTTTAAGGATGTCTCTTCGATGCTCGCGGATATCGGGCGCCGCAGCCGCGGTGGCACGATGGCGCGCCTCGGCACCATCCTGGTCGACCTCAACGCCAATCGCCGCAGCGGCACGGACAACCGAACCAATCTTGAGTTTTACCAAGAAGAGGTCGAGCGCCGATGCGGGATCCGCCTCTCCGATCCCCTCATCTACGAGGCGTTTACCTACTATGACCGCGAAGTTCTTCCGTACAAGAACGACGATGTCATTAACGCCCACGCCATGCCGGGCGCACACGCCGCGCTCCAGGCCGTACAGGACGCAGGGCTGCGTTGCGCGCTCTTTACCAACCCCAGCTTTCCCCAGGGGGCCATCGAGTGCCGCATGGGTTGGGGCGACCTGGCCGACGCTCCCTTTGAGCTCGTCACGCACATGGGAAACACCACCCGCTGCAAGCCCGATGCCACCTACTATCTAGAGCAGCTTCAGGTGATGGGGCTCGAACCGCACGAGGTCCTTATGGTGGGCAACGATCCCAAACGCGACTTCCCGTCCCCCGATTGCGGCATCCAAACCGCCTTTGTGGGCCAAGGCAAGCCCAGCCGAGCCACCTGGCGCGGAACCATGGAAGACTTCGCCCGCGACTTTAACGCCGTAATCGAGGCCTTCTACGAGCACCAAATAGCCGACGAACTGTCGTAGGACCCCTCGCTCCAAACCAAATATCGCCGCAGGTTGAGCACAAGTCAGCGAAAATGCCCCTAAGCGAGCAATGTGCCTTGAAAGAGGAGGGCATAGGCCTTCTGGCCATGCCCGACGATTAAAAGGCAGATTGCCGCTTAGGGGCATTTGCAGCGTCGACTGGTTACGCGGTTTGGTAAAACCGCGTAACTAGCACACCTGGGTTTTACCGATCATGATGTTGAGGATCTCGATGTCGGTGTCCTTCATGCCTACGCGGCCTACGTAGCCCATACTGGCGATTGTCTGCTCAACGGTATCTTGGATCAGGCCCTCGCCGGCGCGGAAGCCGCGACCCTGCATGGCCATATCATGGCCCAGAATCGCCGCATCGACGGCAGCCGAGATCTTGGCGGCACAGCTCGCTTTGGCGCCGTCGCACACGATGCCGCCCACGTTACCGAGCGTGTTCGAGACCGTCGCGCCAATCTGCTCGCGCGTGCCACCGCACAGCCAGGTAATCGCGGCGCCGGCGCCGCACGCGGCGCAAATAGCACCGCAAAACGCCGAGAGCGCACCAATATAGCTCTTGATATGTACGGCGATAAGATCGGACAGCATCACGGCGCGCACCAGGCGCTCGTGGTCGCAACGCAGGTACTCGGCATACTCCATGACGGGCAATGCGCAGGTAATTCCCTGATTGCCCGAGCCGCACACAATGGCGACCGGCAGCGCGCAGCCGTTCATGCGGGCGTCGGATCCGGCGGCCGCACGGGCACGGGCACGGCAGGCGACGTCATCGGCACGAGCACCCAGCAGCGTACGACCCACCTCGGCGCCCCAAGCGTGCGCAAGGCCCTCGGCACTGATTGCGCCATTCAGCTCAATCTGACGCTCAACGGCAGTGCGGGCGTCCTCAATGTCACCGTACTCGATAAAGTCGATGATGGTCTCAATCGACATGGGCGTGTCGGCGTTATCTGCCGCCCGCTCGGCCACAACGCGCTCGGCGCAGGCGGCGCACTCCCCCGCCGACTTGCCGCATACCGGAATACCATCGAGCGTATGGCACGTGACATTGGTGTGGTGGTCGGTGATCTCGACGATCGCGGTATGGCCCCCGGCCGTCGCAGTCACCTTGATGTAGAGGTTGGGCACACCCTCGACAAGCGACACATCGCAGTAGTCGGCGTCGGCGAGGAGCTCGGCCACGCGAGCACGGTCTTCATCGTTAACGCTCTCGAGCACCTCGAGCGCGCTCTTGGCGTCGCCGCCCACGGCACCCAGCACGGCCGCGGCCTCAATACCGTGCATACCGCCCGAGTTGGGAACGGTCACGCTCTTGACGTTCTTGATGATGTTGCCCGAGCAGGCAACGTCCATATGATCGGGCTCGCAACCGAGCGTCTGGCTCGACAGCGCCGCTGCATAGGCAACGGCAATGGGCTCGGTGCAACCGAGTGCACAGACAAGCTCGCGGTTCAAAACATCGCAAAACGCGGCATCACGAAGGGAATCGGTAGGCATAGGTATCTCCTACTTGTATAACGGACTGGGCTCTCGAAAATAATTAGCTCTTTTATTTGATAACAATGCATCAAAAACCGCAACCATGGTTCCGACGGACGGCGCTCAAGCACAAATTGGCGGCATTATTCATGAGAAGCCGATCTTGTTGCATGCTAAAGCGTTTGACCAAAAAACGCCCGAGCGTTTACGCAAGAGTCGCGTTATCATGCAGTCGAACGCGGTAAACACCTTTAGCACTTGCGCCGCACAGACCAGAGAGGAACCATCCATGAAGATCGGTATCGGTAACGACCACGCCGCCGTCGAGCTCAAGAACATCATCTCCGAGCACCTGAAGGAGCGCGGCTACGAGGTCGTGAACTTTGGCACCGACACCTCCGAGAGCTTTGACTACCCCATCGCCGGCTACAAGGTGGGTAAGGCCGTTGCCAACGGCGATGTCGACCTGGGCATCCTGATCTGCGGCACCGGCGTCGGTATCAGCCTGGCTGCTAACAAGGTAGAGGGCGTGCGCGCCGTCGTGTGCTCCGAGCCCTTCAGCGCCAAGCTCTCCCGTATGCACAACAACACCAACGTGCTCGCCTTTGGCGCCCGCGTCGTGGGCTCCGAACTCGCCAAGATGATTGTCGACGAGTGGCTCGACGCCGAGTTTGAGGGTGGTCGTCACGAGCGTCGCGTTAACCTCCTCAACGAGATCGATCACACGCGCGGCCTCAAGGTCGTCGACGAAGCCTAAACTATTCAGTGCCACAAGCTAACAGCAGGGGCCCGCTCGGAACACATGTCCGAGCGGGCCCCTTCATAGATTTTGGAATAAAAGAGCGCCGCGGATGGAGTTCCGCGGCGCCCAAGCCACACGCTAACAGCTTTAAGGAGTCAAAGCTGGTTTAGCCAAAGAAGCGCTTGATCTCGATCTCGGCGTTCTCCAGGCAGTCGGATCCGTGGATCACGTTGGCGTTGACATCGACAGCGAAGTCGCCGCGAATGGTGCCGGGGGCAGCATCAAGCGGGTTGGTAGCGCCCATAAGGGTGCGCATCTTGGAGACAGCGGAGAGACCGGAAACGACCATCTTGACGACCGGACCGCTCGTCATAAAGTCGCAGAGACCGCCAAAGAAGGGCTTGTCGGCCAGATGGGCGTAGTGCTCCTCGACGGTAGCGCGCTCGAGCGTGGTCATCTCCATGCGCTCGATGACAAGGCCGCTGCGCTCGATGCGAGCAACAATCTCGCCGATCTTGCGGTCGCGCACGGCGTCGGGCTTAATCATGATGAAGGTCTTCTCGATAGCCATAAGGTAGCCTTTCAAGTAGGTTCGCGCGTGCCCAAGTCCCATTCCGGCACCCGCCTGGACTGCATCGTAACAGAGTTTTAGCTGCAGTTAAACAAAAAGCTGTTTATTGAAACGTTGCAATTTATTGAAGCGTTCCATATGTGTCACTTCTGTTTCGAAGCTCGATTAGAGTACCATCCGACTGCCCATCAACCGCATCGAGCAGAGCAGACGGTCGGTTGCCGCCCGCGAACGTACCCCCTTCACAACCTGCCCAAAGATCCTACAGAACTTCTCGACAAGCCCCTCCCCCATAGCAACAAAATACGGACGCCCACATCAGCAGACGCCCGTAAAGCAAAATACGATTCCTCAATAAATGGCAAAAACGGCTTCAGCCAAACCCTTACTTTATCCCGTGACCCATCTCGACGACCTTGGTCAGCGATCCAAACACGCCCTCGTCAGCCACGAGCTGTGCCTCGGCACGCTGCAACTGCACGGCAACGGCGGCAGGAGCGGTGCCGCCCTCGGTCGTGCGCGCGGCGACAATCGACGGGATATCGAGCGCCTCGGTAATGTCGCGCTCAAAGAGCGGGCTTGCCTCCTGGAACACCTCAAACGGCAGGTCCTCAAGATTGCAGCCGCGCTTCTCGCACATCAGGACCAGATGGCCCACCACGGCATGTGCCTCGCGGAACGGCAGGCCACGCTTGACCAGGTAATCGGCAACATCGGTGGCGGCAAGGTGCCCCACGCCGCACTCGCGCGCCATGGCATCCTCGTTGACGGTCCAAGTCGAAATCATTCCGGCCATAACGGACAGGCACTGCATGAGCGTATGGGCGGTATCGAGCGCGCCCTCCTTGTCCTCCTGCAAGTCCTTGTTATAAGCAAGCGGCAGGCCCTTCATGGTTACCAGCAGCTGCACCAGGTTGCCGTACACGCGACCGCTCTTGCCGCGGATAAGCTCGGCAAAGTCGGGGTTCTTCTTCTGCGGCATGATGGACGAGCCAGTGGAGTACGAGTCGGAAAGCGTGATAAAGCCAAATTCGGAGCTCGACCACAGTACGATCTCCTCGGAAAGACGCGACAGGTGCATCGCCATGACGGATCCGGCGTAATGCAGATCGAGCAGAAAATCACGGTCGGAAACGGCATCGAGCGAGTTGGGGATCACGCCCGCAAAGCCAAGTTCGGCAGCCGTCATCTGGCGATCGAGCGGATAGCTCGTACCGGCAAGCGCAGCGGCACCCAGCGGGCAGTTGTCGGCAGCATCAAAGGCGGCCTTCAAACGCGTAAAGTCGCGCGCGAACATCCAGGAATACGCCAGCAGGTGATGCGACAGCAGCACGGGCTGAGCATGTTGCATGTGCGTGTAGCCCGGCAGAATCACCTTGTCGTACTTCTTGGCCGCATCCACCAGCACATGGCGCAGCTCAAGATTGGCCTCCATGAGCTCCTTGGCCAGCGCCTTGACGCCCAGGCGCGTATCGGTCGCCACCTGGTCGTTGCGCGAACGCCCAGTATGCAAGCGCTTGCCAGCCTCGCCGATGCGACGCGTCAGCTCGCTCTCGATGGACATATGAATGTCCTCATCGTTGATGTCGAAGGTAAAGTTGCCGGCATCGATATCCTGTTCGATTCCGGTCAGGCCCTTGGCAATCGCCTGCTCGTCCTCGGCACTGATGATGCCCTGGGCGGCCAACATCTTGGCATGCGCCTTAGAGCCGGCGATATCCTGCTTATAGAGATGTTTGTCGACCGGCAGCGACGCGCCAAACTCCTGCGTGACCTCGGCCACGCCTGCCTCAAAACGACCGCCCCAAAGAGCCATGGAACCGTCCCCTTTCTCCAAATACCAAAACAAGCGCCCAAAGCAATGCGCCATATCGCTAAAGCGATTTTTCAACCGCTAGTTTTACACATTCCCCACCGTGTGCGGTGCCATGTAGCTAATTTGCAAAGAAGTGACGCGCCATGCACTTGGCGCCCAACGTCTCCCTCCGGATGTTGCCCTGCGAACCATCGATCCAGGCCTTCAGGCTCATAGGGACGTCCTCGACCCTTGCAGCATCGAACTCGGGCGCGAGGGCAAGTAAAGCATGCGCGATAGCATTGAACATAATGGATACTCCTCATATATAGGCGCAGAGCCGCCAAATTGATAGAAGGAGCCCCGCCGGACAACCCCGGCGGGGCTCGGACTCAGCCACAGTCGCGGCATCATATATGCGGGCGGAACGTAGGGGCCACCGATGTTAAGAAGTGTCAGCAAGCATAACGAAAGGTAGGGACCCCGTGCGCCCGTTATGTATCACGCGGATGGGCCGCGCGGATACCAAGGGAAGGAGGCGCTAGGCCTGGGCGGCAGCAGAGCTGGGGCCCTGGACCTTTGCCCACGTCTTGAGCGACAGCGTATCGATCTCGATAAAGCCGGCGCTGGCCTTCTCGTCAAACGTGGTGTCGCGGTCGTAGGTAGCCAGGCCGTAGTCGTAGAGGCTGAAGGGACTCTTGCGGCCGACGACATGGCAGTTGCCCTTAAAGAACTTCAGACGGACAGTGCCGGTCACGAACTTCTGGGTATCGGCCATAAAGGCGTCGAGCGCGTTCTTGAGCGGGCTGTACCACTGGCCGTTGTACACGGCGGTGGCCCAATCCTGCTCGAGCTTGATCTTGGTCTTGAGCAGGTCGCCCTCGACGCAGATGTCCTCGAGCGCCTTGTGGGCGGTGATGAGCGTCAGGGCGCCGGGAACCTCATAGCACTCGCGGCTCTTGAGGCCCACCAGACGATCCTCGACCAGGTCAAGACGGCCAAAGCCGTTGTCGCCCGAAATCTTGTTGAGGGCGATGACGATCTCGGAGAGCTTCATCTTCTTGCCGTCGACGGCGACAGGCTTGCCGGCCTCAAACTCGATCTCGGTATAGGTCGGGGTGTCAGGCGTGTCCTCGGGGTTCTTGGTCATAACCCAAGCGTCATCGAGCGGCTCATTCCAAGGGTCCTCCAGGTGACCGCACTCGATGGCGCGACCCCACAGGTTGTCGTCGATGGAGTAGGGGTTGTCGTTGGCACCCTCGGGAACCGGCACGTTGTGGGCGTGGGCATAGGCGACCTCGTCGGGACGGCACTTCAGGTCCCACTCGCGAACCGGGGCGATAACCTTGAGCTCGGGGTCGAGGGCCTTGACGGCGGCCTCAAAACGGACCTGATCGTTACCTTTGCCAGTGCAGCCGTGGGCGACGTAGGTCGCGCCAAACTCGTGGGCGACCTCAACAAGCTTCTTGGCAAGCAGCGGGCGAGACAGGGCGGAGAGCAGCGGATACTTATTCTCGTACATGGAGTTTGCGGCGATGGCTTTGGTCAGGAACTCATCGGAGAACTCGTCGCGCAGGTCGAGCACCTGGCAATCGAGAACGCCCAGGTCGAGCGCCTTCTGCTTCTTGGCATCCAGTCCGGTCTCTTCCTGGCCCACGTTGCCGCAGACGCAAACGACATCGAGATTCTTCTCGTCCTGGAGCCACTTGACACATACGGATGTATCAAGACCACCGGAATATGCGAGAACGACTTTTTCCTTGCTCATGGCTGTTTCCTTTCGCCCTTGGTAGCTAGTTAGAACATCGGTCAGTTGCAAGTCATTTCAAGGTCATATACCGTGCAATATCAGGTTAAATAGCAAAAATCAGCACATACATGCCCTAGAAACATGCAGCAATGTCGTGCTAAAACCCAACGACCTCAAAATGACTCTGTTGAGGCAATTCGCCCCATGCGGACAGAGACGATTGTTATCGTCGTCGGGAAATTGCGCGCTGGCGTCGGATGGCATTGTCTGCAGTGGTGATGATCTTTACGAACTGCATCTGCCTCTCCTTTCACGTATCGCCGGGCGCAATTCAAATATCGTAAACGGTACCTTTTACTCGGTAAGCGGTTGTTTTCCGTCTCCGTTTTCGATGGTCGCTATATTACGCTAAAGTGCCCGCAGCACAAGCGACAAATTCAAATTTCTGAAAAGTTTTTTCATTACTTTGTGAAGCGTGGTGCAAATACGCACCATTCCTGCGAAAATACGCTCGACTACTAGTTGATGGTTATAACGTCTGAAACAATCTCGAAACGAAAGGCGCATTTTTATGCAAACTTACGAATCGGACGCCAATATCGGAAACATTAAGATTCTCGCCGTCGATATGGACAAGACGCTGCTGACCGACGAGCGCGTGCTGCCCCAGGGTCTTGATGAGCGCCTGGACAAGCTCGCCGACGCCGGCATCGTATTCTGCCCCGCCAGCGGACGTCCCGCCCCCAAGCTCGAGGAGATGTTCGAGGGCATCAAGAACCGCCTCGCCTTTTGTCCCGACAACGGAGCTTGCGTGATCTATCGCGGCAGCTATATCTATAAGAGCAATATTGACGTGGAGCTGTATCAGCAGGTCTTGAACCGTGCCTCGGAGGATCCTCGCGCTGTCCCCGTCCTGTGCTGCTTCGACGAGTTCTACGTGCTTGCCCGCGACCATCAATACCACGACGAGATCAGCGTCTACTACAACACAATCAACTACGTCGACAGCTTTGAGGGCATCGATTTCGAGTCCAACAAGATTTCGGTCTTCTTCCCAGGCTACGACGCCGAGCCCGCTTTCCGCGAGACCTATAGCCCCGAGTTCTCGGACAAGCTCTACGTCACCAACGCTGGGCGCGAGTGGATCGACTTTATGAACCTGGGCGTCGACAAGGGCGCCGGCATCGCTCACCTGTGCGAGCACCTGGGCATCGATATTGCCGATGCTGCCGCCGTGGGCGATACCTACAACGACATCCCCATGCTGGAGCGCGTCGGGCATAGCTTTATCGTGGACAATGCCGAGGAGCACATGAACGCGCACGCCAAGTGGCGCATTCCGAGCAACAACGACGGGGGCGTACTGACGCTCATCGACGCCATCTTGGCGGCT
The DNA here is from genome assembly GCA_036298675.1 of Collinsella sp. Taxonomy (GTDB): domain Bacteria; phylum Actinomycetota; class Coriobacteriia; order Coriobacteriales; family Coriobacteriaceae; genus Collinsella. Next base: position 47,250 of record JAXJIO010000028.1, on the reverse strand, counting down.
CGTTAACGTGGCTCATCGGACCTGGCCGGGCGAGGCGGGTAAGTTTTTCGTTCGGTCAGGTCCTGGGCTCGCTCGAAGGCCACATTAAGTGGCCTTCGGCTCGTGCGGAATCTACGAAAAACTTACCCGCATCGCCCGGCCAGGTCCTGCGGTGACTTGCTTGCCGCATGGATGGCGTCTTGGCGTCTGGATACTTGGCTGATAGTTTGGAATGAAGGGGGCTCCTTGTTGGCAAGGAGCCCCCTTCTGTTTTGGTTACTTTGGGGTTGTTGGTATGTCTTTACTTGGCATCGGCCCAGGTTATGCCGGTGCTGGCTTCGGCGATTAGGGGAACGCGGAGGTCCACTACGTGCTCCATGACGTCGCGGACCATGGTGGTTAGGCGCTCGACTTCGTCGATGGGGCACTCAAAGTCCAGTTCGTCGTGCACTTGCAGGATCATGTGGGCGGCAAAGCCTTCTTCTTCCAGGCGACGACTTACGCGGGCCATGGCGATCTTGATGATGTCTGCTGCGGTGCCCTGCATGGGATGGTTCATGGCCGTGCGCTCGCCAAAGCCGCGGAGTTGCGGGTTTTTGGCCTTGAGCTCGGGAATATGGCGTCTGCGGCCATACATGGTCTCGGCGTAGCCCGTCTGCTTGGCGCGCGCCACCACGTTGTCGAGGAACGTACGCACGCCCGGGTAGGCCTCGTAGTAGCGGTCGATCATGTCGCGCGCCTCGGCCATCGAGATATGCAGCGACTGCGACAGGCCGTAGGCCTGCTGGCCATACACGATGCCAAAGTTCACGGCCTTGGCGCGACTGCGCAGGTCGGGCGTTACCTCGGACACCGGCACACCAAACACGCGCGCCGCCGTCTCGGCATGGAAGTCCTCGCCCTCGTTAAAGGCGCGCACCAAGTGCTCGTCACCCGAGAGATGTGCCAGCAGACGCAGCTCGATCTGCGAGTAGTCCACCGCCAAAAAGACGCTTCCCTCGCCTGCCGAAAACGCCGTCTTGACGGTACGCCCCAGCTCCGAACGCGTCGGAATGTTTTGCAGATTAGGGTCGCTCGAAGACAGACGCCCCGTCGCGGTGATGGTCTGGTTGTACGTGGTGTGCACACGACCGTCACCGCGGCGCAGCGGGCCCAACGTGTCCAGATAGGTTGACTTGATCTTGGACTTCTCGCGCCAGTCTAAGATCAAACGAACAATCTCGTGGTCACGGGCAAGATCACTCAGTACCTTGGCATTGGTCGAATAGTAACCGCGCTTGGTCTTTTTGAGACCCTTGGTCGGAAGGCCCATCACATCAAAGAGCACATGCGAAAGTTGCATGGGGCTGCCGATGTTAAAGGTCTCGTCACCGGCAAGGTCGCGAATGCTTCGTTCGACCTCGGTGATCTGGGTCGCCAGACCCTCGGACAGACTGTGCAGGCGGTCGGGGTCCACGAGCATGCCCGCGCGCTCCATCTTGGCAAGTACCGGAACGAGCGGCATCTCGATGCCATCGAACACGTTGGCGGCGTTCTCACGGGCCATGCACTCGCGCAACGGCGCCACGAGCGCCAGCGTCAGAGCCGCAGTACGGGCGGCAGGCGCCGGAGCGTCCTCACCAGCACCCTCTGCACCGCGCGCCGCAGGCAACGCCATCTGCAGATAGGTATCGGCCAGATATGCCTCATCGAACTCGGAGCGATCGGAATCCAGCAGATAGGCAGCGACCACGGTATCGAAGATACGCGTGGAATCGGCAGCGAGCGGATCCATGAGCTCGGGCTCAGAAGAATCGATGGGCGAAAGCTCGTGCAGCAGCGCTTTCGTATCCGGGCTCGCCACGCGGCCCTCCATAAACAGGCGCGCAAGCACGCCGGCGATCACACCGTGAGCGAAGTTGAAGCCCTCAACCTCAGCCGCCGCACAGCTGTCGCCCTCCTCGAGCGCGAACAGGCCCTTGGACGTCGCCAACCACAGCGTGCGCGTCAGCCCAAAGAGCGCGCCCTCTTCCTTGTCGTCGTCCACCACGGCGGCGACCCACTCGCCGGCATCAATCGCGCGGGAGACCTCAGCCGCAACGGCACCAAGCGCGTCGGCATCGCCGGCGGCTGCGCGAACCATAGCAGGTATCTCAAACACACTGGAGGCAGCAGCCCCGCCCTCGCCGCCGATCAGCGCCAAGAAACGGTTCTGCATGGCGGTGATACCAAGCGTACCCAGCGCCGCGGAAACCTCATCGGCAGAAAACGCCGGGAAGGACGTCGCCTCAAAGTCGAGCTCGACGGGCGCATCGGTGCGAATTGTCGCAACCTTGCGGCTCAGTAGTGCGTCATCGATGTGTGCACGCAGGTTCTCGCCCATCTTGCCCTTGACCTCATCGGCATGCGCGATGACTTCGTCCAGGCTACCGTACTTCGCAATGAGCGCACTCGCCTTTTTGGGACCGATGCCCGGTACACCGGGGATGTTGTCGGACGTATCGCCCTTTAGACCGTAAAAATCGGGCACGAGCGCCGGCGTAATGCCGTGATACAGGTCGTCCACGCTCTCGGGCGTCATGATCGCCACGTCAGACAGGCCCTTGCGGGTCGAGACCACGTTGACGTGCTCGGTCACGAGTTGATACATGTCGCGGTCGCCGGTCACCAGCAGCATGTCGCAGCCGGCCTCTTCACCCAGGCGCGCCATGGTTCCCAGGATATCGTCGCCTTCCCAGCCCTCGGACTGCAGAATCGGCACGTTGAGCGCGGTGAGCAGCTCCTTAATCATAGGGAACTGCGCATGCAGATCGGGGTCCATGGGCGGGCGTTGCGCCTTATACTGCGGCAGCATCTCCATGCGCACGCGCGGCTTACCCTTGTCAAACGCCACGACCACACCGTCGGGGTTAAAGGCATCGATCATCTTAAGAAACATGTTCAGAAAGCCGAAAATCGCGTTGGTGGGGCGACCGTCCGGCGCGTTCATGGTCGGCGGCACGGCGTGAAAGGCGCGGTGCATGAGCGAGTTGCCGTCGATAACGGCAAAAGTGCGGCGCTTGTCAGACATATTAAATACCTCGCTTTGGGCTGGGCACGGTTTGCTCACTCCAGTTTACACGCTCCCCGCCCCGCGGCCACCTCACATCAAGCTCCCCCGCCACCGTGAGCCCGCGCGTGATACGATGACTCACGGTACATCAACCAGCACGATCGATCCGAAAGGAGCCTGCGTCATGGAGCGTCCCTGCGCATGGAAAAAGTACACGCCACAGCAAGTCGAGGAGCTCGAGGAGCTTTGCCGCGGCTATAAGCAGTTTTTGAGCGAGAACAAGACCGAGCGCCTGTGCGTCAAGACCGGCATCAAGATGGCCGAGGAGGCGGGATACGTCGACCTGGAGACCGTGATCGCCGAAGGCCGCGAGCTCAAGGCAGGCGACAAGGTGTACGCCGCCAATCACGGCAAGGACCTCATGCTCGTCAACCTGGGCAACGCCCCGCTCGAGCAGGGCTTTAACATCCTGGGCGCCCACGTGGACTCGCCGCGCCTAGACCTTAAGCAGAACCCCGCCTTCGAGGCCGGCGACATGGCCTACCTCGACACGCACTACTACGGCGGCGTCAAGAGCTACCACTGGGTAGCCTCCCCGCTCGCACTCGTGGGCGTCATCTGCAAAAAGGACGGTACCACCGTCGACATCAATATCGGCGACAAGGCGGACGATCCGGTCTTTACCATCTCCGACCTGCTGATCCATCTCTCGAGCGAGCAGATGTCTAAGCCTGCCAAAGACGCCGTCGACGCCGAGATCCTCGACGTGATCGTGGGCGGCCGTCCCGTCAAGTTCGATGAGGACGACAAGGACGCCCCCAAGGAGCCCGTCAAGCAGATGTTCCTGGATATCCTCAAGGAGCAGTACGACGTCGAGGAGGAGGACTTCCTCTCCGCCGAGATCGAGGTCGTGCCCGCCGGCCCCGCCCGCGACATGGGCCTCGACCGCTCCATGATTCTGGGCTATGGCCATGACGACCGCGTCTGTGCCTACCCCTCCATGCTCGCCCAGATCAACGTCACCAACGTGGAGCGCACGAGCATCACGCTCATCGTCGACAAGGAGGAGATCGGTTCCGTGGGTGCCACCGGCATGACGAGTCGCTTCTTCGAGAACACCGTCGCCGAGATCATGATGCTCGCCGGCGAGGACAGCCCGCTGGCTCTGCGCCGCGCGCTCGCCCGCAGCCGTATGCTCTCCTCCGACGTGTCCGCCGGCTTCGACCCGGGCTATGCCGGCAAGTTCGAGACCAAGAACGCCGCCTTCATGGGTCGCGGCCTGTGCTTTAACAAGTACACGGGCAGCCGCGGCAAGGGCGGCTCTAACGACGCCGACGCCGAGTATGTGGCCCTCGTCCGCGACATCATGGACGAGGCCGGCGTGGACTTCCAGACCTGCGAGCTCGGCCGCGTCAACGCTGGTGGCGGCGGCACCATCGCCTACATCATGGCCAAGTACGGCATGAACGTCATCGACTCCGGCGTTGCCGTCCTGTCCATGCACGCCCTGTGGGAGGTCGCCAACAAGGCCGATATCTACGAGGCCTACCGCGGCTACAAAGCCTTCCTCGAGCGCGCCTAACCAATCCTTCACCAGTTGCGGTGAAATACGGACTAAACTGGCCCATAAACGGCCAAAACAGACCGTATTCCACCGCAACTTCCTTTTTGGCAGAGGAGAGTCCATGCTACAGGTCATCATTTCGCCCGCCAAGCAGATGCGCGCGGCCCAAGATGCTTTTGAAGTCCTGGGCATTCCACCTTTTGCGCACGAGACGGCTCGCCTCCACCGCGCACTGCTAGATATCGAGCGGAATGAAGGCAGCGACAGCCTGCAGGCGCTATGGAACGTGAGTGACAAACTGCTGGGGCCTTGCCTCGACACCCTGCATGAGTTCGGGCCCATCTTGGGGAACGGCGATCTCGACAATCCCGCACTCGCCCGTCACCTCTCCCCTGCCGTCATGTCCTATCACGGCATTCAATACCAGAGCATGGCGCCCGAGGTCATGGATGCTGCACAGCTCGACTGGCTGCAAAACCATCTCTGGATCCTCTCCGGATTGTACGGATGCGTGCGGCCTTTCCATGGCGTTGAGCCCTATCGGCTCGAAATGGGAGCCAAGCTCGCCGTCGACGGCGCTCGCGATCTCTATACGTTTTGGGGCGACAAACTTGCATGCGCCATTGCGCCGACCGGCTCCAACACCACGGTCGTCAACCTTGCCAGCGCGGAGTACGCCAAGGCCGTTCTACCCCATCTCGCAGGCGACGCCACAACCGTCACTTGTCTCTTTGGCGAAGGTGTCCGCAACGGCAAGCCCATCCAGCGCTCGACCGCCAGCAAAAAGGCGCGCGGCTCCATGGTGCGCTGGATGGCAGAAAACAAGCTCGAGGATGTAAGCGGGCTCACCGCGTTCGACGTTGGTTATCGTCACTTTCCCGAGCTTTCAGACAAAAACACCCTGGTTTTCATGAATGCGCAGGCACAATAGGCCCGCCGTTTCCAAACACCCCGTTACTCCGCCAAGCCATCGGCCTTTGCAATCCCGTTTGTCGAACCGTCCTGATAGACAATCTTGACGTGCTCAACCTCGGACACCGCAACACCCGTCGGAGGCTCCAGACGCCATTCCGTCAGGGCGATATCCATGGTCGTGGGTACATCTCCTTGATCTTTGAGCTTCACCGTGAGCGTTTTGAGCGCCGCGTCAAACGTCACGCGTTCGATTTCTTCACCCGGAATGGACCCACCACTCAGCTGCAGCTGCACAAACTCATCGCGCGGGTACCAATAATCGCCCGGAACGGCAAGCGTATTGGCATTACCGCCAGTACTCCTCACCGTCATAATCGGTAGGCTATCATCAGCCTCGAACTCCCATGCAGCGCCGCCGCGACCGCCAAACGTCCAGATACAAAAGGCAATCACCAGCACGGCAAGCACCGCAAAACCAATCGCGACAAGGCCATGGTGCGCACGGCTTTCCTCGGCCGACACATCCCATTGCGTCTCTCGATATAGATGCTTGTCTTCCATGTTCGCCTCCCCACAGGCACGCTCGTTAGGCCAATCGTACCCATTCGAGCTATACTTGAGCCCATTACATAAACGGGGAGCTTGCAGGACAAGACGGCAGGCTGAGACTGGGCGCGCCCGCCCTGACCCGCAAACCTGATATGGGTAATGCCAACGAAGGGAGCCGTGCCAATGAGCACACAGACCGAGCCCAAGCTCGTCACGCAAATCGACTTCGCCCGGGCCGGGCAGATCACGCCGCAGATGAAGGAGGTTGCCGAGCGCGAGCATCGCGACCCCGAGTACATCCGCGAGCGCGTGGCCGACGGCCGCATCGCCATTCCCGCCAACATCGTGCATATCAAAAAGGGCATGCGCGCCTTTGGCGTCGGCGAAGGCCTGTCCACCAAGGTCAACGTTAACCTGGGCATCTCGGGCGATAAGGCCGATGCCGCCGAGGAGTGGAAGAAAGTCAAGATCGCCGAGGAGTTTGGCGCCGACGCCATCATGGACCTCTCCAACTCGGGCAAGACGCGCCAGTTCCGCCAGCAGCTCATCGACGAGACGCCGCTCATGGTGGGCACCGTTCCCATGTACGACGCCATCGGCTACATGGAAAAGCCGCTGGTCAAGCTGACCAAGGACGATCTGCTCGAGGTCGTACGCGCGCATGCCGAGGACGGCGTAGACTTTATGACCATCCACTGCGGCATCAACAAGTCGGTCATCAAGACCTTTAAGGAGACCGGCCGCCTGATGAACATCGTGAGCCGCGGAGGCTCGCTGCTGTTTGGCTGGATGGAAGTCACCGGCAACGAGAACCCGTTCTATGAGTTCTACGACGAGGTGCTCGAGATCTGTCACGAGTATGACGTGACCATCTCACTCGGCGACTCCTGCCGCCCGGGCTGCCTCTACGACTCCAACGATGCCACCGAGACCGCCGAGATGATCGAGCTGGGCAAGCTGTGCAAGCGCGCCTGGGCCGCGGGCGTCCAGGTCATGGTCGAGGGTCCGGGCCACATGGCGCTCGACGAAATCGCTGCCAACATGAAACTGCAGAAGCGCCTGTGCCACAACGCCCCGTTCTATGTACTCGGACCGCTGGTGACCGATATCGGTGTGGGCTATGACCACATCACCGCCGCCATCGGTGGCGCCATCTCCGCGAGCTCCGGCGCCGATTTCCTGTGCTACGTGACGCCCGCCGAGCACCTGTGCCTGCCTAACGCCCAGGACGTGCTCGATGGCCTCATGGCAACCAAGATCGCCGCGCATGCCGCCGACATCGCCAAGAAGGTGCCGCACGCCCGCGATCTGGACGACAAGATGGGCCAGGCGCGCCGCAAGCTCGATTGGGACGCCATGTGGAAATGCGCTCTCGATCCGGTCACCGGCAAGAAGCGCTACGAGGAGTCCCCCGCTGCCACCGAAGGCACCTGCACCATGTGCGGCAAGATGTGCGCCGTCCGCACTGTCAACAAGGTGTTCGAGGGCACGACGATCGATCTCGGTATGGAGGACTAGGTCCCTCGCTGCGATCGCTTTAGAAGCGAGTTGGCGCCCGTCAATTGTTGACGTGTGAACATTTGCTTTCATTTGCGTAAAGATTGCATCGCCCGCCCGGGTTCGACATAGAGTCGGCCCGGGCATCTTTATAATGCTGGCTTAAAGACCCATTTGAATCCGACCGAACAAGGGAGCGAACATGGATCGTAGTAGGGTACCTGCCGTTCTGTCCATCGCAGGATCTGATTCCAGCGGTGGCGCCGGCATTCAGGCCGACATCAAGACCATCACGGCACATCGCCTGTATGCCGAGACGGCCATTACCGCTATCACGGCGCAAAACACGCTGGGCGTCACAGCGGTCCAGGAAATCTCCCCCGATATCGTCGCCGCGCAAATCGATGCGGTCTTTGACGACATCCGCCCGAGCGCCGTCAAGATTGGCATGGTTTCCTCTGCCGAGATTATCGAGGTCATCGCCGACCGCTTGAGCGCTTGGGACGCGCAGAACATCGTGGTCGATCCCGTCATGGTCGCCACCTCGGGCGCTCGACTCATTGCCGAGGATGCCTCCGAAGCACTCACCCGCCGCCTATTCCCGTTGGCGACGGTTATCACGCCCAACATTCCTGAGGCCATGGCGCTGCTCGACTATGAGGTCGATTCCGAGCGCACGCAGCAAAATGCCGCTATGCTTCTCACCCGCCGCTTTGGATGCGCGGCCCTCGTTAAGGGCGGGCATTTTGTCAATGAGGCCAACGATGTGTTGGCCGAGCCCGCGCCGCTCGATGACGAAGGAAACCACCTGGGTGATCCGCTCACCACGTGGTTCCGCCACAAGCGCATCGAGACCAGCAATACGCACGGCACTGGCTGCACACTCTCGTCCGCTATCGCCTGTGCGCTGGCCCAAGGCATGGATCTTGCCGATGCCGTCAACGCTGGCAAGGCCTACCTAACCGGCGCTCTCGCCGCCGGCTTTGACATGGGCAAAGGTTCCGGCCCCGTCAACCACATGTGGCAGTACTAAAGCCCACAGTCAAAACCACCACAAAGGAGACAGGCACCTTTGTGGTGGTTCCCGCAAATATCTCGATCTGTAACAGTTAGAGTCCATTTCTAGGTCTACCTGTTACAGATCGAGATTTTTTATTCGCACCCTTTTATTTATCTCAATCTGTAACAATTACTCGGCAAAATCAACCCCAGATGTTACAGATCGAGACAAACAAACGCCCCAAACCACCGCAAAGATGGCTGTGGTGGTTTGGGGTCGGACTACTCACCGAACATCTCTTGGAGCTTGGCCGCCACGGCGTGGCCCAGGCTCTCGTGACCCTCGGGCATCATGTGCAGATAGTCAATATCCCCCGCCTCGGCAAAGTCGGCGGCATTCATAAAGTCGCAGCCGAGCTGCTCGGCCACCCACGCGTAGTACTCGGCAAAATGCTCCGACGCCTCCACGGAATGCTCGTCAAAGTCGGTCATATATACATCGGCGATCTGCGGCTTGATCTTGATAGGAGCCATCAGCAGGATGCGCGGGCAAGGCGCGGCGTCGGTCCACGGAAACGCGCGGACGGCGCGAATCAGCGCCATGGCGCCACGGGCGATATCGGAAGCTGTCACGTTAAAGACCGTCTTACAGTCGTTGGTGCCCAGCATGATCACAATGGCGTCCAGCGGCTTATGAGCCTCGAGCAGCATCGGAAGCGCGCGAATGCCGTTGAGGTTAGTGTCCAGATGGCACATGTCGTCGCGTACCGTCGTGCGGCCGTTGAGGCCTTCTTCAATTACATGCCAGCCCTCGCCTAAGTCACGTTGGACCACGCCACACCAGCGCACATCCTGCGCATAGCGCACCGCGGTACCGTCGCGCATGCCCGCCGGATCGTAACCATAGGTGTTGCTGTCACCAAAGCACAGAACGTTTTTCATCGTAAGCTCCCCACTCAATAAAAAGCCGACAGGAGCAGCCTCTCCCGTCGGCTCGGTATATCGCATCACGAGCACCGTTTACAGGTACTTGCGCCAGTCGTCGTCATCCTCGTCATCCTCGGCAGCGGCCTGAGCCTGCTCGGCGGCACGGGCGGCTGCGGCGCGGGCGGCAACCTGAGCATAGGACTCCTCGTTTCGCTCGGGGAAGTTTGCCAGCACGTGCTCGAATTTGGCGAAGTCCTCGTCCCAGCGCGTAGAGGGCACGGCAAAGAAGACCTGCTTGACCTTGAAGTCGCCCGACGCGAGCTCCTTGCGGAAGAGCTCGGCCACGGCCTCGGCGTCAAAGCCGTTGTTGTCGCAGCCCCAAGCACCCAGCACGAGCTTCTCGCGACCCAGCTCGTCGCAGATGGCAAGCACAAAGCGGATGCGATCGCGCAGAGCGTCAAACAAGGCATCGTCGCTCACGCGGTACTCCTGACGAGCACGCTTGGCGTTGGGTGCAGCGGCGACGATTACGTCGGCATAGGCGTGCACATGGTTGCGGTCGAAGCGCACCGCGGGCACCACCAGCGCACGGTTGCGGTACAGCTCGCAGTTGATGTTGCGGCGACGGTTCTCGCCGTACCACTTACACTGCTTATCGAGGACGTTGTACAGATACGAATCGGCACAGAGCGTGGCCTCCTGACCCAGATAGCCCTGGATGTAGCCGCCGCCCGGGTTGGTGAACGAGGCAAAGGCGAGTACGGCCATGTCGCAGAACTGCGCGTAGCCTCGGCCGTTATCCAGAATGGCCTGCGTGGCAGAGGCGTCAAGCACGGTGACCTCGGGCAGGACCGGAGCGGGCTCCTCGGCGGCAGGCGTGGACTCGGTCTCCGCGGCCTCCTCTGCGGGCGCAGGCTCGGCCACGGCCTCGGTCTCGACGGGCGCAACCTCAGCGGTCTCGACCTCAGCGGCCTCAGACTCCTTGGCAACCTGTTCCTCAGCAGCCGCTGCCTTCTGGACCTTGGCCTTCATCGCCGCAACAAAACCGGCAGGCATGCCATCGAACTCGCGCACGCCGGCAAGCGAACGCTCAATGTCCTTGGCACAGGCCTCGGACACAGCCGCCACATGGCGCTCGGCGGCCTTGGCACGCGCCTCGCGCTTGGGATTGGGCTGACCCGCTCGGTTGGACCTGCGGTTACGGTTCCTGTTGTCGACGTCTGCCATACGTGGCCACCTTTCCTGTCGCTGCCGCTATCGGCTTTTTCCCATCCATGATACCCCGCCGCGCACAAAAAAGACGGCCCCGAAGGACCGCCTTTCGCATCGTTTTACCGTGTCCGGCAGGAAGCATCGAAACGCCGCGCTTTAATCGCGACGGCCGAGGATGTTCAGAATGCGCAGGAACACGTTGATAATATCGACGAACAGGTTAGAGGCCATAAGCACGGCGTTTGGCAGCGTGGGCGGCACCGTCGTTGCCACATAGGTGTCGTAGCCGATGTAGCCGGCGAACACCACAATCACGATCAGGTCGGTGATGGACTGCGAAACGCCCATGAACATCAGCACGATCTCGACCAGAATCGTGGCGAGCAGAATGCCAAAGCCGATGCCATATACGCGCTGGAAAAACTTGGGGAACGTCACGCCCAGCGCGCCAAAGACAAAGGTGATTGCAGCGGTGGCGATAAAAGCGGTGTTGATGGTAGGTAGGTCGTAGTTGGCAAGGCCAAACGACGCGGTCAGGCCAAAGGTGCTCGCAAAGATCACGTAACCCACGAGCGACAGGCCCACGGACTGTTTGCTGGCAGCAGCCGACATCATGACCATGCCGACGATGGTTAAAATAAACGAGCCAAAGACCAGTGGCAGAGCGGCGCCGCTCATCATCATGCGGGCAAACGCCATGGTGCTCGTAAAGTAAGCACCGGCGCCCATGGCGCAAAAGCCCAAGAAGATGAGGGCGGACATGGCAAGATTGTACGCGCGCGGCGACATCTCCTTGGCGCGGCTTGCGCCGGTCTCGATGGGGCCGTTCTGATAGCCCTGGATATCGTTCATACTTCGTCCTTTCAAAAAGCGCCACAACAGCGCCGTAGGTGACAAGATTCCTGCCATTGTACCCGAATGCCGCGCGCTCTTACCCGCGGCGCTCGCCCTCGAGCGTGCGGTCAAACGCCCATACCCACCAACGCATCACGTGCGCCTGCGAGCCGTCCGCCCGCTCACGCGTTTGGTCCTCCAGATACAACTCGGTCGCATGTCCGCCAAAACGTACCTTATAGGTTGCCGTACGAATGCCGTGAACCGTCAGGCCAAACCCGGTGGTCGAGATAATTTCGTCGATCGTAAAGCAACGGCCGTCGACCCAGCAAACGGTGACCGGCACGACTTGTCCGCCCGCAAGGATGCGGGTCACAACGTCCACATACTGCTTGTGCACGCGCCGAGTTTTGCCGTCTGTCTGTCGATATTCCATGGCCCCTATTATCGAACGCATGTTTGCATATTGTAAAGCGAACAGACTGTGGTTTTGGGGTGTTGGGGCGCGCGCACGTGTCCTCATGGTGTGTTAGCAAAAAGAACACCCACGGTCAACAGGGCTAATATTCATTTTTAGTGCCAAAAAATTCACTGCTCCCATCAGAACTCGGTAAAGAAACCCGCAGGAGGTGATACGATTTATCATGTTTCTGTAACGTGCCTGCAAACTTCGAGAAAGCCCATATATGGACGTAACGTTCTCAACCTTCCTCGGCCAACTTGTGTCGAACCCAGTCCTTGCCGTCACCGTGATCCTCGCGTTGGGCGCCATCTTCGTCAATGGATGGACCGACGCGCCCAACGCCATCGCGACCTGCGTCACTACGCGTTGCATGCCCGCCCGCGCCGCCATTCTCATGAGCGCCGCATTCAACTTCCTCGGCGTGCTCATCATGACGCACTTTAATGCGAGCGTCGCCAACACCATCTCACATATCGTCGACTTTGGCGGAAACAGCACCATGGCGCTCGCCTGCCTATGCGCGGCGCTGTTCTCCATCGTCGTCTACGGTGCCACAGCGTCGCGTTTTGGCATCCCCACCTCGCAAAGCCACAGCCTTATCGCCGGCCTGACCGGTGCCGCTATCGCCCTCGGCGGCGCGAGCAGCGTCAACGTCCACGAGTGGATGAAGGTCATCTACGGCCTGGCGCTCTCCATCGGCCTGGGCTTTGTCATGGGCTGGGTCCTGTGCAAACTCGTCTCGATTCTTTTCGCCGCCGCCAACAGGCGACGTGCCAATGTCTTCTTTAAATACGCTCAGATCGCGAGCGCTGCGGCCATGAGCTTTATGCACGGCGCGCAGGATGGACAGAAGTTCATCGGCGTGCTCTTTTTAGGCGTGGCCTTTGCCAGCGGCCAGACGAGCGTCGGCGATGCCGGCATCCCCATCTGGATTATGCTGCTGTGCTCGGCCACTATGGGTATCGGCACCAGCGTGGGCGGCGAGCGCATCATCAAGTCCGTCGGCCAGAGCATGGTCAAGCTCGAAAAGTATCAGGGCTTCTCCGCCGACCTCGCAGGCGCCGCAAACCTGCTGCTTGCCACCCTTACCGGCATCCCCGTGTCCTCCACACACATCAAGACCTGCGCCATCATGGGCGTCGGTGCCGTCAAGCGCCTCTCAGCCATCAACTTCGGCGTCGTCAAAGACATGATGTTCACCTGGTTCTTCACCTTCCCCGCCTGCGGACTCATCAGCTTTGTCATGGCCAAGCTGTTCATGATGTTCCTCTAGTCAAACCGAACGTCCATCCGGACTGCATTACCTCGCCCACCCGTCTTCGCCTCGAAAGGACCCACCCATGGCAAAGAAACCCGATTCGTTCTACTTTGATAACTACGTTGCCTGCGCCGACCTCGCCGTTCAGGCAGCCGAGCTGCTCACCAAGATTTTTGAGAACTTTGACCCCGCGCAGATCCACGACATGCTCGATAAGATGCATGCGATTGAGCATGCGGCCGACAAGAAGCACCATGAGCTCGAAGACGCCTTGCTCACCGCCTTTATCACCCCACTCGAGCGCGAGGATCTGGATCTGATGAGCTGCTCACTCGACACCGTACTCGACCGCATCGAGGGCGTCGTGCAGCGCGTCTACTTCACCAACATCCAGAGCATCCATCCCGACGCCATCGTCATCGCCCACAAGGTGACTGACGCCTGCCGCGCCATGAAAGACCTGATGGTCGAGCTGCCCAACTACCGCAAGTCCAAGACCCTGCGCGAACTCGTCATCCAGATCAACACCATCGAGTCCGAAGCCGACGAGCTCTATATCAACGCCATGCGCAACCTGCACGTTAACGGCAAGGACCCGCTCGAGGTCATCGCCTGGCGTGACGTGTACGCCTTCCTGGAGTACTGCGCTGACTGCTGTGAGAATGTGGCCGATGTTGTGGATTCGATTGTCATGAAGAACAGTTAATTGGGGGTACGTGTCCCGGCGGCGAAGGGCCGGCCACGGTTTGCTTTCTCACTCTGGCTGCTTTGCAGAGTCGTTCGAAAGCAAACCGTGGCCGGCCCTTCGCCTTACGTACCACCATTGGGAACTTTGGCTGATACTTTGAAAGCAATGAGGCTTTTGTTGGCAGGGCCTTTGAGCCCGATTGGGAACTTTGGGACCGCCTTAAACGTTTGTCTGGATGGGGCTTTGGGTACCCTTTGTTTTACTTTGGGTTGATACACTGAATTTGGAGGGTTTGGTTATGGGATATTTGGATCTGGCCCGTTCTCGTTATTCTTGTCGTGAATTTCAGGATCGTTCTGTTGAGCAGGCTGTGGTGGATGCCATTGTTGAGGCTGGGCGTATTGCTCCTTCTGCTTGTAATAATCATCCAACCCGTGTGATGGTGTTGGATACGCCTGAGCTTCTGGAGAAGGCAGCTGCTTGTCAGCCTCGGTTTGCTCGTGATGGGTCTATCTTTGGGGCTCCGCTTGTCTTCCTTATTTGCAGCGTTACCGATGACGCTTGGGTGCGCCCGTATGATCAGATGAATTCCAGCGAAATCGATACATCCATCGTTTGCGATCAGATGATGATGGAGGCCACCGAGCAGGGCCTGGGAACGTGCTGGGTATGCCATTTTAAGCCTGGGGTGGCACAGGAGCAGTTCAATCTGCCCAAGGGCGTCTATCCCTATCACATGCTCGTCTGTGGATATCCTGCCGACCACATCGCCGATCCCGAGCATCGCGAGGCCCGTACCATTCCCCTCTCCGACTTCCTCCTCAAGTAGGTTTTGGGACATGCCTTAAAACCTACCCTTGACCGCTCACCCGTTCGCCGAGTTCTGCGCCATTATGTGCAGGGCTCGGTTTTTTATGTTACGCACTCCGGCACAGTCATAAAAAAGGACCCGCAAGCTGCGGGTCCTTTCTAGGCACTAAATTGTAGGCCGAATGTTAGTCCAGATCGTCGGCAGCAAAGTTGTCGATCGGGGCGAAGGGATCGGCCACGGGGACAACCGGGTCAGCGACGGGCAGCGGCTCGGCGGGAACAGTCACTGCAGGAGAAGCGGCAGAACCGACCGGCGTGGAAGCCATCAGATCGGCCGGGAAGGAATTCTGGGCATCGTCCATGAAGTGCTGGATGAGCTTGAGATACTCTGCCTTGAACTCCTCACGGGAAGCCTTGAGACGATCGATCTCCTCGAGCTCGGCCTGCTTCTCGGTCAGAGCCTGGCGGATAACCTCGCGGGCCTTGGCGTCAGCCTCGTTGCGGATACGCTCAGCGTTCTCGTTGGCATCGTTGACGATGGTCTCAGCGGTCTGCTGGGCAGCGATCAGGGCAGCGGAAATCTGGCGCTCCTGAGCGGAGAAGTCAGGGGCGGGAGCAGCCACGGGGGCGGCAGGAACGGCCTGGGCGGTGGCATCCTGAGCCTGGGCAAGCTGAGCCTGCGCATCGGCAAGCTGCTGCTCGGTAGCAGTCAGACGACCCTTAAGGTCGACGATCTTAGCGAGCATAGCGTCAACCTCGGAGGACAGCGTCTCCAAGAAGACGTCGACCTCGGCAGGATCGTAGCCACGCTTGGCCTCAGAGAAAGTCTGAGCCTGGATGTCTGCAGGGGTAATAGCCATAACAAGTCTCCTTTTTCATCGCCTCGGCGCTACACGCCCGACGTAAGTTACTAAGACAGTTCTACACGAGTATACCTATAAGAAGCTGCAGAACCAGCCTCTGCACCAACTGCAACGCAATAATCGCAACGACCGGCGAAAAATCGATACCGCCCATCGGCGGGATGAAACGACGGAACAGGTTGAGCCACGGACCGCACACGCTATCAAGCACCGCAGCAATATCCTGAAGCAAACCACCCTGCTTCATGGGAATCCACGTCATAAAGCAGTAGACGACAATGAGCGTGGAATAGAAGTTGAACAGCGTGTTGACCAGCTGGACGATAGTGTAGATGTTGATGGGAATCTCCTCGTCTTGTCTTTACTTAAGGTAGCCGTCGGCACGAAGCTTCTTGAGATCGGAATCTTTGACCTCGCAACCGGCGGGCAGCACCATGAACACGCGGTCGCCCACCTCCTTGACCGTGGCACCCAGACCGCAGGCAAAGCCGTAAGAGAAGTCCAAGACGCGCTTGGCAACTTCGGTGCGTACGCCCACAAAAATCAGTGCGACAGGCTGCTTGGTGCGAACGCGGCGCACCACAGTCTCCACGTCGTCATAGCTCTCGGGGCGCAGGACATAGGCCGGCAGCTGCGGCGTGGCGTTGATGATATTGCTCGCATAGGCCGAGGCATCGCTCGGTGCAGGCGCGGGTGCAGCGGCGGCACGGGCGCGGGTATTCTCGGCGTAGCTCGACGGCGTGTCATAGGCACCGGGACGATAACCGCTCGCAACACTGTCCTGCGAGCGCGAAGGCGGGTTATACGTCGTGGCATGGCGGGAGTCATCGCCGACCAGCTGACCGGAGCGCGTATACACGGCAACCGACTCAGCTTCACCGCGGCGCGTCTGACCAAGCAGGCCGTTGCTCGGCTCGTCTTGGGTGTAGAAGCCCTCGCCCGAAGCACCGCTGTAGCCGTTGTTCTGATAGCCATCGTCGTAGCCGTCATCGTAGCCGTAGTCGTCGTCCTGGCCATAACCCTGGTCGTAACCCTGCTGGCCGCCCAGGTGCATCTTATTTTTAATCTCGTCAAGGAAGCCCATGGTTGTGTCCTCTCGCGGTTTAGTGCAGGCGCCCCGATAATCAGTGCGCACTTCAGAGCCTTATTTTACTGCAAACTCCGGGCTAAATACTACCCTGCCCAGGCGAACGAGCGTAGAGCCCTCCTCAAGGGCAGACTCAAAGTCCTCGCTCATACCGCAGGAAAGCTCAGGCAGGTTCAAATCGGGATGCGCCGCCTCCAGCTCATCCCTCAGCTCACGAAGCCCCGCAAAGGTGCGGCGTGCCACATCCTTATTCCCCCGGGGCGCCATAGTCATAAGCCCCTGTACGCAAATTCCCTCAAGTTCTGCAAGCTCACCCGCGGCGGCGCGAATCTCATCGGGTGAAAAGCCTCCCTTCGACTCCTCACCACTCACATTGACCTCAATGAGCACACGCTGGGGGCCGACGAGCTCGCCTGCCTCAATCTTGCGAACAGCACGGCTCGAGATCGCCTGCGCCAGATGCAGCGAACCCACCGAGTGAATCAGCTCGGCTGAGCCCAGCACCGCATTGATCTTATTGGTCTGCAGGTTGCCGATCATATCGAAGCGCACCTCGGGCAGCTCCGGATGCTCCGCCAGACCCGTGAGCTTGCGAACCAGCTCCTGCGGGCGGTTCTCGGCAAAATGGCGATACCCCGCCTGGATGGCGGCAACGGTCTCATCGACACCAACGGTCTTGGACACGGCAATGAGGCTCGCGGCGTCGTGGGGACGGCCCGCGCGATCGAGCGCCGCATAAAAACGTTCCAGAATCTGCTCGCGGCGAGCGCGCATCAAGTCCAAATAGTTATCCATTGCCAATCGCCTCCGCTGACAGCCAAACAAGTAGTCCCATGCTAACGCAAGAGCGCGGCCCCGCATGTGCAAGGCCGCGCTCACTTAGGTATTTACAATCTTTCGACGAACGGGGTTACTTACTCCTCGTCGTCCTCGCCATCGTCCTCATCCTCAAGATGATCGAGCAGGTAGCGAAGACCCTCGCTGACCTCGTTAACGGGCACCTTGGCAACGTAGCGCGCATCGACGGCGGGCCTCATGATAACACCCTCGCCCGAAGGCACGCGCATGCTCTCGAGCTCATCCTCATCAGTGCAGGCGATATCACCGGCAGTCATACGCTGTCCGGTCAACAGGAAGGTCAGACGGCAGGCGGCATCGATGGAAATCGAGGCGATGCGATCGAGATAGCGCGATACCATGATGGCGCGGCGCAGGTCGTCATAGTTGCTGTCGTCGTCCATAAAATCGCCCGTGTCCATGCGGTTAAAGGTGCGGAAGAACTTCTCGTAGGCGGCGTGCACTGGCTCGTCCTCGACGGCCAAGTTGCAGATGATGGACATGTCGTTGGTGACGAGCGCGGAAAGCGAAGAGCCCAGCACCTGGTAGACGGCCTCAGCCTCGGCCTCGACCGTGCCGACAAGCTCCTTGGGCAGCGAGATGTCGGCCTTGATCATATGACGCGTGGCGCGGCAAATCTGGCGAACCTTATCGGTCATGCGCTGCAGGTTAAAGTCGACGTAGATGATCGTCTGCAGCAAGCGGAAGTCGGAGGCGACCGGTGACTGCGTGGCAATCAGGTTGTAGCAGACGGCCTCCAGGTTGGCGCAGCGTGCGTCAATCGAAAGCGTGCGCTTCTTGGTCTTGGTGGCGAGCTTGCGGTCGTCGGTAACATAGGCCCTCACGGCATCGTGGAGGGCCAGATCGACGGCCTCGTAGATGCTCAGCATCTCGTGGCGGGCCTCGATGAGCTGACGGGAAAACAGTTTGCGCATGGTTCACTCCAATCAGTTGGGTGCGGTCATGCCGCCCGCACAGTGAATACGCACCGGACCAGGTCCGATCGGCTTGGGACTAGTCGCACCGATCAGCCAAAGCGGCCGGTGATATAGTCTTCCGTCCGCGAGTCCACCGGGCTGGTGAAGATCGCGTCGGTTTGACCATACTCGATGAGCGTAGCGGGCTCGCCGGCAACTTCCTGCAAGAAGAATGCGGTGTAGTCGCTAATGCGAGCTGCCTGCTGCATTGAATGCGTGACGATGATGATCGTCATCTCGGGCGCCAGCTCGGCCATCAAATCCTCGACCTTAGAGACGGACGTGGGGTCGATGGCGGAGCAGGGCTCGTCCATCAGAAGGACATCGGGTTGCACCGCAAGCACGCGCGCGATGCACAGACGCTGCTGCTGACCGCCCGAGAGCGCCAAACCATCCTTGTTGAGCTGATTGGATACCTCTTTCCAGAGGTTGGCGCGCTTGAGCGATTCTTCCACGATGTCATCGAGGTCACTTTTGCTAGTCACGCCCTGCAGACGAGGGCCAAAGGCGACATTCTCGTAGATGGATTTGGGAAACGGATTGGGCTGCTGAAAGATCATGCCCACGCGGCGACGGAGGTCGACCGGGTCGACACCCTCGGCATAGATATCGTTGCCGTCGAGCGTCATGGTGCCCTCGACGCGCGTACCCTCGATCAGGTCATTCATGCGGTTGATGCAGCGCAAAAACGTCGACTTGCCGCAGCCCGAAGGGCCAATGAAGGAGGTGATGGCGTTTTTGGCGATGTTGAGGTCAAGCCCCGTCAGCGCATGAAAGTCACCGTACCAAAAGTTGAAATCCTTGGCCGTAATGGCCGCTTGCTCCAACGCGGGAGCGGACTGATAAACGGACATGGGACTCCTTAACTAGCGACGCTTACGCGACAGGAAGCGCGCAAACAGGTTGAAGGCCAAAATGATCACCATCAGCAAGAGCGCAGTGCCGTAGGCTGCGTTCATGTTGATGCCGTCGTTGGCAAGCAGGTACAGGTGAACGGTCATGGGACGACCGGAATCGAGCGGCGAAATAGGTAGATTGATGGCCTGGCCCATGGTGTAGAGCACCACGGCGGTCTCGCCGATGGCACGGCCGATGGCAAGGACGATGCCCGTGGCAATGCGGCCAAAGGCCGAAGGAAGCACGATCTTGGAGACGACCTGCCACTTGGTAGCGCCCAGGCCGTACGCGCCCCAACGGATATAGCGCGGAACGGCGCGAATGGCTTCTTCGGTGGTGCGCATGACGATGGGAAGCATCAAGAGCGCGAGCGCCAGAGCGGCCGAGACCATCGAAAGGCCCAGGCCCATAGCCTCGACAAACAAGGCGTAGCCAAACAGGCCCATAACGATGGAGGGCACCGAGGCCAAAGCGTCAGCAGCGTAGCGAATGAGCTCGACGACCTTGCCCTGCTTGGCGTACTCGGCCAGATAGACGGCTGCCAGCACAGCGATCGGCGTGCAGATAAGCATGGCGAGCGCCGTCACGTAGACGGTCGAGACGATCGTGGGCCAAATTCCGCCCTCGGCGTTGACGCCCTGGGGCCAACCGAAGATAAAGTCGAGCGAGATGTGTGGCAGGCCGTTGATGACCACGTAGGCGATGATAGCGACCAGCACCAGCGTGGTGATGTAGGCAGCGGCACGAAACACGCCAAGCATGATCTTGTTGGACAGGTCCTTGTTGATGCGGCCCTTCTTGCCGTGGGAAAGGGCACGCTTGATGCGCTCGCGCGACGAGGTCGTATCGACCGTCGTGTCAACGGAATCGGACATAGCCTACCCCCTCTTCTTCTTGGAAATCAGACGGACGATACCCACCAGCGTGGCGGAGATGATAAACAGGACCACACCCATGCCGAACAGCGCCGAGCGGTGCAGACCCGAGGAATAGCTCATGTCGAGCGCAATCTGGCTCGTGAGCGTCGAGATGGGGCTCGCAATGCTGTCGGGAATAACCGGGGCGTTACCTACGACCATGAGCACGGCCATGGTCTCGCCGATGGCACGGCCCATACCCAGCACGATGGCATCAACGATACCCAGCTTCGCGGCAGGTAGCACGACCTTATAGATGGTCTGCCACTTTGTGGCGCCCATGGCATACGATGCCTCGCGAATGCCCATGGGAATGGAATTGAGAGCATCGATGGTGAGCGTGGTGATGGTAGGGACGATCATGATGGCGAGCACAAACCACGCCGTCAGCGCACCAAAACCAAGGCCGCCGGTCAGTTGTGCGATAAACGGGCGGATGATGATCATGCCAAAGAAGCCGTAGATGATGGAGGGTATGCCCGCCAGCAGGTCAACGGCGGGGCTGATGAGCTTGCGCACGCGCTTGCTGGCAATCTCGACCAGGTAAACGGCCGTACCCACGCCCAGCGGCACGCCCATGGCGAGCGCACCGACGGTCACCAGACCCGAGCCGGCAAGCAGCGACAAGATGCCGTAGTGGCCCTCGGAAGGCGCCCACGTAAAGCTAAAGAAGTCAGCCAGACCGATGTCAGTAAAGACGGGCAGCGCCGAGTACGTGGTAAAGACAAAAATCAGGATGACGGTAACGACCGCCAAGAACGCGCAGGCAAAGAAGATCCACTGCAGCGCCTTCTCCTTGATATAGGTACTGCGCGATACGAGCGCCAGCTCGCGCTTCTTGGGCGTCTGAACATTCTGCTCAGTCTGGGAGTTTTCCTGTGCTTCCATGCTACTCACTCCCCTTCTCGTCGTTGGTGACGGGAATAAAGCCCGCCTCGCGAATCTGCTTGTCCATCTTTTCGGACGTCACATAGTCGATGTAATCCTGCGCCTGCTGCGAAGGCACACCCTTCACAAAGAAGTAAAGGTCGCGCGAGATGGGATAGCCGCCACTCGCGACCGTCTTCTCGGACGCCTCAACATGATTGACCGAGACAGCCTTGACCGAGGTCTTGGCGTTGAGGCTATCGACGAAGCCCAGCGAAATGTAGCCGATGGCCCCACGCGAACGAGATACCACGTCGCGCACCTGGCCCGTACCCGAAAGAACAGCCGAGCGGCGATCGAACGGCGTGCCATCCATCACGATGGTACGGAAGGCCTCGCGCGTACCGGACGCCTCGTCTCGGTTGATGACCTGAATCCTCAGGTCCTCGCCACCGACCTCTTTCCAATTGGTAATCTTGCCGGCGTAGATATCGCGGAGCTGCTCGGTCGAGAGGTTATCGACGGGGTTGTCGTCGTTCACGATGACCGCGATACCGTCGTGGGCAATGACGATGGGAGTCAGGCCCAGATCCTGTTCGTCGGCATTGAGTCCACGGGAGGAGCTGGCGATATCGGCCGTGCCGGCGCTGACGGCCTCGATCCCAGCGGAAGAACCCAAACCGGAAACGAGCACGTCGATGCCGGTCTCCTCCTTAAAGCCCTCGGCCGCAATCTCGGCGATAGGAAGGCAGGTCGTGGAGCCGGCCACGGTAATGGAAGAGGTCGAAGATCCCGAAGAACAGGCGCACAGCGTAAGCGTAAGCACAGCGGCGCTCAGAACCGATACGATCTTTCTCATAGCATCACGCCGATCGCAGCATGGCGCCCACAGGTGCCGTCCTCGTTACGGTAGGAATAAAAGCGGTCGTTCTGACGCACGGTCGAAAGCTGGGTATCCACGATATTATCCGCGTCGACACCGACATCTACCAGCGCCTCGCGAATGGCAGCGGAAAGATCAAGCATGCGAGAGGTATTCGCATCGATGCAAGAGAACTCGGCGGCAAAGCGATCCATGAGTTCCTGGGATACCTCATATTCGTCACCCAAGATATGGGGGCCGATATAGGCGGAAACGTCGCTCGCATCGCAACCGGCAGCATCGCAAAGCGCCTGGCACGCCTTGGCGGAAATACGTGCAATCGTGCCCTTCCAACCGGAGTGCACCACGGCAAATCCGCCGGGGGCCACCAGCACCACGGGAACGCAGTCGGCAAAGCAGAGCAGCACGGGTACGTTATGCGCCGTACAGACGATGGCATCGCAGCCCTCGGCAATCTGCTCGCGGACGTCCTCAAGGTCATCGGCGCCGTTCGAGGTCACCGCAACGATATGGTCACCATGGACCTGATTGGGAACGAGCAAGTTGTGCTCGCACTCGGCGGCACCCATAGCCTCGAGCACGCGACGACGATTTTCTTGAACAGCAAAGGGGTCATCGCCAACATGCGAGCCCAAATTGAGTGAGGAGTACGCATCTTCGGAAACACCACCGGCGCGCTCGGTGAAGGCAAAGCGAACATCGGATGTCGCGCCTTCCACCAACGTAACTCCATCATGGTCGACACGCGAAACGTTGTCCGCACGTGCTGCCATACTAAAGCCTCCTAATAACACAAGTACCGCGGCATCGCCGCTACAGCCCGCGTTTATACGGCTGTCATACTTCTCTAAAAGGATACCTGCTGCACTGGAGGCAATCGTAAAGGGAACGTAAAGAGATTGGAGGTTCTAGTTTACAAAGTCGAAATAAAAAGGGCGCGTCCATACGGACACGCCCCCGTGAGCAACAATGCAAAGAACGACTTAG
The DNA here is from genome assembly GCA_036298675.1 of Collinsella sp. Taxonomy (GTDB): domain Bacteria; phylum Actinomycetota; class Coriobacteriia; order Coriobacteriales; family Coriobacteriaceae; genus Collinsella. The sequence continues at coordinate 24,209 of JAXJIO010000028.1, read as the reverse complement.
AAGCTACCGCGCTTCAGGAAGTCGGGAAGCTCGAACTGATCGTTGCCGAAGTTAGGAAGCTCGGTGCCACCGACGTTGCGGGTCGGAGCGGCCTGAGCCGGGCTGGTGGCCGGAGCGGTGCGCTGCGGCTCAGCGGAGGCAGCGGCCTTGCTCTGAGACTGCTGAGCAGCAAAGAGCTCGTCCTGACGGTTGACGTTGGAGTCGGAGAAGCCCGTAGCGATGACGGTGATACGCACCTGATCGCCCAGGGACTCGTCGACAACGGTACCGAAGATGATGTTGGCCTCGGGGTCGACGGCGTTGGCGACAACGTCGGCGGCGTCGCTGATCTCCTGGATGCCCAGGTCCTTGGAACCGGCGATGGAGAGCAGCACGCGCGTGGCACCATCGATGGAGCTCTCGAGCAGCGGGCTGGAGATGGCCTGCTGGGCAGCGTCGACGGCACGGGTGTCCCCAGAAGAGGTACCGATACCCATCATGGCGGTACCGGCCTGCTTCATGATGGTCTTAACATCGGCGAAGTCCAGGTTGATGATACCGGGGACGGTGATGAGGTCGGTGATGCCCTGGGTGCCCTGGGAAAGGACGCCATCGGCAATCGCGAAGGCCTCGAGCATGGTGGTCTTCTTCTCGGCGATGTCGAGCAGCTTATCGTTAGGGATGACGATCATGGTGTCGACGCAATCGGAGAGGGTCTTAATGCCCTCCTCGGCGCTCTTCTTGCGCTTGCGGCCCTCGAAGGTGAAGGGCTTGGTCACGACGGCGACGGTCAGCGCACCGACCTCGTTCATCGCGATATCGGCAACGATGGGAGCAGCGCCGGTACCGGTGCCACCGCCCTCGCCGCAGGTGATGAACACCATGTCGGCGCCAGCGAGCGCCTCGGCAATGTCGTCGCGGGACTCATCGGCAGCCTTGCGGCCAACCTCGGGGTTGGCGCCGGCGCCCAGGCCGCGGGTAAGGTCGGTGCCGATGTGCACCTTGATATCGGCATCAGAGATCGCGAGTGCCTGAGCATCGGTGTTGATGGCAACAAACTCGACGCCGCGGATGCCCTCTTCGATCATTCGATTGACCGCGTTGGTACCGCCGCCGCCGACGCCGACCACCTTAATGACGGCAAGGTAGTTGTTGATCTCTGTCTCGTGCATGTCGGTCCTCCGAACAAAGGTTATAGCCATAGCATGGGTCGACCCCTGCGCACATTAACCTTCAGGTTGAAAGTAAATGCAAAGGTAAACCGTATTATGTTTGCACATTATGAACGTATCAGTCAAATAATTGACCGTGAAAACCAAACAAACCAGATAAACGGCGTGGTATGGCCCCTCAACAAAGCATCAACCAGCGCTACGAGGTCGGAGCGTTCCTAAATGTATAGTTACCCGGAGAGCGCACATTGATATACGTTACGCCCTCTACCTGCGAAAGCAGCTTGGTGACTACGCGCTCCTTCTTGACGATATCGTTCGAATCGCCCAGCGACACCTCAATGCCGTTATTGAGGTTTGCCGAGATGGCTTCGACCGAAGGCGTGGAAATATCCTTGACTTGTCCCAAGAACTCGCTCGAAAAACCACGCACATAATCCAAGCCAGCCTTAACGGCCTTGGAGCTCACTGCCTGGCCGGAAACCGGAGCGACATCCGCCGAGACATCAGTCAACAACACCGCGCCATAGTGCTTAGCGAGCGCCAGCGCGGCATCGATTCCGGTCAAGGTATTTGAGCCCTGCCCTGTCGTGATGACGTTGCCTTGGTCGTCCACTTCGACCGACGTCGACAGTGGGGCGATCCAGGTGTCATCATCCCCGATGGCCCAGGCAAGGTCATCGGAACTGATATAGGCAATTGCGATGACCTTGCGCTCCATCGGCGTAATGATGAGCGTATGCGGGAACTGACGCTGGACATCCACGCCCGAGACCCACGGATTCTGCTTGAGGTCCTCGGTAATCTGGTCGGGATCGACGTTAAAAAGCGAAGTTCCCTCGGGCAAATCGATCAGCTGGATAGCATCGTGCTTCGTCACATGCTCGCTGCCTTGAATCTGAATATCAGTGGCGGTAAACAATCCAGAGTTGATCACCACGATGGCAACGACGACGAGCACGGCCAAGGCGGCCAGAACGCCGCCCACGATTTTGCCTTTGCCTGCAACGACAGAAGCGGCGTCTGATGTTTTATTTACCATCGCCCCAAGTGAAGACAACGGGTTGACGCTTTTTTTACCCGAAGGCTTCTTGGCGGTAGCCGGCACCGATGTCAGCGAGCGCGGTTTCGATGCGCCCAGCGTGCGACCTGGACGCGGCGCTTTAGTTCCCGTCGAGGGCTTAGGAGTTGCCATGGGACGGGCAGGTTTGGCGCCCATAACAGGCTTTGACGTCACCGAGGGACGCGAGGACTTTTTTGCGGCCGGACGATTACCGAGCTGCGAGCCGACAACCGGACGACTGGTCTGTCGAGCATGCCCGACAGACTTAGAGTGCGCGACGGTATTGCGTTGAGGTTTGGCAGGCGCGCCGGAACGCCCTCCGGCGCGGCGGAAGGTGGGTTTCGATGCTCTAGAAGCCGAGGAATTTAACTTCCGGTCTGAGCTCGATGCCATACGCCTCCCTCACCTTTCCGTGCACATGTCTGATAACCGCGGCAACGTCATCGGCCGAGGCAGTTCCGTTATTAACGATAAAATTAGCGTGAACGGGCGAAACTTCCGCGCCGCCAATCGAAAAACCCTTTAATCCACAATCCTCGATAAGCTTGCCCACGCTCGCATCGGGCGGGTTGCGAAAGACCGACCCGCAGGATGCGCGACCCATGGGCTGTGTACGCTTGCGCCTCGTCAGGTACCGCTCCATGCGCTCGCGAATGTCGGCCTTGGGCGCCGGTTTAAGCTTGAGCACGCACTCGAGGATGATCTCATTGCGGGGAAGGCTACATTCGCGGTAGCCCCAAGTGATCTCGGACCCCGCATAATGTTTGATACCGGATGCCGGGTCAAACGTTACGACATCCTCAACCAGCGAGCCAATCCACTCGGTCCGTGTGCCGGCATTCATAGATATCGCACCGCCAACCGAACCAGGGATGCCAACGGCAAACTCAAGGCCCGAGAGGCTACGCGACAGGGCATCGTTGACCAGGCGCGCAAACATCACGCCCGCACCGACCGTCAGCGTACAACCGTCATCGGCAACAACCGTGCGCTGAAACTCACGTCCGAGCGAAATGACGGCGCCGCGATAACCGCCATCGGCAACCAGCAGATTGGAGCCCTTGCCGATGATGACCCACGGCACCTGCTCGCGATCGAGCACCGCCACGGCGCGGCGGAGGGCATGATAGCTATGGCACGTCACAAAGAGGTCGGCCTTGCCGCCGATACGATAGCTCGTATGACGCGCAAGGCGCTCGTCCTCGATCACATCCGTGTCGATCATGCCCGAGAGCGCCATGACGGCGTTAAACAGACCCATTAGACTTAAGCGTCTTTCTTGGCAGTCAGATACTCAATGAACTCGGGACCGACGGTCGTAACGTCACCGGCACCCATAGTGAGCAGCAGGTCGCCCTCGCCCACCATCTGCTCGAGCTCCTGATTGAGCTCAAGACGGCTGGAGCAGTACACGACCTCCTTGCCAGGATGCTTGGCGCGCACGGTATCGGCGAGCATCTTAGAGGTGACACCCGGAATGGGCATCTCGCCAGCCGAGAACACATCAATCAGCAGCAGTTTATCGGCATTGGCAAATGCATCGGCAAAGTCGTCGCACAGGGCCTGCAGGCGCGAATAGCGGTGCGGCTGGAACACGACGTCGACGTGCTTGTAGCCCAGCGACGAAGCAGCAGCAAGCGTCGCCTTGATCTCGGTGGGGTGATGGCCGTAATCATCGACCACGGTGATGCCATCGATATCGCCCACGTGGGTAAAGCGACGGCGGACGCCCTCAAAGCTCGAGAGCGCCTTGGCGGCGGCGTCGATGTCAAGGCCCAGGACATGGGCGACGGTGAGCACCGCCGTGGCGTTGAGCATGTTGTGGCGACCGGGATTGCTCTTGATCTCCACAGCGTGCTCAGTGCCGTCCTCAAAGCGAACGATAAAGTCGCTCTGGATGCCCTTGACATCCGGGTGCATGCAGACGATGTCGTTGCTCTCGGCAAAGCCGTAGGAAAGCACGTGACGGCCCGTCGACTTGGCGAGCTCGACCAGATGCGAGTCCTCACCGCAGACGATGACGGTGCCGTCCTCGCCCACCAGGCTCATGAATTTGGCGAAAGTTGCCTCGATCTCCTCGATACCCGAGTAGTGATCGAGGTGGTCGGCCTCGACGTTGGTCACAATGACCACGTTGGGGTTCAGGAACAGGAAGGAGCTGTCGGACTCGTCGGCCTCGGCGACAAAGTAGTCGCCCGAGCCGTTCTTGCCGTTCGTGTCATAGCCCTCGACGATGCCACCGATCAAGAAGCTCGGATCCAGACCCATGCGGTCGAGCATGGTGGCGCACATCGAAGACGTGGTGGTCTTGCCATGCGTGCCGGCAACAGCGACGGTGGTGTAGCCGTGGCCCAAAGCAGAGAGCATCTTAGCACGGGGCCACACGGGAATACCAAGCTCGCGAGCGCGCACGAGTTCAGGGTTGGACTCCGGAATAGCGGTGGAGACAACAACCACGTCGGGCTTGACCTCGTCGATCGTGGCGGCCTCATGGCCCACATGCACCTTCACACCAGCGCGGGTAAGCTGGCGGATATAACGTGACGTCTTAAGGTCGGAGCCGGTAACGGCATAACCGCGCTCGTGCAGAACGAGGGCGATGCCGCTCATGCCGGCGCCGCCGATACCGATAAAGTGGGCGCTCTTAAACTCGGGCGCGGAGGTTGCAGTCTGGGAATCAGCCATGTGCTCGTGTACTCCTTGCGTAAACACTGCCTGTAACCCGTTAACTGTACCGCACCTACCGCATCAGCGCGAGGGCGACCGACGATATCCCGTCTAACTAACGCAAACCCTCTACCGCATCCGCCAGAAGAGCGGCGGCCCTATCCTGAGCCAGACCACGCGCCGCCTGACGCATGGCGTCGCGCGCCGCCGCGTCATCGACCAGGTGCAGCAGTTCATCGGCAAAGGCAGAACCGTCGATATCGGCATCGGCGCAGAGCACGCCGGCCCCAGCGTCGACCAGATAACGGGCATTGGTGGTTTGGTGGTCGGCCGTCGCATGCGGGTACGGCACGAGCACCGAAGGCACGGCGAGTGCAGCGATCTCGGCCACGCTCGATGCGCCCGAACGCGAGAGCACCAAATCGGCAGCAGCCAGCATATCGCCCATGTTGTCGATGTAAGGCTGGACGCGGTAACGCTTCGCCTCCTCGGGCGTCAGCGCCAAAGCGCGCTCGGTCTCCTCAAAGCCGTCGGCACCCGTCGAATGCAACACATAGAGGTTCTTGCGCGAAAGCAGCTCGTTTTTGAGCGAAGCCACACGCTCGTTGAGGTGCTGGGCGCCAAGTGAACCGCCAAAGACGAGCAGCAGCGTAGCGTCCTCGGGAACGCCAAGTGCCTTGCGGCCGCGAGCGCGATCGCCCTCGATCACCGAGCGACGTACGGGGTTGCCGGTCATGAGCACGTGGTCAGGGTCACCTTCGCGCTCAAAGACCGAACGCGCTGCCGGCACCGAGATGCACACGCGGGCGGCGTGGGAGTTCATCATCTTGTTGGCCAGGCCCGGAACAGAGTTCTGCTCATGCAGCAGATACGGAACGCCCGCGCCCTTGCACCACCCCAGCAGCGGAACCTCGACATAGGCACCAAAACCAATGGCGGCATCGGGCTTGCCGACCTTTGAGAAATGACTGGCGAGCGCACGCTTGGCTTTGTTGACACGCCACAGCGAGGTCAGCGCCGTCCAAGGACGGGAGCGGTCGAAGCCCGTGACCGTAATGGGCACAAAATCAAACCCAGCCTCGGGGACCAGACGACCCTCGAGCTTGCGCGACTGGCCCACGAACACAACGTGGTGGCCACGGTCACGCAGCTCTTCGGCCAAGGCGAGCGCGGGGTTGATGTGCCCGGCCGTGCCGCCGGCTGCAATAGCAACGGTCATTTTATCGGTCATGGTAGTCCCTTCGTACACGCGGTCCCTGGTCGTCGGTACGCAGACGCGCCGACGGGTCCGAGTTCAAATCGATTCGATTATATCCGCCGCCCGCGTTGCGAGGGCTGGGGCGCTGAGGACGACCTTGCGGCGCCGTTCGCTGACGCGGGCGGGCTGCCGGCTCGGTCGCAGAGCCATCCAGGACGGTAAAACCGTTACGCGAAGATCGCTCGCCGCGCACGTGGGGCACGCCGGCGGTACTCTCATCCATAACGGCAAAGCTCTCGCGGCGGCGGTCATACTCATCGCGGCGGGCGCTCTCGTACGAAACGCGCAGGATCAACCCGGCAAGCATGAGCGACACAATAATCGACGAACCGCCGTAGCTAATAAACGGCAACGGTTTGCCCGTCATGGGAAACACGTTGAGGATGCCCAGCGCGTTAATCAAAAACTGCACTGCGAGAATGACCGCGGAGCCAGACGCCATAAGCGCGCCCCGGCGATCGGTCGCCTGCTCGGCAATGCGAAACGCCGAGTAGATCAGCATCGCAAACACCAAGAAGAACAGCACGGTTCCGACAAAACCGACTTCCTCGCCAATGATGGCCAGGATGTAGTCATTGTGCGCCTCGGGCAGATACGAGTACTTCATGGTTGAGTTGCCGATGCCACGGCCGAACAGACCGCCCGAGGCAAAGGCCATAATGGCAAGCGTGGCCTGATAGCCGTCACCATACTCGTCGGCCCAAGGGTTCAAGGCAACCTGAATACGCACCATACGGTACGGCTCTGCGACAAGCGCAATCACGATCACGAGAATGCCGAAGATTAGCACGCCGATGATAAATCTGGGGTCGAGACCCGCAAACAACGCCATGCACATGAGGGTCAACAGGATGATCAGGACAGTACCGAAATCGGGCTGGATAAAGATCAGAAAGAGCGAAATGCCCAGGTAGATGCCCATCTTGCGAAGGAATTCGTTGATGTTGCCACCGGGCGAAAAGAAGCGATCAAGCATGATGGCCGAATACGCAATGGCAAATGGCTTTAAAAACTCGGAAGGCTGGAACTGAATACCGGCGATGTTAAGCCAGCGCGTGGCGCCACGGCTGCCGCTGCCCACCAAGAACACCAGAAACAGTAGCCCTATCATGCCTATGAGGAAGATCCTGAGCACATCCTCCCCAAACCAGCTGTCCGGCAAAACGCGCACGATGGCAATCAGCGCCAGAACACCGACCACGGCAAACGCGGCCTGTCGACCCAGAAAAAACGTCGCCGAGCCATTCTCGTGCAGCGCCTCGACCGAAGACGCCGAGTACACCATCAGCAGGCCAAAGCATACCAAGGTAAACAGGCAGGCCATGAATATCAAACGGGGGCGCATGATACGGGCGGGAACGCCGGCAATATAGCGTTCGCTAAACGACTGCCCGCCGCGACCGGAACGCGGTGTGCTGCGCCGCGAGGAAGCACGGTCCGAGTCGGGCCTCCTCATACCTTGTCGGGGGCTCTCCTCTCTCACCGGCAACCCCTATTCCATTTGCGATTTCGCCGCAGCGGCAAGCTGGGCCACATAGTCCTTAAACACGCGGCCGCGCTCCTCATAGCCCGAGAACTCATCGAACGAAGAGCAGGCAGGAGAAAGTAAGATCACGTCGCCACGGCTCGACAGCGAACGGGCGACGTCCACGGCATCGCGCAGGTCATCCGCCTGGGCGATATCCACATCGCCGTCGACATCGGCCTCGTCCATAGCGGCGGTGAAACGCTCGCGCGCATCGCCAAAGCAGACGACCGAGCGTACGTTATCCATAACAACGCGCGCGAAGTCCGTGAGCGGCGTGCCCTTATCGTGGCCGCCGAGCAGCAAGATCACGTCGTCATCGGGAAATGCCGTCAGTGCCTTCTCGACCGCATCGGTGTTGGTCGCCTTGGAATCGTTGACGTAGCGCACGCCGTCAATCTCGCCACACGGCTCCACGCGGTGCTCGAGCGGCTGGAACGAGGCAAGACCGCGGCAGACACCATCGACATCGGCACCGACCGCCAAGGCAGCCGTGGCGGCGCACAGGGCATTGATAACATTGTGATGGCCCGAGATCTTGAGCTCGGATGTAGCGATGAGCGGGGTCTCGACGCCCTTCAGGCGCACGACCATCTTGCCGTCGCGCACAAAGGCGGCATCCTCGCCCTCAGGCTCGTCAAAGGCAACCTTGCAGATGCGACGACCCGGCGTGTAGATGTACTCATCGAACTCGTGAATGCCGGCGTCTTCGACGTCGACAACCGCCAGATCGTCATCGACCATATTGTCAAACAGTTTGATCTTGGCAAGCGCGTAGTTCTTATGGCTCTTATGCCAGCCCAAGTGGTCGGGAGTGATGTTGAGCAGCACCGCCACGCGGGGGTGGAGCTCGGTTGTCGTAGCAATCTGATAGCTCGAGAGCTCAGCCACAAACCACTCGTTGTGGGCTCGGCCGTCAATCTCGTTGACCGGCGGCTCGCCGATGTTGCCGACAGCAACGCTGGCCTCGCCGGCAGCCTTAAGCAGATAATCAGCCAGCGACGTGGTGGTCGTCTTGCCGTTGGTGCCCGTGATGGCAATCCAGTTATCGGGCGACAGGCGATAGGCAAACTCGGGCTCACCCATAATCTGGGCGGCATGCTCGCGCCCGGCCTTAAAGAAGCCCGAGAACTCCGAGATGCCCGGGCACGTCACGCATACGTCATAGGCGCCCTCGACCTGTTCGGTCCCATAGACAAACGACGCACCAGCAGCCTCGAGCGCACGCGTGGCGTCATTGGGTTCAGAGGTGCCACCGCCATACACGGTAACGGCACTTACGCGCTCGGGATGTGCCAGCGCCCAGCGGGCGACATCGAGACCGGATTTGCCCTGACCCAAAACGAGCAGGCTAAAGACATCAGCAAGAGGCATGAAAGACCACTATCCCAACTGGAAGAACAGGGCAAGGCCAACGGCACCAAAGGCAGCAGCGATAATCCAAAAACGGATGACGACCTTGGTCTCGGCCCAGCCCTTCTTTTCGAAATGATGATGGATGGGCGCCATAAGGAAGACGCGCTTGTGCGTAAAGTGGAAGTAGACAACCTGAATCATGACCGACAGGGTCTCAACGATAAACAGGCCGCCGATGATGAGGGAGACGACCTCGGTGTTGGTCATGATGGACGTGCAGGCAAACGCGGCGCCTAGGGCAAGCGAGCCGGTATCGCCCATAAAGATGCTCGCCGGATAGCAGTTGAACCACAGAAAGCCCAAGCAGGCACCGGCACACGCGGTGCAGAAGATGGACAGGTTCACGTCTCCGTGCAAAAACGCCATGGCAGCCATGGCGAGCATGGCAATCATGGAGGTGCCGCCAGCAAGACCGTCAAGGCCATCGGTCAGGTTCACGGCATTAGAAAGACCGGCGATCATCAGCCAGCAAAAGACAATGTAGAGCCACGGGAACGAAAGGCCGCAGATGGTGGTCGAAAGCACGCCAAGGTCAATCGTCAGGCCGCCGGGAAAACGAATCTCGGGGGCGACGCCGCACCAGTTAACGGCAAGTACCGTAAAGGTGACACAGATAATGGTTAGGCCGATCATCTTGGCATGAGGCGTCAGACCGAGCGAGCGCCCATGCGTAACGGAGGTCAGGTCGTCGATCAGGCCCAGCACGCCTGTCGCCAGCGTGGCGAGCAGCACGAGCACGAGCTCGGTGGTGAGCTTGCCCATCAGCAGGCAGGTCAGCGAAATCGCGACGAGAATGACAACGCCACCCATGGTGGGCGTTCCCTGCTTAACCAAATGACGCTTGGGGCCGTCGGCACGAACCTGCTGGCCGATACCCTCGACCTTAAGTAGCTTGATCCACCACGGCATGAGCAGCAGCGCAATGGCAGCGGCGATGCCAAGCCCCAAAAAAGCCTGATACGTTGGATACGAGGGATTGCCGAACATGGGCTAGCACACACCTTCCACAAAGCGGTCGAGCTCAACAAAGCGGGAACCCTTGACCAGTACAACATCATGTTTTTCAAGCGCGCCGCCCATGCGGTCGAGCACCTGCTGATAATCGGAGAACACCTGGATGCGGTCCTCGTCCATGCCCATCATGCGCGCGGCATCGGCCATAAGCTGGGCCAGCTCACCACCCACGCACGCCAGCATGTCGAGCTTCTTGGCGGCGGCATAGGCGCCCACGAGCTCATGCATGCGAGGAGCCTCATCGCCCATCTCGCCCATCTCGCCCAGGATCGCCATGCGAGACCCCGTGCACGAAAGCGAGCACAGCAGATCGAGACCAGCAGCCATGGATTCGGCGCTGGCGTTATAGGAATCGTCGATGACGCGGGCACCGCTCTTGGCGCGCTTGATCTCCTGGCGGTGCCCGGTGATCGTGAGGCCCCTAAAGGCAGCATCGATCTGCTCGGGCGTCACGCCCAGGCGATAGGCAACTGCGGCGGCCTTAACGGCATTTGGGACGGACTGCACGCCGGGGATGGCAAGCATGGTATCGGTCGTCTCACCCTGGCCAAAATCGAGCGTAAAGACCGGACGGCCCTCGTCATCAACACGAATGTCGCGGGCACGGACCTCATCATCGTCCGAGACGCCGGCCAGCATCACATCGATACCAGCAGGCTGGGCGAACGTATCGCGAATGAACGGCGTAAAGTCGTCCTCACCGCCCAAAACCAGCAGCGGCAAGAAGTCGCCGGCGGCGCACATACCCTGGACAATCTCGGCCTTAGCGCGGGCGATGTTCTCGCGGCTGCCCAAAATGCCGATGTGAGAGGTACCAATCTTGCTCACGATGGCAAGGTTGGGATTGGCGGACTGGGACAGGCGCTCAATCTCGTGGAAATGGTTCATGCCCATCTCGAGCACCAGGACCTCGGTATCGGCCGGAGCAGAAAGCACCGTGAGCGGCATGCCGATCAGGTTATTGAAATTGCCCTTGGTGGCCCAGACACGATAGCGCTTGGCGAGCACGGCGGCGAGCACGTCCTTGGTCGTCGTCTTGCCGATGGAACCGGTAATACCAACGACCAGGCAGCCAAGCTCCAGACGGTACGCGTGCGCCAAACGCAGCAGAAAGTCCTCGGGATCATCGGTCAGCAAGATGGCACAGCCCTTGTCCTGCGCCAGCGAGACCAGCTCGGCCTCGGGCTCACGCGTCATCACGACGGCGCCGGCACCCGACTGGACGGCACGGGAAGCAAAATCATTGCCGTCGACGTTTTCACCGGGAAAGGCGACGAAAATCGTCCCTTCCTCGACCTGACGCGAGTCGATAACGCACCCGCGGCATACCCGATCGGCTTCTCCCGTCACGGTTCGGGCCCCTGTTGCGGCCGCGAGGTTGTTGACGGCGATCTCTATCATTGCAGCTCCCCTGTAAACCTAATAATGCTATCGGCGTATTGTATCCCAGCGCCGCACATGCGTGGTGCAGGGCATGTGAACACCCTCATATGGGACAACAAACCACGCCCCAAAGATTGTAACCCCCTACTTCGTGTGCGGGATACCCAGCACGTCGAGCGCGTTGGCCATAATGGACTGGAACGGCACCGCAGCGGCATCTGAGCCGCTCGGCGTTCCGTCGAGCGTGATATAGCACAGCACCTTGGGCGATTGTGCCGGCGCAAAGCCCATAAAGGACGACATGTAGTTCTCCTTGAGGTAGCCGCCGTTCTCGTCGGCTCGTTCGGCCGTACCGGTCTTACCCGCCACGTCATAGCCGTCAACCGCGCCGCCAACGCCCGTTCCCTCGGACACGACCGTCTGCATGCACGATGTCACCTGGGATGCGGCGTCCTCAGAAATCGCGCGTTCGCCTTCGCCCCAGTCCTTCTCGTCGCCTTTGCTGGACTTATAGAAGTGCGGGGTCATCATCACGCCGCCGTTGGCGATGCCGCCCACGGCACGTGCGATCTCAATCGGCGAGACGGACAGCGCCTGTCCAAAGCTCATCGATCCCAGCGTGGCGCCGTCATACTGGTCACGCTCCTTGACGATGCCCAGGCTCTCGCCCGGAAAATCGACACCGGAGCTGTGACCGATGCCCCACTTGTCCACATAGGCGGCAAAGTCGTCGGCACCGATCTTGCGCCCCACCAGGACAAAGCCCACATTGGACGAACGGCGCATCATCTCGCGCACATCCATGGTCATGCCATAGTCGCGCTTGTCGGCATCGGTAACGGTATCGTCGCCCACCTTGATGCTCGCCGGCACCTCAAACAACGTACTCGATCGCACGACACCCAAGTCGAAGCCGGCGCCCGCCACGAGCGTCTTAAAGACCGAGCCGGGCTCGTAGGCGTCAGTGACCAGGCGCAGGTTCATATCCTCGGTCTTGGCGTTCTCCAGATCGGTCTGGTCGTAGGTCGGGTACGAGCAGGCTGCGAGAATTTCACCGGTCGTGGGGTCGGTGACCAAAGCCGAGCCGTTCTTGGCCTTTGTCTTCTCGACAGCCTCTGCCAGAGCATCCTCAGCCGCACGCTGGATATTGACGTCGAGCGTCGTCACGATATCAACGCCGTCGACCGCGGCCACCTTTTTATAGGCACCGCCCGCGATATAGCTGCCGTCCCTCGCGCGCTCGCGCACGAGAGAACCGTTCGTGCCGGTCAGAAGCTTGTTGTATTGCTTTTCGAGACCCGTCAAGCCGTCGTTGTCCACATTCACTACACCCAGCACCTGCGATGCCAGATTGCCGTATGGATATACGCGCTTCATGGCCTGCTCAAAAAGCACGCCGGGCAGGTTCTTCTTCTCCAGCACCGCAGCATCGTCTTCGTCCACTTGGCGCTTGATATACACCCAGGTGCCATCGGACTCGACGAGCTTGCGGCAGGTCTTTTTATCGATTCCAGTTGCCTTGACCAGCGCCGACACCGTCTTGTCAACATCCTCGACAAGCTGCGGGTTCACGGCGATGTTGCGACATTCGACCGACGACGCCAGCACGTTACCGTTGCGGTCGTAGATGGTGCCGCGTTTGGCATAGAGGGTCTGCGCAAGCAGGCGGCGCGCATCGGCACGCTCGCGCAGTTTATCGGCTTCGACAATTTGATAGTCGGCAAGGCGAAAGACGCCCAAGCCCAAGCCAAGCCCAATGAATCCCATGACGGCTTTGCGGCGAGGCAGAGGCGCGCCTGTGAGCCATTCGGTCGACGAACTCTTGCGCGACCTGGTGTTATGCACTTGAGGGCCGCCCGAGCCGCGAAGTCGCGACGCCGGGTCGTTGCCACGGGACTGCCCGGCGTTGTAAGATTGCCGACCCGTTCCTTGATAACCAGAACGTCCCCGCGACGAGGGACGTCCAGAACCGCGGCCCCCATCGGAACCGCGGCGATAGTCATTTGTCATACTCAGCTACCGTCTTGCTACTGAGCGGTCGCGGTCGCGTTGGCGCCCGCGGCTGCATCCTGCGAAAAGTCAAGTGTAACGCTCTCGCTGGGCTCCACCATGCCATAAGCGCCCGCAAGGTCGCGAATGCGCGTGTCGGCGCCATAGACCGAATGCATGACCTCCAGGTCGGAGCTCTCATCGGTCGCCTTTTCGAGCGTGTTGGTAAGCTCGGCGTTGCTGTTGAGCACCTGGGCCGTAACGCCGGCGAGCGCCACGCGGGCGACGCCGATCGTCATGAAGATAGCCGCAATGATGCAAAACGTTTTAAGAACGCTCATGAAAACCGGGCTTACCGCCTGGTTTGCCTGACGGCCCGCGCCCGTGTAGACATCAAAGCGCGGCGTGCGCTGCTCACGGGGAGCAACGGGGGCCTGCGGCGTCTCACGATAGGCGGGCATGGCGTTCATATCATAGGCGAGTGCTGCGCTTGAAGTGTTGTAGCCCATGATATGCCGCCTCCCATCCCGAGTACGTTGGTAGTGTGTTTAAGCTTCGTTTATGGTGCGAGCGGGAGGTCCAATATCGCGCGGTCGCGCCTACAGACGCTGCGCCACGCGGATTTTGGCTGATCTCGCCCGAGGGTTGCGCTCAACCTCATCAGGCTGGGCAACCAAGGGTTTGCGGGTGATGACCTTGAGTATCGGCACGTTGCCGCACACGCACACCGGAATCTCCGGCGGACACGTGCACCCCTGGCTCATCTCCTTAAAGTGGTTCTTTACGATACGGTCCTCGAGCGAGTGATACGAGATGACGCAGATACGTCCGCCCGGGTTGAGCCACCTGGTGGCGGCATCAAGCCCTCGTTCGAGCACATCGAGCTCGTGATTGACCTCGATGCGAATGGCCTGGAAACTTTTCTTGGCCGGGTGTCCGCCATGCCGACGAGCGGCAGCCGGGATACCCGCCTTGATGATCTCGACAAATTGGCCGGTGGTTTCGATCGGTTCTTGCTCGCGGCGGCGCACGATCTCGCGCGCGATCTGCGAGGCGAACTTCTCTTCGCCGTAGACGCGTAGAATCCGGGCGAGGTCGTGTTCGTTATAGGTGTTGATGACCTCAGCTGCGTTTAAGGTGTTATTACCCGGATCCATCCGCATGTCCAATGGGGCGTCCTCGTTATACGAAAAGCCCCTGCCAGGGATATCGAGTTGCGGTGACGAAACGCCCAAATCGAACAGGAAGCCATCGACCCCAGGCACCTCGGCCGAGCAAAGCAGCTCGTCCAAGTCGCCGAAGTTGCCCTTCAGCAGCTGGTGCGGAACGCCGGGAACCTCGCGGTCCAGACGGGCGCCAGCGGCCTCGAGGGCCATGTCGTCCTGATCGACGCCGAGCAAAAGGCCGGTTTCCCCCACCTGCGCGGCCATCTTTACCGAATGGCCGGCACCGCCAAGGGTGCAGTCGCAGACGACGGAGCCGCTCTTTAGCTGCAGCGACTCAAGCACTTCGCCGAGCATGACAGGTTCATGCCGATATTCTTGTGTCAAGATCCCACGCTCCATCCGTTACTCGTGCCTTGCCCTTACGAGAAGAAGAGGTCCAGCAGGGCCTCGTCATCATCGTCCTCATCGGCCGTAGCGCGGTCCCAAACCTCAAGGTGGTCGTAGTTGCCCACAACCGTGACCTCGCGGTCGAGGTTCGCCTGCTTGCGGAGAGACTCAGAAAGACCGATACGACCCGCGCTGTCCACATCCATCGACGTGGTGCGCTTGTTGATCGCCCTCATGAGCTTCTGGTCGTTGATGTCACGCGGGTTAAAACCCTCGTGGCCCTCACGACCCGCGAAGAGTCCTTCGACCCACTTATCGAAGGCCTCGGCAGAGAACACGTACAGAGCATCGACATCCAGGGCTTTAAACACGCGAACGTGCTCTCCAAGCTCCTCGCGAAGGGGTGCAGGCAGGGATAGACGACCTTTTGCATCGAGATTGCGCTCGTATGCACCAGTCATTCCCATGTGCGCCCTCCCCTCGGTTACTCAGATGGCACGTACGCGGGGAACCACCCCGCCTGTCGACGTCATTAATAATATGGGGAACCGCCCCATTTTTCAACACTTTTCCCCACCCCTTCCCCCACCCCGCCCCACCACTCCACCCACCATATATCGCAAAACACCCCCAAGCACATGTTCGAAAACACAATATGTTGTGTTTACAGCAACGGCGGGATGCCACCTGTGGCACCCCGCCTTTCAACCTCAACCTTCAAGTTGACCTTGAGGCGATTTTTGCGTCCCTTTACATGCCGTTCACATCGCCCCCAAACTCCCCCACCCAAGGCACATTCGGTCCACCACCGCGACGACAAGTGACGAAAAATGGGACGGGCCCCAGATCGCCCCTGCGCGCGCAAAAGCACGCCGCGGCAATCTGGGGCCCGTCCCCAAATACCTATAAATATGCAGGCCAGCGATATGTTAACGATGCGCCAGCGGGTGCGCTGCCAGATAGACCTCGGTCAGTTGCGTACGATCGACATGCGTGTAGACCTGCGTGGTCGATATATCGGCATGTCCCAAGATCTCCTGTAGCACACGGAGGTCTGCGCCGCCCGCAAGCATATGGGTGGCAAAGGAGTGACGCAGCGTATGGGGATGGAGTCCCACCAGTCCCACCTGGCGCCCGTAGCGCTCACAGATGGCATGGATGCCCTGGCGCGACAGACGGCGGCCGTTCTTATTTAAAAAGACCGCCGAGGTCTCGGTTCCGCGGGCATGGGCCGCCAAGCGAGAACGTCCCTCAGTTACATAGAGCGTCAGAGCTCGCGCCGCGCTTCCCACCAGCGGGGACAGGCGTTCCTTTGAGCCCTTACCGCGAACGAGTACAAAGCCGTCGTCGATATGGATATCGCCCACATCGAGCCCCACCAACTCGCTCACACGCAAACCGCATCCGTAGAGCACTTCCAAGATGGCATGGTCGCGCAAGCCCATCTCGCCCTCGGGGAAGTCTTGATCGAGCAGCGCCGAGACATCCTCCACCGATAGATACTCCGGCAAACGATCACCCTTTTTAGGCAGGCGCAACGCCGCCGTTGGATTTTGGGCCACAGCCCCATCGCGCACCAAAAAGGCGTGCAAGCCCTTCACGGCCGCAAGCGCACGCTCCACCGAGGCATCGGAATAGCCCCCATCGCGACGGTCGGCGACAAAGCCCTCCACGACCTGACGAGTCACCTCTTCAAAAGACACAATACCCGCCCGCTCCAGATAGGCGCAGTACGTCGTCAGGTCACGACGATAGGCCGCAATCGTGTTGCGCGCCAAACCCCGCTCGACCGCGAGGTAATCGAGATACTCCCCCGCCGCCACGGCGAGCGACGAGGGAGTAGCTTCGGTATGTTCTTTGTTCGCCGGCACCCTTAGTCCGTAGCGAGGTTCATGGGCGTCACCTGCAGGCGATCGACACCCTCGTGCTGACCGATCGAGGCACGCACGAACTCTCGGAACAGCGGCTGCGGGTTGGTCGGGCGGCTCTTGAACTCGGGGTGAGCCTGGGTTGCCACATACCACGGATGCACGTCGCGCGGCAGCTCGACCATCTCGACCAGGCGCTCGTCGGGCGACAGACCCGAGATAACCAAACCGGCGTCCTCGAGCTGGTCACGGAAAGCGTTGTTGAACTCAAAGCGGTGACGGTGACGCTCGTAGACGAGTTCCTCGCCATATGCCTCACGAGCAAGGGTATCGGCGGCGAGCTTGCACGGATAGGCGCCCAGGCGCATGGTGCCGCCCTTCTCGGTCACGTCCTCCTGCGAGCTCATCAGATCGATGACGCTATACGGACCGTCCGGATCAAACTCGGAGGAGCTGGCACCGGCAAGGCCAACGACATTGCGGGCGAACTCGCACACGGCGACCTGCATACCCAGGCAAATGCCCAGATACGGAATCTTGTGCTCACGGGCAAACTCGGCCGCGAGGATCTTGCCCTCCAGGGCGCGCTTGCCAAAGCCGCCGGGGACCAGGATGCCCGAGGCGTCGCCCAGAACCTCGGAGACATTCTGCTCGTCGAGGCTCTCGCCGTCGACCAGCTGGACGTCCACATGGCGATCGTAGAAGACGCCCGCATGGTGCAGGGCCTCGATAACCGACAGGTACGCATCGGGCAGCTGCGTGTACTTACCCACGACGGCGATCTTCACCTTGTCGGCGTGATGGTTGGCGTGATTCTGTTTGCGCAGGAACTCGTTCCACTCGCTCATGTCGCGCTCACGCGGATCCAGACCCAGGCGCTCGCAAATGCGCAGGTCAAAGTCCTGCTCGGCAAGCAGCTGCGGAACATCGTAAATGCTCGCGCAGTCCTCGTTGGTAAAGACGCAATCGGTGTCGACGTCGCAGAAGCTTGCGATCTTTCCGCGGATAGCGTCATCGATATGGTGGTCGGAGCGCAGCACGATGATATCGGGCTGGATGCCAAAGCTGCGGAGCTCCTTGACGGAATGCTGTGTGGGCTTGGTCTTGACCTCGTGGGCGGCGGCGATATAGGGAACGAGCGACACGTGGATGTAGCAGACGTTCTCGGGGCCGGCCTCCTTGCGGTACTGGCGGATGGCCTCGACAAACGGCTGCGACTCGATGTCGCCGATCGTGCCGCCCAGCTCGGTGATGACTACATCGGAGCCGGTCTGCTCCTCGATGCGGCGGAACTTGTCCTTAATGGCATTGGTGACGTGAGGAATCACCTGCACGGTACCGCCCAAAAAGTCGCCGCGACGCTCGCGGGCGATTAGGCTTTTGTAGATGGCACCGGTCGTAAAGTTGGAATCGCGGGTCAGGTTCTCATCAATAAAGCGCTCGTAATGACCCAGGTCCAGGTCGGACTCGTAACCGTCCTCGGTAACGAAGACCTCACCATGCTGGAAGGGGCTCATGGTACCGGGGTCGACGTTCAGATACGGGTCGGCCTTCTGCATCGTTACTTTGTAGCCACGCGACTTGAGCAGACGGCCCAGCGAGGCCGCGGTGATACCCTTGCCCAGGGACGAAACCACGCCACCGGTTACGAACACATGCTTGGTCATATTGAGTTACCTGCGCTTCCCGTAGAAGTTGTTTATCCACATCTTACGGGTCTTCATTGTAATACTCGCGCCGCGGACCGTTCGCAATTTTTCTCGCGTGCGATTGCATTTCTCAATCTTGAAACAAAACGCCGCCCGGTTTCCCAGGCGGCGTCGCTATGGCAAGGGTTACATGCTGCTATCGATCAGCAACCGCGTCCTCAAGCATTTCTTGAACGAGCATGCCGGTACGGACGCCCTCAAGATACCACTCGCCACGTTCGGTGAGGCAAATACCATTTGCAAGCTGACCGCCGTCGTCGCTATAACGCGAGACGACATCAATCATGCCTTCGGAATCCAAGCGATCGACTGCGGCGCGGGCACGATACGGCGAAACCCCCACGCGCTCGGCAAGCGTTTTGCGCGAGAAACCATACGGCCCGCCATTGTCTTCGGTTTGCTGGTCGATCTCCATCAACACCAGCACCTCGACACGCTTCATATCGTTGACACTCGCACGACCCTTGCCCGCCATAGCAGCCTCCTCAAACCGAGCACGAGCATCTAACGCGCCGTGCGCGACCGACACGCCTCACGATGGCAGGTAATATCCATCATGCGGCATCCCGCTAAGGATGAAACAGTTACGGTTATTGTATACCGCTCAAATTGTTTCTAGGCAGGTAAACGGCTATTTTTCGCCGAAATAGGCGCTTTATTGATCAAAAAGCCGTACCGGGCGCTAACCCGATACGGCCAAAATGCAATGCAATTACCGCGGTGCTTCAAACTTAGCGATGGAAGAAACCGCGGCGCTCAAACTTGGGCTCGCAGCACACGTTGATACCCAGTTTGCGCAGTACCGTCTCGTCCGTCGGCGAGATGATCACGCTAAAGAAGGCATCGCAACCGCGCAGCTGCTCCAGGCCCGAAAGGACGCGAGCGGCCGTCTCACTCGTGGCCGAGGTGATCGACAGCGCCATAAGCGTCTCGTCGGTGTGGAGGCGCGGGTTTTTGCTGCCCAGGAAATGCGTCTTGAGCTTGCTGATGGGCTCGATCGCCTCATCGCTAATGACCTCGAGCTCAAGGTCGACGCCCGAGACATGCTTGAGGGCGTTCATAATGAGCGAACTTGCGGCGCCCAGGCGCGTGGAGGTCTTGCCGGTCACCACGGAGCCATCGGGCATGACCATGGCACCCACGGGACCGCCCGTCAGCTGCTCCCTGGTGAGGGCCGCCGAGCGCGCCGGTGAGTAGTTCTTATCGATGCCGGCTTTCTTCATAATAATCTTGAGACGGTCGACTTGCTCATCGCCCACGCCGGTACGGCGCACATTTTCGACCGCGGTAAAGTAGCGGCGGACAATCTCCATCTTGGAAGCGTCGCGGCAGGCATCGTCATCGGTGATGGCAAAGCCAACCATATTGACGCCCATGTCCGTAGGGCTCTGGTAGGGGCTCTTGCCCAGGATCTTTTCCATCAGGGCACGGACTACCGGGAAGGCCTCGACGTCGCGGTTGTAGTTGACCGTGGTCTTGTTGTAGGCCTCAAGGTGGAAGGAGTCGATGATGTTGGCGTCATCGAGGTCTGCCGTGGCGGCCTCGTAGGCAATGTTGACCGGATGCGTAAGGGGCAGATTCCAAACCGGGAAGGTCTCGAATTTGGCATAGCCGGCGGCCGTGCCATGCTTGTGCTCGTGATAGAGCTGAGACAGGCAGGTGGCAAGCTTGCCCGAGCCAGGACCGGGGGCAGTGACCACGACGAGCGGTCGGGTGGTCTCGACAAACTCGTTCTTGCCGTAGCCATCATCGGACACGATCAGATCGACATCGTGCGGGTAGCCCTCGATGGGATAGTGCAGCTTGGCAGGAATGCCGAGCGCGTTCAGGCGGTTGCGGAACACATCGGCAGCAGGCTGGCCGGCGTACTGGGTGATGACCACAGCCGCGACGGCAAAGCCGTTGCCGCGGAACAAGTCAACCAGGCGCAGCACATCCTCGTCATAGGTAATGCCAAGGTCACCGCGAGCCTTGTTTTTCTCGATGTGGTTCGCGTTGATCGCGATGATAACCTCGACATCGTCGGCGATGCTCTTGAGCATGCGGAACTTGCTGTCCGGTTCAAAACCCGGCAGCACGCGGCTCGCATGATAGTCATCGAACAGCTTGCCGCCAAACTCCAAATAGAGCTTGCCACCAAACTGCGAGATGCGCTCCTTAATGTGAGCAGCCTGCAGCTCGATATACTTCGCGTTGTCGAAACCCTGGCGCATGTATGGCTCCCGTCCCGTTTCCATTTAATGTTCTAGGCGATTATAACGGAGCCCGCCCTCCCCGATACCCAGACCATCAACAGGCACCAACCAAACACGCCATCGATAAGTTGCGGTGAAATAGTTCCCGTTTAACCCCTCAAGACGGCCAAACGGGAACTATTCCACCGCAACTTCCCCTTTTTGGTTCAAACAAACCTGGCCTTTGTATCAATAATGGAAACGTCGCAGGTTGAGCATAAGCCAGCGAAAGCCCGCCAGAGCGAGCAAGGTAACGTGAAAGAGGAGGGCATATGCCTTTTGGCCATGCCCGACGATTGAACGTCAGATTGCCGCTCTGTCGGGCTTGTAGCGTCGAGTGGTTCCGGCGTTTGGTAAAACGCCGGAACACAAGAGCGCCCCCTCCCGCGCACGGAACGGGAGGGGGCTAAAGGTAGGAGTCTACCGATGGGTTTACCCCACCGGACAGACGATGACCAGGTGATCCTCTACAGGATCGTCAAGGTTTCCGTGGGGTACCCGTTGGGTACTTAGAGCAGCACGCAGGCGACGGTCAGGATGACGGCACAGACGACGGAGAGAGCGACGATGAGCTTAAGGGCAAACTTGAGCCAGGTCGTCCACTCGATCTTGGCCAGGGCGAGACCGCCCATGATGGCGCCGGAGGTCGGGGTGAACAGGTTCACGACACCGATGGCGGCGGAGAAGATCATGACCATGACCTCGGGCGAGAAGCCGAGCTTAACAGCCAGCGGTCCCATGATGGGCATGGAGACGGTGGCCATACCGGAGGTCGAGGGGATCAGGAAGGACAGGCCGAAGTAGACCAGGAAGCTCATGGGAGCGAAGATTACGCCGGACAGGCCAGCCAGGGCATTGGCGGCAGCGTCGAGGACGAAGACGTCGAGGCCGGTGTTAGCCATGAGGACGGAGATGCCACGGGCGAGGGCGATGACGAGAACAACGGACATCATGTCGGCAGCGCCGGTGATGAAGGTGTTAACGATCTGCTTCTCGGACAGGCCACCGATGATACCGATCAGGACGGCCATGAGGAAGAACCAGGTGGAAGCCTCGTCGAAGTACCACTGGCCAATGGGCAGGCCGGTGATCAGGGCAGACCAGCCCTGGACGACGGCGTTACCGTCGGCGTCGTAGACAGCGCCAGCGTCGAAGAAGTTGGCGACGCCCTCGTTGAGGTCGGCCAGCGGAATGAAGCCGACGATCATGACGACGAAGGTGAAGGCGAAGGCGATCAGAACACCCTTCTGACGACCGGTGAGCTTGACCTCCTTGTGGACCTCGGAAGCAGCCTTGCCGTGAGCCTCTTCGGCGTCCTTGAGCTCCTGCATCGACAGGATGGTGGAACCCTTGTCAGCCTTGACCTTCTTGGCATAGTTCATCACGAAGACGATGGACATAGCGGTAGTGACAATCCACAGGACGGCACCGAGGCCGATGATGATGGACTGGTTGACCTCAATGCCAACGCCGGTCAGAGCGTCGACGGCAGCGCCGACGGCGAACGGGTTAACCGTGGAGCCCAGGCAGCCGCAGCCAGCGCCGAGCAGGACGGTAGCGGCGCCGACCATGGGGTCGAAGCCAGCAGCCATCATGGTAGCGGCGAGCAGGGCGTAGAAGGGAACGGTCTCCTCGCACATACCATAGGTGGTACCACCGAGGGAGAAAATGAGCATAAGGACAGGAACGAGCATGATCTCGTTGCCCTTAAGCTTCTGCACCAGAACGGCGATGCCGTTGTCCAGAGCGCCAGTCTCGGTCATCATACCGAGGAAGCCGCCCAGGATCATAACGAAGAGGCAGACGGGCAGAGCGTCAGCGAAGCCCAGGATCGGGGCGGTGCAGAAATCGCTCAGGCGGGCTGCAGTAACCGCGCCGCCGGACGTGCCGGAGACGATAACGGTAATCACTGCAACAATTGCCAGCAGAGCTAGAAGAATGGTGAACGATGAAGGCATACCGCGCTTTTTCTTAGCGGTCTCAGTCATGGTTCTCATCCCCCCCTTCATAAATCATTTAACTTTCTCGCGCGAAGCGGATCTTCCGTGCCGTGCCCACCGCCCGATGCGAGATATTTACCAGACAAAGCCGCTCGGGGTGTGCAGCAAGACACCCCGAGCGAGATGCTAGATGCTCTTACTTGAGCGTGGCGTACATGACAGCCTTGATGGTGTGCATGCGGTTCTCGGCCTCGTCGAAGACCTTGGAAGCGGGGCTCTCGAAGACCTCGTCGGTGACCTCCTGCTCGGTGATGCCGAACTGCTCGCACTTCTCGGCGCCAATCGTGGTGTTGGTGTCGTGGAAGCTGGGCAGGCAGTGCAGGAAGATGGCACCCGGGTTGGCCATAGCCATGACCTCGGAGGTAACGCGATACGGGGTGAGCTGAGCGATGCGCTCGGCCCAGACCTCGTCGGGCTCGCCCATGGAGACCCACACGTCGGTGTAGATAACGTCGGCACCGGTGACGCCGTCCTTGACGTCGGTGGTCAGCTTGATGGTGCAGCCGTTGGCCTCGGCGATGGGCTTGCAGGCCTCGATGACGTCGTCAGCGGGCATGCACTCCTCGGGGCCGCAGGCCACAAAGTTCATACCGAGCTTGGAGCAGACGACCATGAGGGAGCGAGCAACGTTGTTCTTGCAGTCGCCCATGAAGACGAGGGTCTTGCCCTTGATGTCGTAGTTGAAGTTCTCCTGGACGGTCAGGATGTCGGCGAGCATCTGGGTGGGATGCCACTCGGTGGTCAGGCCGTTCCACACGGGCACGCCGGACTTAGCAGCGAGCTCCTCGACGTCGTCCTGGGCAAAGCCACGGAACTCGATGCCGTCATACATGCGGCCAAGAACGCGGGCGGTGTCCTCGATGGACTCCTTCTTGCCCATCTGCGACGAACCGGGATCGAGGTAGGTGACGCCCATGCCCAGGTCCATGCCGCCGACCTCGAAGGCGCAGCGGGTACGAGTGGAGGTCTTCTGGAAGAGCAGAACGATGTTCTTGCCCTCGAGATAGCGGTGCGGAACGCCAGCGCGCTTCATATCCTTGAAGTTCTTGGAGAGCTTGAGCAGGTACTCGATCTCCTCGGTGGTGAGGTCGAGAAGCTTGAGGAAGCTACGGCCGGAGAGGTTAACACCCATGGTTCGATTCCTTTCGAAGAAATGAATTACGTAAGTATTAGTGTTGCCCGTTTAACGGGCGAAGCCGGTGCGGTTGTAGGGGGACCGCACCGGAAACGGAAAGACTTAGAGGTCCTCGCGCCAGAAGGGCATGCTCATGCAGCGCGGGCCGCCGCGGCCGCGGGAGAGCTCGGCGGAGGGCACGACGAGAAGGTCCAGGCCCTCCTTGTACAGCACGTCGTTGGTGACGGTGTTGCGGGCGTAGACG
>JAXJIO010000027.1:0-41161 GCA_036298675.1 Collinsella sp. | reverse complement strand
CGCAGCCACACTCGGGCACTTGGAACGGGGGAAACGGCGGTCGACGAAACTGGAGAGGAGGTATTACGAGCTCCTGTGCGAATTGGAGAGAACGCTCCCGCAAACTGCCTCTTGACAACTTATAGGAGCGTCGGTTTTGTTTTTGCAAATTCCGGGATGGTCGAGGTAGCTCGGTTAAACGTAGTAGATGGCCGCATTTCGTGGCAAACGGTCCGACCCAAGGCCCAAGGCGGCCAGCCTCGGATGACCATTCACGAAGTTGCGGTGGAATACGGACTGAATTGGCGCCTTAAAGGCAAAAACACTCCGTATTTCACCGCAACTTATCGAGGGGATGGGTTTTAGAGGCGGGCGAGGTCGTAGGCTTGGGCAGCTGCCTCGCCAGCGCAGATGAGGTTGGTTGTGGCTTCTCGCGCACCGAGCGCCTGGTCGAGAGGCATGGGCTTGCGGCAAATCGGCAAAACCAAGTCAATACCCTGCTCATACACCGCATCCAGGTTGACGGCGCGCCCGCCCACGACGGCGACCACCGGCTTGCCATATCGCTTCGCGCGACGGGCCATGCCCACCGGCGCCTTACCGGCGGCGGATTGCTCGTCCATATTGCCCTCGCCCGTAATGACCAGGTCGACATCGCGTACGCGCTCGTCAAACCCAATCAGATCGAGCACCGTCTCCACGCCCGAACGCAACTCGGCACCGAGCGCCAGCAGCGCGGCACCCAGGCCGCCGGCAGCACCGGCACCGGGCACACCGAGCACCGAGCCAAATGTCCGTGCACCCTCGGGCACACGCAACAGCTCCTGGGCTCGCGCCTCGGCAATTGCCGCATCAAGCAGGCGGCCGTAGCCGACCATCCAACCGTCGTACCTGCGCAGCGCCTCGGCGTCACCCGTCGGCAAACCCTTCTGCCCGCCAAACACCGCCAGTGCACCGCGACGCCCCACGAGCGGATTCTCGACATCGGAAAGCACCACGACACGCGCGCCGTTCAGCGCCCGAAGCGCTGGCGCCAAATCGATACTCACCACCTGCTCAAGGCCGGCAAGACCGGGGGCGACATCGCAGCCCTGATCATCGACCACACGCGCGCCCAGTGCCTGCAGCATACCGGCGCCACCATCGTTGGTGGCGCTGCCGCCCAAGCCAATATAGATAGTCTTTGCCCCGGCACGAACCGCACGGAG
This sequence comes from Collinsella sp., assembly GCA_036298675.1. GTDB lineage: Bacteria > Actinomycetota > Coriobacteriia > Coriobacteriales > Coriobacteriaceae > Collinsella. Next base: position 39,974 of record JAXJIO010000027.1, on the reverse strand, counting down.
CATCAGCTCGCCCACGCCATAGGTTGTAGCAGCCAGCGCCGACGACTCCGTGCAAGGCGAATACCCAATACCCGCCGCCTCGGCCATCTCAATTACAGCCGAGTCGCGCTCGCCGTCCACTAACATCCGGGCAGGCACACGCTCGCCAAAGGGGCCTGCGACATCGCAGGTTGAGAGCTCGCCACCGCATGCGGCAATGGCATCGAGCGTTCCCTCGCCACCATCTGCCAGCGGCAATGCACGCACCTCGGCATCGGGCCAAACGCGGCGCACGCCCTCGGCAACCGTCGCCTCCGCCTGCGCACTCGACACGCTGCCCTTAAAGGAGTCGATCGCCAGCAGCACACGGCGGGGCCGGCGGCATGCAGGACCAAAGTCAACCGCCGTGCCAGCATCCTCGCCGGCACCTGCAAGCGCTGCGGCGTGAGCGGCGTGCGCTTCAAGATCGGCACCGCAACCGCAATCAGCGCCGCCCGCTCCGCGCAGACCGCCAAAATAGCTACTCAGCAGCTCGCGGCATTCATCCGCCAGTACGCCGGCGGTCACATTGAACCGATGATTCAGGCGCGAGTCGGCATTCAAATCGTATAGGGATCCCAGCGCGCCCGCCTTGGCATCAGCCGCGCCATACACGCAGCGCCCCACGCGCGCGTTAACCATAAGCCCCGCACACATGCAGCATGGCTCGAGCGTCACGTAGACCGTGCAATCGGAAAGGCGCCAGCGACCGAGCGACCGAGCGGCAGCGCACAGGGCCGCGAACTCTGCATGAGCCGAAGGATCCTGGTCGAGCTCGCGCCGATTGTGCGCCCTCGCGACGATCTCGCCGTCGCGCACCACTACGGCTCCGATGGGCACCTCGCCCACCGCCGCGGCGGCGCGCGCCTCGGCCAGCGCCTCGCGCATGAACTTCTCGTCGATTTCGGTGATCGTCATCGTTCGCCTTCCCTGTTGCAAATTCAAAACGATGCTATCATTACGACTCACGGAGAGATGGCAGAGCGGTTGAATGCGGCGGTCTTGAAAACCGTTGAGCGCGAGAGCGTTCCGGGGGTTCGAATCCCCCTCTCTCCGCCACTTTTAGTGATGCACCGGTGTCATGGTCCGCTCGAACAGCGCATCGACCACGTCGGCCATCTCAGGTCGACGCTCAAGATCGTGGCCCGATTCCCACCATATCGTGAAAAGTCGAATAATACCGCCGGCGACAAACTCAGACGTCGTCTCGAGTGACACGGGGGCCAGGGCATCCTCGGCAAGCATGTTCATCACACGCTCGCGGATGGAGCGGGCAATGCGGTCGCAAATAACGTTGGTCAACATGCCCGACATGCTGCTTGCCAAAATGTTATCCATGAGCCGCTCGTGCGTCAGAATCAAATCCATGGCATCGTCCAAAATCGCGTGCCGAAGCGCGCGCACGTCCTCGGCAGACACTGCGTCGGCCTCATCGGGCTGTTTTTGCGGCAAGCCCGACATGAGCTCATCGATATAAAAGGCAAAGTAATCGTTCTTGTCGCGAAAGTGCTTGTAGAACGTCGTGCGGCGAATCATGGCGCGGTCGCACAGCATGGCAACCGTCAGGTCCTCAAACCGATGCTCCTCGAGAAGCTCGGTGAAGGCATCGAACAGGGAGCGGTAGGTTTTCTTAATGCGAAGGTCCACTGGTATCGCCATCCTCAGGGCAAAGACAACACTCGTCAATCTGTCGCATATCTTACACCTGTACCTCGCGCGCTTTGCCCCAGTGCCAACCCCACCGAAAACATAACGCTTACCGGAAAGTTCGGCACGGCAAAACGTTGCGGGTATACTAGTAGCGTTATACCAACGGCAGCTGGCGCATGCCGCCGCGGCCTTTCGAAACGGAGACATCATGATTACCGTCATCATCGGCATCGTTGTTGTCATTGTGATTGTCTGCGCCATCGCCGGCATCTACAACAACATGGTCACCAAGCGTAACCGCATCGATAACGCCTGGCAGAACATCGATACGCAGCTGCAGCGCCGCAACGACCTGATCCCCAACCTGGTCGAGACCGTCAAGGGCTACGCCAAGCACGAGCAAGAGACGCTCTCCGCCGTGATCAGTGCGCGTAACACCGCCGTCAAGGCCACCACGCCCGAGGCCAAGATGGAAGCCGACAACGTGCTGACCGGTGCGCTGCGCCAGCTCTTTGCCGTGGCCGAGGCCTATCCCGATCTTAAGGCAAACACTAACTTTACGCAGCTGCAGGCATCGCTCGAGGATACCGAGAACAAGATTAGCTATGCACGCCAGAGCTACAACGATTGCGTGCTCAGCTACAACAACGCCATTCAGACGTTCCCGGCTGTCATCTTTGCCGGCATCTTCCAGTTTAAGGAGCGCCAGGGCTTCGAGGCCGCCGAAGCAGCCCGCCAGGCCCCGACCGTCAAGTTCTAGTAGTTTGGCAGCGCATCCTTAATCGGCCAAATGTATAAACCGCCCCGTCGAGTGCATACTTCGACGGGGCGGTTTCCTTTTTCGCAAAGGTCCCCCTCTAAGCGCCGTGCATTTTTAGGAGTATTCAACATAACCAAGAGCTTCGGGCGCCACGATAAGTGCCAAAGACCGCGAATATCCCTGCAAATCAAACGCTGCCAGCCCATAACCCCGCCCATCATCCGTAGAAAACATCGAGAACTCCCGATTTTTTGCCCGAGGTCGGTATGCAGGGGCCTTCGATTGCAGAATACTCGCAAAAATGCACGTCGCCACCACCCCCACATGGCGCGAACCAAAACAAAAGCGCGACCTTCCTTTTCGGCGCACTCCGCAGGACGAAAGAACCTCCGCCGCACGAAGTGCGCAGCGGAGGTTCTTTCATGTCCGAGGACGCGCCGGAAAGGAAGGTTGCCCTCGGGCCGGACAGCTAAGACAGCTTACGCGACGGTGTAAACCCAGTTGTGCTTATCCTCAACAGCGCCAGACTGGATGCCCGTCAGGGTCTCGCGGAGCTTCTTCATCACAGGACCGATCTCGGTGTAGCCAGCCGGGAAGGTCACAGTCTCGTCGGCACCGTAGACCTTGTTGTCGATCTCGCCGACCGGGGAGATAACGGCAGCGGTGCCGCACAGACCGCACTCAACAAAGGTGCCGGCCTTGACCTCGGCCCACTCGACGGGACGCTGGTCGACGGTCATGCCCAGGTCCTCAGCGACCTGAACGAGCGAACGACGCGTGATGGAGGGCAGGATGGAGTCGGTGTGCGACTGCGGGACGACAAGCGTGCCGTCCTCCTTCACGAACAGGACGTTGGCGCCACCGGTCTCCTCGACATAGGTGCGGGACTCGGAGTCGAGATACAGGTTCTCGGCATAGCCCTCGCGGTGAGCCTCCACCGTGGGCTTCAGGGACATGGCATAGTTCAGGCCGGCCTTGATATTGCCGGTGCCGTGCGGTGCGGCGCGGTCGTACTCGGAAACGCGCAGCTTGACGGGCTTGAGGCCACCCTTAAAGTACGGACCGACCGGGGTCACGAGAATGCGGAACGTGTACTCAGGAGCGGGAGCCACGCCGATCACGTCACCGGAGCCGATCATAAACGGACGCACATACAGGGTTGCGCCAGAGCCGAAGGGCGGAACCCAGGCGGCGTTGGCGGAGACGACCTGCTTGACGGCCTCGACAAACTTGTCCTTGGGGAACGGGGGCATCTCCAGACGCTGGGCGGAATTGTACATACGCTCGGCGTTCATATCGGGACGGAAACAGACGATGCTGCCGTCCTCGGCGGTGTAGGCCTTCAGGCCCTCAAAGACCTCCTGGCAGTAATGGAAGATGCCGCCGCACTCGGAGACATGCAGGGTGTGGTCGGTGGTCAGGCCGCCCTCGTCCCACTCGCCGTCCTTCCAATGGGCCTCGTAGCTGTAATCGGTCTTCATGTAGCCAAAGCCGAGGCTACCCCAATCGATATCCTTCTTCTCGACAGTCATATGTCGCTCCTTACATACACGGTTGCATACTCGCGAACCCGCACGCAAGGACCGAAGCCGGCCGCGTCGCAACGTCGCATACCCGGAAGCGTAGAGCCGGGCAGGACACGCGGGCAGCATCGAAGCCGATGGCACGTCGATTCGCATGCAGGTGATTGTACTCCCCGCACGCCTTGGATAAAACGTTTTTCTTTAACTAAGTAAAGTATTTTCATTTGCCTTCAACACAAAAGGCCCGCCATCGAATCCGATGACGGGCCTTGGAATTAACGTCCGAAAACAAACTCGGACTAGGCGTTCTTTTTACCGAGCTTAGCCTTAACCAGGCCGACCACGGTCGGGATGATCGACACGGCGACGATGCCGATAATCAGCAGCTCAAAGTGCTCCTGCACAAACGGAATGCCACCAAAGAAGTAACCCAGCAGCGTAAAGACCGTTGACCAGGTAATTCCACCCAGCACGTTAAAGATGACAAAGTTGCGCCAGTGCATGCCGCCCATGCCGGCGATAAAAGGCACAAAGGTGCGGATGAACGGGAAGAAGCGACCGAGGAAGATGGCCAGATGGCCCCACTTATCCAGGAAATCCTCGGACTTTTTGATGCGCTCGGGCGTCATGGCCTTTACCTTGCCCGAGGCGATGATCTTGCGGCCAAAGAAGTGGCCGATCATAAAGTTGCACTGATCGCCCAGGATGGCTGCGGCCCATGCGGTGGCCAGAAGCGCCACGATGTTAAAGCCGCCGTTATGGGCAAAGAAGCCCGAGGCAAACAGCAGCGAATCGCCGGGAAGGAACGGGAAGAACACCACGCCCGTCTCGATAAAGATGATTAGGAACACGCAGCCGTAGGCCATAAGCGGGCCGGCGGCGATCCAGCTGGCGATCGCGGTGCGCGGGTCCTTAAGCAGCTCGGCGATAAAATTGATGAAACCCATGAAGTAAAACCTCTCAGTTGTGGGCGCGGACACGTCCAAGTTGACCAGTATACGGTTGCGGCGCGAGCACGGGCCAAACCCCTCAAAAGTCTTACTTCATTACCAGCAAGTTTGCATAACTGACACTTGTCGCCCAAAGCGAAGCAAGATCGTCCTTCCTAATCCCTAGCGAATCGCTATACTTTATTGAATCGCATTGTCACGGTGCTAAGGGAGGGCGGCCGGTGAGCTTTATCAACACCATTCGAGAGGACATCAAGACCGTCCAGGCGCAAGACCCCGCCGCGCAAAACGGTCTGGTCATCTTCCTTTCCTACCCCGGCCTGCACGCCAAGTGGAATCATGTGCCCGAGCACTGGCTGTGGGAACACGGCCATCGATCTCTCGCCCGTGTGCTCTCGCAAATCACCCGCCACATCACCGGCGTCGAGATTCATCCCGCCGCGCAGATCGGCAAGCACTTCTTTATCGACCACGCCATGGGCGTCGTCGTCGGCGAGACTGCCATCGTGGGCGACAACTGTGTGCTCTACCAGGGCGTCACGCTCGGCGGCACCGGCAACGAGACCGGCAAGCGCCACCCCACCTTGGGCAACAATGTCACGGTGGGCACGGGCGCCAAGGTGCTTGGCAACATCCACATTGGCAACAACGTCAAGATCGGCGGCAACTCGGTCGTCGTCAAGGACGTGCCTGACAACTGCACCGTCGCGGGCGTGCCCGGGCGCATCATCAAGCGCAACGGCTGCCGCGTGTTCGAGGAGAGCTTCGACGCCAAGCAGCATCGCGAGTACATGCCCGACGATGCCGCCGAGCAGAGCGCCCTCAACCGTCAGGGCATCACCGAGAACGCCCGCCGCGTCAAGGAACTCGAGCGAGAGGTGGCCGAGCTCAAAGCCCTCGTCGCCAAGCTCGTGGACGAACGCTAGAGGCGGACGGCCACCGACAACATTGACGCCAACGCAAAGGCGCGCCAGGGAATTCATCCCCGGCGCGCCTCGATTTGTTATGTGACATGTGGGACTGTCCCTTTGTCACATTATGCGAACTGGCTCAGATAGAGGTCGGCGTAGGCACCCTCGGCAGCCAGCAGCTCCTTATGCGTGCCCTGCTCGATAATGTTGCCGTGATCCATGACCAAGATCAGGTCGGCATCGACGATCGTCGACAGGCGGTGCGCGATCACAAAGCTCGTGCGCCCGCGCATAAGCGCGTCCATGGCACGGCCGATGGCAAGCTCGGTACGCGTGTCCACGCTCGACGTCGCCTCGTCCAGGATGAGGATCGCCGGATTGTTGAGCAGCACGCGCGCGATGGTCAGCAGCTGACGTTGGCCCTGGCTGATACTCTCGGCATCGTTAGCCACACGCGTGTCGTAGCCCTGCGACATAGTGCGCACAAAGAAGTCGACCTGAGCGGCACGTGCGGCCGCGACAATCTCCTCGCGCGTTGCCTCGGGGCAGCCGTAGGCAATGTTTTCGGCAATCGTGCCATCGAACAGCCAGGCGTCCTGCAGCACCATGCCAAACTGCTGGCGCAGCTCGCCGCGGTCCATGCGGCTCGTGTCCACACCGTCGAGGGTGATGCGGCCACCGTCGATCTCGTAGAAGCGCATGAGCAGATTGATGAGCGTGGTCTTGCCCGCGCCCGTGGTTCCCACCACCGCGATCTTTTGGCCCGGCTCGGCGGCAAACGACACGTCGCGCATGAGCGGCTTGTCGGGCGAGTAGCCAAAACGCACGTGTTCAAAGGCAACACGGCCCTCCACCTTGCCCGGCAGCTTGGCGGCGGCCGCCGGCAACGGATCGGCCTCCATCTCGGTCTCGTCGAGCAGGTCGAACACGCGCTCTGCGCTCGCCAGCGCGCTCTGCAGCGAGTTAAAGGTAAACGACAGCTGCGTCATGGGCTCGGACGCCTCATAGATAAACTGGAAGAACGCCTGGAACACGCCGACGGTCATATGCCCGGCAACCAACATGCTGCAGCCCACAAGCGCAATCACGATCTGCGCCAAGCGGCCGATAAAGCGCACCGCGGGACCAACGGCGTTAATCATAAAGTCGGCCTTGGTGCTCACGCGCGCCAGCTCCTTCGAAGCCTCGTGTACCTCGGCAGAGCTCTGGCGCTCGCGGTTAAACGCACGGATCACCAGACGGCCCGAGTAGCCTTCCTCCACCGCGCTCGTAATCTTGGACACCCACTCCTGGCGCTCGCCCGTCACATCGTGCGTGCGGCGCGAAACGACCTTCGTCACCAGCAGCGAAAGCGCCGTAAAGAACAAAAATACAAGCGTGAGCGGCACACTAAACACGAACATCACGCTCACGGCGCCCACCACGGTACCGATTGACACCAGAAGCTGCAGCAAGCCGCGCTGCATGCTCTCGGACATCTTGTCCAAGTCGTTGGTCGCACGGCTGACGACCTCGCCGGGACGATGCGCGTCAAAGTAGGCAAGCGGCAGACGGTTGAGCTTTTGTGCGATGCGGTTGCGTAGGCGCAGGTTGAGGCGCTCGGCAACGCTCGACATCAAAAAGCTCTGGAGTGCGTAGAACGAGGCGGCGGCGGTCCAGATCATAAAGTAGATGAAGATGGTCCTGCCGCAATTCTCCCAGGTAATGCTGAAGGTAGTGTTGTTGGCAAACGCCAGCTTCATGTGCCCCCACAGCTCATCGATCACGCGGGCGCTATATGCCGGCGCAGCGGTGTTAAAGATGGCGTAGAACACAATGCTCGCGAACACGATATAGAAGCGCCAATGGTCGCCGGCAGCCTCGCTCCACAGGCGGCGCACCGTCGCCCAGGTGTCGCGGGGTTTCTCGTCCTCGTCCTCGTCGTCCACATCGCGCATGCGCTCTGCCTCGGCGCGGGCGCGCTCGTCCTCGGCGCGTTCGTTTTCCTCGTAGAGCGCTTGGCGGCGAGCCTCGCGCTCGGCTGCAGCCTTGGCGGCCTCGTCCAGCTCGGGTGCTACGGCAGCCGTTTCCTCAACCAGCCCCGCGGCAACGGCGTCATCAACGCCGCCCTGCTTCTTGAGCTCCTCGGCCATGCTACTCACCTCCCTTCATTTGCGATTCCGCGATGGCGCGGTACACCTCGCAGGTTTCCATAAGCTCGCCATGCGTGCCCAAGCCCACAACCTCGCCGTCCTTGAGCACGACAATCTGGTCGGCATGCAAGATCGTCGAGATGCGCTGCGCGATGATGAGCACCGCGGCATCGCGCGTCTCGTCTTGCAATGCATGGCGCAGGGCCGCATCGGTCTTAAAGTCCAGAGCAGAAAAACTGTCGTCGAAGATATACAGGTCGGCGCGCTTCATGAGCGCGCGAGCAATGGCCAGGCGTTGGCGCTGACCACCCGAGAAGTTCGTACCGCCCTGGGCAACCGGGGTATCGAGCCCCTGCGGTTGATCGAGCACAAAGGTGCTCTGGGCAACCTGCAGCGCATGAAGCATGTCCGCCTCGGTCGCGTCCTCGTTGCCAAAGCGCAGATTGCTTGCCACGGTGCCCGAGAACAGCCACGCCTTCTGCGGCACATAGGCAATGCGCCCGCGAATCTCGTCTTGCGAAAGGTCGCGCAGGTCAACACCGTCCAGGCGAATGGCGCCCTTCGTGGCATCGTGGAAGCGAAGCAGAAGCTTTGCCACCGTCGATTTGCCCGAGCCTGTCGAGCCAACGATCGCAGTCGTCTGACCGCGACGGCAGGCAAAGCTCAGGTCGCACAGGGTATCCTCGTCGGCATCGTCAAAACGGAACGACATGTGGTCGAACACGGCCACCGCGTCGGCACCGTCAACAGACTCCGCCGCGCACGTGTCCAGCGTGCGCTTGCCGTCCACGATGCTCGGCTCAATCTCCAACACCTGCTGCGCACGGTTCAGGCATGCGGCGGCGCGTGGGAGCGTCAGAATCACCATCTGCGCCGTCATCACAAAGAACAGGATCAGGATCGCGTACTCCAGCACGGCCGAGATGCTACCGATTTGCATGGCGTGGACGCCCACGCGGTTGCCGCCCACCCACAGCACCGCCACCTCGGCGATATTCATCAAAAAGAAGCTTGAGCTGTCGAGACCCACAAACAGGTGGTTGACCTTGATGGCATTGGCCGCGTAATCGCTAAACACCTCGTCCAGGCGCTGCTCCTCGTGGCGCTCCTTGTTAAATGCGCGGATGACGCGCACGCCCACGATGTTCTCGCGCAGCACCACGTTCATGCGGTCGATAAAGCTCTGCAGGCGCATAAAGATCGGCGCGGCGTTGGCAACGGTAAAGACCGCCGCCACCAGCACGATCGCAACCACCACGCCCAGCAGCGTGCCCATGGCGGGATCGATGAACCAAGCAAAAATGATGCCTGCCACGGCCAAGAACGGCACCGGCAGCACCAGCTGAATCGTCTGAAGGACAGCTTGCTGAATCACGTTGATGTCGTTGAGCGAGCGCGTGATCATCGAACCCGTGCCAAAGCGCTCAAAGTCGCTGGCGGACAGCTCGAGCGACTTGTCGTACACGGCATTGCGGATATCGCAGGCCACGTTGGCGGCCAGGCGCGCCGAAAGATAGCAGCCCAGCACCGTGCCGCCGCTGGCCATGCCGGTCGCGATAAGCATGTACAGGCCGTTGCGTAATATATAGTCGACATCACCCGTGGTAATACCGGTGTTGACCATGTTCGCCAGCATCGTGGGAACCAACAGCGTACCGACGTTATCTATCAGCACCGCAAACAGCGTCACCGCAATCAGACCGCGGTACGGCCTCATAAACCTCATTAAGAGTCGCATGCGTCCCCCTCGCCCTTATCGTCAGTCTCGTTCTCGGCGGCCACTTGCCGTTTAAATGCCTCGCACTCTTCGTTAAGAACATGGGAGAACTTACCGACCAAGCGCATGATCTCGCACTGTTCCCACGGCTCGAGCGCCTCGAATGCCTGTTGCTCGGCTTTTTGCGCCGGCAACGCGTAGCGCTTGGCAAACCGCACGCCTTCTTCGGTCAGTCGTACAACCTTGTTTTTACGACTACCCTCGGCAAACTCCAACGTCGCAAGCCCTCGCGCCCTAAGCGTTTTAATCGCCGAATTGATGGTCTGTTTGCTGTAGAACCATTCACTCGTCAGCCGACTCACGGCAACGCTTCCGCCCGCTGCACTCGTGTCGACGAGCATCCAGTAGGCGCAGTCCGAAAGGCCGCAGGCGCGCGAGAACTCCGAATAGATATGGTCGAGTCCATTGAGCAACCGATCAAAGTCGACCAGCGTAACCGCACTATTCATCTATCCCACCATTCAATTGTCCGATTTTTGACCAATTATGTGTCTCTAGATTAGTCCGAGTTTTGACTATCGTCAACAGGCTCTCCGCAAATGCGTGCATTTTTATGGCCTATCGGCAGAAAAAGACCGCCGGCGCGGGGGCGGCGCCAGCGGTCACGTGAAAATCGAGTTTTATTGCCTGTTAAGCGGCGACGGCCTCATAGACCGTAGCGCCCGAGAAGCTGTCATGCAGGCTCTTGCCGGCAATCCACGGCAGCTCGACGACCTCGCAGACCGTGTTGACCAGCTCGGAGCAGTCAGTAAAGTGGCCCTTGTCGTTGAGGGCCTCGCAATCCTGAACACGCCAATAGCCATCGGTGTGCGTGATGTAGTACTCGTGATCGTTGATCGACACGAAAGCGCGCGTCTTGGAACGCAGCAGCTTCAGAAATCCTTCGAAATCGGTCTCGACGACATCTCCAGCCTGGAACATGATGTTACCTCCTGGCCCGGCGCCACCACGGCGCATTGATAAACGTTGGTACTCCTTTAGTAAAACCTTTATCAGAGGTTATGCGTTCGTCATTTAGGCAAGTGGTAAAAAACCGCAGGGTAGACGGGATAAAACGTTTAACCATCCCATTTGTTTGTCACATTCTGAAGGTAATTTTATGCAAACCCACTTTCCCAATTGGAATCCATCCTTTTGGCCGGGCAATTGACCGTCTATCGTTTGAGCCCGACGGGTATGAACGTGGCATCTGCAACGCCACCGCAAGGAGACACCATGGAGACCATCGAAGCGCTCATTCACCGCCGCAGCTGCCGCAACTACAGCGATCGTCCCGTCGAGGCCGAAAAGCTTGCGCGTATTATCGAAGCCGGCCAATATGCACCGAGCGGCATGGGTCGCCAACCGGTGACGTTTGTCGCCGTCACCGACCCCGCGACCGTCGAGCGTCTCTCACAGCTCAACGCCCAGGTCATGGGCAGCAACAGCGACCCCTTCTATGGCGCCAAGACCGTTGTGGTGGTGCTGGTTGACCGCAGCGTGCCCACACATCTGGAAGACGGCTCGCTCGCCATGGGCAACTTGCTCAACGCCGCTTATGCGCTGGGCGTTGATTCGTGCTGGATTCATCGCGCCCACGAGGTTTTCGATTCGCCCGAGGGCCTGGAGCTACTGGCCAGTTGGGGTCTACCCGCCGACGGCAGCCTGCGCGGTGTCGGTCACTGCATTCTGGGCTATGCCGAGGACACGCTGCCCGAGCCCAAACCCCGCCGCGACAACGTGGTGTACGTTAGGTAGCGCAGGAGTGTCCCAAACTGCCGGCAGAAAAGGAACGTCCCCTTCTGCCGGCAAGCTATGTTGATATTTGAGTTGTCGTCGCTTCGCTTGTCTGGGTCGTTTCGGCGTCGTCGCCTTGCTTGTCTTCGTCCTTTTGCGCATCGGCGATGGTGGAGGCCGCCGCAACGATACCGCGCTGGGGCGCGACGCCCGTCTGGGTCTGAGCGCCCTCGACAACTTCTGTACCTGCATGCGCGAGCTCGGGCGATTTAAACATTGCGTCCAAGTTGGCGCCACCGCCGGCATATCCGAGCGCAGCGAGCGCGATGACGATCACTGCAACGGCGGCCACGATCGGCACGTAGCGATGCCAGCCGGCGGGATTGAGCCCGCTGCGGCGAGCCGCCCCGCGGCTGATGTAGCCGAGCGTTCCGTCGTGCTTGAGCTTTGAGCCCACCACGCGTTTGCGGCCCCACAGCGAGGACTCTGCCTGCATTGCCAAGCGGGCGCTTGCCGAAGGATAGCCGTATTTAGTGCGCTTGAACGAGCCATCAAACCCCGAGGCGTGTTTGCCCCACGTCACCGATGTCGTGCGTCGGTTGACCGGCGCGGCACTCCGCCTTCTGCGGCTCGGTTTTGAAGTCTCAGCCATATGCCCTCGCACGCCGTAACCAAATCGAAACAATAACGCTTTGGACTGTAGCACACGCGTCGCGTGCGGTCACGGGCGCCTCGCTCAACGGTCATCGTCCTTCAGCAAGCGCCACAGCGTTGTACGGCTTATGCCCAGCACCTCCGCCGCACGGGTTCGGTTGCCGTGGAGATGGTCTACAACCAGATGCGCGATATCTCGCTCGGTATCGGCCAGCGGTCGCAGGATATACAGGTCACTTTCAAGCGTCGGGGCGCCAAAGGTTGCGGTCTTAATCACGTCCTCTTGGGCGAGCACTTCCTCCGCCACAGCGCGGTCCACCGTGCCCGTCCCCACCAATATATACAGTCGTTCCGAGACCTCGCGGAGCTGCAGATAGTTGCGCGGCCAGCGGTAAGCATCGAGCGTCTTCGTCGCCGCGGCAGACAGCGTGGGCGCTGCCGTCCCAAATGCATCAGCGAGATATTCCAAATAGCGCGCGACCTTCGTCGACGCGGCTCCCTGCTCGGCGATTGCCGGCGCGACGCTCACCGCACAGGCGAAGCGCTCGGTCACAAAGGCGGCTTGATCACTTTCGCCGCCGCCCGGCATGTCATTCGCCGTCAGCACCACATGGCAGCGCGTCGCCAACGCGGTGTCGGTCATCGTGGAGACCAGCTCGCGGAGGCGCTGGGGGCCAACCGCGTTCCAGCCCTCAATGCAAAGGGTCAGCCCCATTTGGAACAACGGCGATTCGACGCTTTTGAGTACATGGCGCCAACCGCGCTCGGTGAGCTCATCGAGCGCAACGGAAACAAAGGGCTGATCGGCAAAAGGACCGTCCAGATAGAGGCGCTTGGCGATCTCGACCTGACCCGCTCCCAGCTCGCCCTCGAGCATAAGAGGCACACCGCGCGCGTAACTCTCTGCAACCGGCGCAGCCACCGAGGCCGCCCCCTCAACGATGCCGTACGCGCTCGATTCGTAGCGGACCTCAACTTCGTCGGCGTTGAGCCACTCGATGCCCGCATGCGCCGCGGCACCGCGCACCTCGCGGACCACGACGACCCAAAGCCCCCCGCCCTCTTTGTCGGTGGGGCGAACGGTCAGGCTCAGGCGCGCACCCGCACGCCCCATAACCAGACGCGCGCCGTCTCCTATACGGTCGAGGCGCTCAGCTACAAAAGCCGCCACATCCCGCTCAAGCGCCGCGTCATTCATGGTCGAGATCGCGACGTCCCCACACGCATCGATTGCCAATGCCGAGGCCCCGGCAGCAGCCAGGGCCTCGGTCAAGATATTCAGCTTGGCATCGCTATCCATGATTTGCCCCTGTCCGCGGCGATGTGCAACCGCCGACGGTCATACGACCGAGTGTTTCAAAATTGAACGATATTGCTCACCAAACACTATAGGGCAGAAAGCGCCGTCCTGCGAGTATAGATGTTGCCCCGCATCGCCATCCTGGCGGGGCGATAAGAGCTCTTCGGGACTTATAAACCTGCGGACAAGCCATACCCGCAAGAGCTCCTATCGCTCCACCGCAGGCTTGCGCTCACCGGCACGCAGCACGCAAACAAGCTACTTCTCTACCAGATTCCCAGTACGTGTTGCATTCCCAAACTCATGCACGCGATGCCAATCCAGCAGCAAAAGCCCAATGCGATGGGCTTGCCGCCCTTTTTGACCAGCTCGACGATATCGGTATTAAAACCAATAGCCGCCATGGCCATCACAATAAAGAACTTCGACAGCTCCTTGATGGGCGCCGTAAAGGACGCGGGAAGCTGAAACACCGTAGTGATCACGCTCGCCAGCACAAAGAACAGCACAAACATGGGAAACGCGCGTTTGAGGGAGAACGTGCTTTTGGCGTCGCCGCCGGCCTTGCGCGCCAGATGCATCTGCCAGCAAGCAAGCGCCAGCGTGATGGGAATGATGGCCAGCGTCCTGGTGAGCTTGACCACTGTGGCGCTCTCGAGCACATTGGCGCCGGGGTGCATGCTGTCCCAGGCGCTCGCCGCAGCCGTTACGGACGAGGTGTCGTTGATGGCGGTACCGGCAAACAGGCCAAAGCCCTCGTTGGTCAGCCCGAGCATGCCGCCGAGCGTCGGAAACACGAGCGCCGCGATAACGTTAAACAGGAAGATGACCGAAATAGCCTGGGCAATCTCGCGATCGTCGGCATCGATGACGGGTGCGGTCGCGGCGATGGCAGAACCGCCGCAAATCGACGAACCCACACCCACAAGCGTCGCGATCTTACCCGGCACGTTCATGACGCGGCAGAGCACAAAGGCGATGACAAGCGAGGTCGAGATCGTCGCCACGATAATCGGCAGCGACTGGGCGCCCTTGGACAGGATCTGGGAGAGGTTCATGCCAAAGCCAAGCAGGATAACCGCGTACTGCAAGACTTTTTTGGACGTATAGGTAATGCCGGCGGCGAGCTGTTCGCGACGATTCTTGGGAAAGACGAGCGCCAGGACCATGCCAAAGAGGATGGCAAATACCGGCCCGCCGACCACCTCAATTTGTTTGCCGAGCAACGTCGCGGGGATAGCGATGATCAGGCAGAACAAGACGCCTTTCCAGCGCTCGCGTACGATGTTTGCCAGTTGCATATGGGATTCCTTCTTTCTATTTCACGTTTGCGACGGCTTATGATACGGCAACATTGAGCGCAGCCTTGCGCAAACACAGACTAAGATGCCGCAATAGTTCTCAGGCAACAGCCGAATTACCCACCGCGGAAAGCTGATTCGCGGCATAATTAACAACTGACATATGAGTTTGATAGAACAGTTGCGAGGCGCTATGGAAGAATCGATGCACGTCGGCGAGCAGGAAACGAGCCTACAGGACCAGTCCTACCACACCATTCGACGCAAAATCGTCTACCTGGACTACAAGCCGGGCGAAAAGCTGGGCGTCAAGCAACTTTGCGACGACCTGGATATGGGGCGCACGCCCGTGCGCGAGGCTTTGGTTCGCTTGGCGCAAGAAGGCCTGGTGCGCACCGTGCCCCAGAGCGGCACCTACGTCTCACCCATCAACCTCACCCTTGCCGAGAGTGCCTGTTACATCCGCGAGCATCTGGAAAAGCAGGTGATTGTGGAGTGCTGTGCGCGCGCCACGTCGGCCGGCATCGAGCAGCTCGACCGCGCCATCGTGCTGCAGGAAAAGGCCATGGCCGAAGAGGATCGCATCGGCTTCTTTTTGAGCGACAACCTCATGCATCACATGATTTTTAGCATCGCATGTCGTAGCACCGTGTGGTCGTGGCTCGAAGAGACCAATGCCGACCTGGAGCGCTTCCGCTGGCTGCGCGCCGCCACGCAGGTTCTCGACAATCAGGACATCGTGAACGAGCACAAGCAGATTCGCCGCGCTATCGCCGGTCGCGACCCCATCGAAGCGAGCTTTTTGGTCAGCAAGCACCTGCACATGATGTTCCGCAACCAAACCGAAGTTCTGGACCAGTTCCCCGAGTACTTCGAGACCAGCAAGCTCCGCTAACCTGCCAAAAAGGGACAGGTTTATTTTGGCAGGTTTTATCTGGGCAAATGCAACAAGGCCCGGCTCCGTCTTGATGCGGAGCCGGGCCTTAGTTGTTAGAACGACGGAACCAACTACTCGACCGTGACGCTCTTGGCGAGGTTTCGGGGCTGGTCGACGTCGCAGCCGCGCAGGATGGCGACCTCGCGTGCGAGCAGCTGCAGAGGAACGCTCGCCGTGATGGGGCTGAACACGTCGCGGACTGCTGGCACGCGGATAATGCAGTCGGCGATCTTGTTGATCTCCTCGTCGCCCTCGGTGGCAACGACGATGACCTTGGCACCGCGCGCCTTGCACTCCATAAGGTTCGACACGGTCTTGTCGTAGGTGGCACTCTTGGTGGCCACAGCGATGACAGGGAAGCCCGGGTCGATCAGGGCAATGGGGCCGTGCTTCATCTCGCCGGCGGCGTAGGCCTCGGCGTGCAGGTAGCTGACCTCCTTGAGCTTGAGCGCACCCTCGTAGGAAATAGCGGCACCCATGCCGCGGCCCACGAACAGCGCCGACTGCGCATCCTTGCACAGCAGGGCAGCCTCATGCACGGCATCGGTCTGCGTGTCCAAAATCCACTGGATCTGCTCGGCAGTATCGGAAAGCTCGCGGAACAGCATGCGTGCCTGTTTGGTGGTCAGGCGGTACTTGACCTGCGCCAGCAGCAGGGCCAGCAGCGTCAGGCTCACAACCTGGCCGATGAAGCTCTTGGTCGAGGCGACCGCGATCTCCTTGTTGGCCTTGGTGTAGATGACGCCGTCGCTCTCACGCGCCACGGGGCTGCCCACCACGTTGGTGATGCCGAAGACCTTGGCACCCTTGATGCGCGCGTCGCGAATGGCGGCAAGGGTATCGGCCGTCTCGCCCGACTGGGACACGGCAACGACAAGCGTCGTCGGCGTAATGATGGGGTTGCGATAACGGAACTCGCTGGCCGCCTCCACCTCGGTGGGGATGCGAGCCCAGCCCTCAATGAGATTCTTGGCAATGAGGCCAGCGTGATAGCTGGTGCCGCAAGCGATCACGTAGACGCGGTCGATGTCGTTGAGCTCCTCGAGCGAAAGGCCCAGCTCGTCGATGTCGAGCTCGCCGGCCGGCGTCATACGACCAACCAGCGTGTCGCGCACGACGCGCGGCTGCTCGTGAATCTCCTTGAGCATAAAGTCGGGATAACCGCCTTTTTCTGCCATGTCCAGGTCCCAATCGATGTGGGTGACCTTGGGCTCGATAACGTTGCCGGCCTCGTCGGTGTACTCGACGCCTGCGGGCGTGAGCTTGGCAAACTGACCGTCCTCGAGCACCACGACATCGCGGGTGGCGTCGATGAGCGCGATGACATCGGAAGCAACATAGGAGCCGGTTTCGCCCACACCGACTACGATCGGGGAATCCTTGCGGGCCACGGCGATCACGCCGGGCTCGTCAGCGCACACGGCGGCCAGACCATAGGCACCGACCACGTGGGTGCAAGCCTCGCGCACGGAGGCCATCAGGTCGTGCGTCTCGGCATAGGCCTCTTCGATCAGATGCGCGAAGACCTCGGTATCGGTCTCGCTCTTAAAGTGGTGGCCTCGACCCTCCAACTCTTCGCGCAGCTCGGCGAAGTTCTCGATGATGCCGTTGTGGACGATGGCGATACGACCGTCGCAGCTGGTGTGGGGGTGAGCGTTAACGACGGAGGGCTTGCCGTGGGTGGCCCAACGGGTGTGGCCGATACCGCAGGTAGCGTCGCTGTCGATGTTGGAAAGCTCGCTCTCCAGGCCCGCGACCTTGCCCACGCGGCGGATGACGTCGAGGTGCACCGCGGCGTCCTCGCCCACCTCGAGCGCGACGCCCGAGGAGTCATAGCCGCGATACTCCATACGCTTGAGGCCCGTGACCAGGATGTTCTTTGCAATATCAGAGCCGGTGTAGCCGACGATTCCGCACATAAGATAAATCCCTTCGTTCGCGTGACTGCAAGACGTCCACGCACAAAGGGCGCTGAGACGTACAACGTTCGAGTATTGTACTCACGCAAACGCAAGCTGATATACCAGAAGTGGTATCTCAACTTAGATACCACTCGATGCACACACGTCCAGCCGGTCCAAACCACCACAAAGGTACCTGCCCCCTTCGTGGTGGTCGCGCTGGCAACAGCGTTTCCCCAGATAAAACCTGCCAAAATAAACCTGTCCCTTTTTGGAAGGTTTGGGATGCTACAATCTGGCTTGTACTTGAAACGCATCAAAGGGGCCGCTATGGCAAAGGTTAAAATCAGCGACGTCGCGCGCGAAGCCGGGGTTTCGTTGGGCACGGTTTCCAACGCGCTCAACCATCCCGAAAAGCTGCGCCCCGAGACCCTCAAGCTCATCAACGAGACCATCAGTCGCCTTGGCTACCTGCCCAACCAAAGCGCTCGTCAGCTCGCGGGCGGCGCCACCAAGTCCTTTGGCCTGGTGCTCCCCCGTCTCGATCACGGCTTTTCGCTCCAAATCGCCAGCGGCGCCCACAACGAGGCCCGCAAGCACGGCTACGACTTGCTCATCGCCAACGCCGATAACGACGATATTCTCGAGGACCATTACCTGCGCTACTTTATGGGCACCCAGATGTCCGGCGTCATGGTTCAGCCCATGGCATCCCCCGACTGGCACCCCGCCATGACCAAGATGCCCGTGCCGATCGTCCATCTGGACATCCATTGCTCTGAGCCCGGCTACTACGTAGCGGCCGACAACGAGGCCCAGGGTCGCATCATTGCCGAACTTGCTATCGCCCGCGGCGCGCACCATATTGTCGTCGTCGGCCGAGCAGCATTTATGCAACTCACCCTGCGCGTCCTTGGCATTCATAAGGCGCTCGCCCTGCACCCCGATATCAAGATCGAAGTCATCGACGCCGGCGAATGGAATACCGCTGCCGACGGCTACGGCATCGGTGCCCAAATCGCCGAGCGCCCCGCGGACGAACGTCCCGATTTTGTCGTCGGTCTGACCGATGTGTTGGCCTCGGGCGTCGTTTCGGCACTGGTCGACAAGGGCATCTCTGTCCCCGGGCAAGTACGCGTGGCCGGATGCGACGGCAACCCGCTCGCTTGGAGCGGATCGGTCCCGCTCACTACGGTAGCGCCCCCGGGCTACGAGATTGGCCGCAAGGGTGTCCAACTGCTGATGGAGCAAATCGAGAACAAGGCCCCGGCAAAGATCAAGCATATCCGTGTCGGCTCCGTAGCGCGTACCGTCACCGCAGTCGCCGCCGAGGATATCAACCGCCAAGAACTGGTACGTCCGTTCCTACTGGAACGCGCCAGCACCCAGGCAAGCAGCCAGACCGACGCCACGGCCATCAACCTCGGTGCGTATCTATAGCACGCCCGCGAGTATGCTAAGTCGCCGCTTAAGCAAAAGGGGCCCGACTATTGCCGGACCCCTTTTGCTTAAGCGCAAACGTGAGCAATCGCTCGTTTCAACGCCGCAATTTTCTAGCGCACAGTCTTGATTGCCGCCGCCAGGTCGAACAGCGTATCGAGCACGGCCTCGCAGCCATCCACCACGTCCTGCGGCAGCGGCACGATATCGGGGACGGCAAAGACATGGCAGCCGGCCGTAATGCCCGAGACGCAGCCGTTGCGCGAATCCTCGACCACGGCACATTCCTCGGGAGCAAAGCCCGCGCGCTCGCAGGCAAGCAGATACATCTCGGGGTCGGGCTTGCCGTGCACGACGTCCTCGCCACACGTTACCGTTTCAAACTTGTCAAAGAGGCCAACCATCTTAAGGTTGCGCTCGGCCGTAACGAGGCGCGACGACGTCGCTAGACCAACGTGATAGCCCGCAGCCAGCAGCTCGTCTAGGCACTCGGCGGCGCCGGCCTTAAGTTCCAGTTCGGTCTTGACCATCTCGTCGCGAATCTCCTTGTGGCGACGATAGATCGCCTCGGTGGTTTCGTGGCTGCCATAATGTTTATCGAGGATGTCCATAACATCGGGCAGCGTGCGGCCGATAAACTGATGGATCAGCGCTTCATCAATCGCGAGCCCCAGCTCAGCGGCGCCTGCCTTCCAGGCCTTAATCCCCAAACGCTCGGTATCGACCAGCGTTCCATCCATGTCAAAAATAACAGCCTTGATCATATCGGTCCCCCATCGACTCTCGCTGTCGCGTTGCTGTAACTCTACCGCATTTGGCAACTTGTATATAACGTATATACCATATTGCACTTTCGTTACATAGGTAGAAGTCTTATGGCAAGTAACGCATTAGGATTATAGTTTTCGATCGAGTACTCAACGATAAGGACCGTTTCATGATTTTAGACACCACGGCACCCGCAGAGGAGCTTCAAGACAAGCTATCTGCGCTCGAACAGCTGCTTTTGGCATACGGGCGCGTGGCTATCGGGTTTTCCGGCGGCGTTGACAGCAGCTTTTTGGCCGCCGTATGCGCCCACATCATGCCTACCAATACCCTCCTCGTCCATCTCACCACGCCGCTCATCGGCACGCCCGAGCAGGCCTCGTTTGAGCGGTCCGTTGATGGACAAGCCAATGAAGGGGCACATTTTAAGCTCCCCGTGCTCAATCTTTCGGTCGATCAGCTGCAGCTCCCCCAAGTAGCCTGCAACGATGCTAATCGCTGCTACCACTGCAAGCACGCCGGCTTTACCGCCATCGTCAACCACGCCAAGTCGCTCGGCTTTCCCACCGTCATCGATGGCAGTAATGCAAGCGATCGCGGTGACTACCGCCCCGGCATGCGTGCGGCAGAAGAGCTCGGCGTACGCTCACCCCTTATGGAGGTCGGCTTTACCAAGGACGAAGAGCGCGAGCTGCTGCGCGCATGGGGCTATCCCGTTTGGAACCTGCCGGCGGGAGCATGTCTTGCCACCCGCGTCCCCACGGGCGAGGAGCTTACGCGCGAGAAGGTCGATTTAATCCGCGCCTGCGAGGATTACCTGCACGATCTTGATCTGGCACAGGTACGCGCGCGCTTGATCGGCGGCTGCATGCATATCGAGGCCGCACCCGCAGATGTCGCCAAGATTGCTGCCCTCGGTGGCAACGCCGTCGATGCCGAGGGCAAAACCCCGCTGCCCGCCGTTATCGAGTCCGCGCTGCGCGAACTGGGCTGCGACCATATCTCCCCTGAGGTCACCCCCTACATCCACGGCAACATGAACCTTTAGGTTACGCCGTTTTACAAACGGCGTAACTGCTCGGCGCTGCGCAGGCCCCGGGCACGGCAATCTGACGTTCAACTTCACGGGCGCGACCAAAAGGTCAGCGCCCGCTTGTTTCACGTCACCTTACCGCACCCGGAGCCTGCTCGCTCGCATATGCTCAACCTGGACTGCGTTAACTGACCTACCAAAAAGGGACAGGTTTATTTTGGCAGGTTTTATCTGGGGAAATATCGCGAGACAATCGCCCCTCCAGCACCCATCTGGCCTCGAGAGGCACTAGAGAGGCGACCCGGCTGCATCTACTTCTTCCGATATCGGCGGTTACGACTCGTCGATGAACCCATTACTTCGATGAGCCCTTTATCCGCCATTTTTGGCAGATGGTAACGGACAGACGAAATTCTGACCCCCGATGCAACCGCTATTTCTCGCGCCGTCATATCCACTTCGGCGCTGAGAGCCTCCAGGATCCTATCCGCCGTCGAAGCTGACGGTTCTCTGTTCCTATCGATAATTTCGAACGTGTCTTTGCCGCATTTTGACAGGGCATGTTTATCTACAAGGTCCCCGCAGATCAGGCGAATGTCATCCGAATCCCACTTCAGGGCCTCTCGTATTTTTTGAACATCGCATACGCACCCATGCTCCCGCATAAACATGAGCAATGTTTCTTCGCGATCCGTCAGCTCGGTGCCCACATGGTTCTGAATCCACGTGCGGTTTTCAGCAAGCTCCGCCCCGTGCCGGGAAAGCAGCACCGTAAACGAATCGGCCTTAACGATAAATTTCGGCCTGCCAAGCGAACGAGACTCCATCTCGCGAATCATAGCCGGGATACCAGATCCCTGGCTTTCCGCAACGGCCCCCTCGGCATGCTCTAACGGCGTCGCCCCCATTAGGCTCATGAGCTTTGGGTTTCGGCAGCGCGATTCCCCGTCTGCAAGATTGTCCACCGTCTTTCCGCCCCAAAGGCCGCCAGGGTTTTTGATCTCTATTCTGTCTGGATTGATATCGACACTCACGGCCTGCCCCACAAACATGGGCGAATATTCTCGATGGATGCAGGCATTTGCCAAGGCCTCGCGCAAAACCTCCTGGGGAACTTCCCAATCCTCCCTTCTGCCAGCGCCTTGCACTATCGTCGCTTTGCGCAAGTTTCGTCCAATCGCGGCAAGGGCATCTTCGATGCAAGCCGGAATCGGGCCATCGCACAACTGGCGGTCAATAAACCGGGGTTGCCCGGGTGCAGATTTTTCCACATCGGAATGAACGGCGACATCGATCATCAGTTTAGGATAGAACTGCTGGGGGTAAATTCCCGCCGACAGAAGCCCCGCGAGCTTCACGGCACCATCCTTTGTAGTGATATTGAGTCTGACCAGCTGCTTTTCCAGCGTATCGGCCCCGCGCAAAACGCGCGGGGTCTGCAGCCGGCGATTTGCGATAATAGACCGCACGACATCTGGATCCAAATCCTCGACCGTTGCCTCCGAAACCACCGTTCCGTCTGCATCGCTCGGAAGCAACGCACTCTGCAGCTCATATAGCTCAGCGGGTGACATCTTGATATCTTTATCATCCACGCGCTTGTAGCTACCGTTCTGCACGCCGCGCGCGCCGATATAGCAAGGCTTCGCTTTAAGCTCAAGTTCAAAGATGCGCACCAGAAGCACCTGGAGCCCGTCGACCTCGCCTCGATCAAGCTCATACCGCGGCGCATGGGCCACCACTGCCGCTGAGCCTCCGTCTCCGATACCCGAAACAAACTGATCGCGCACCCTATCGATAGCAAAGTTAGCCGAAGGAACAAATCCTTCGGCCTCGTTCAGGCCCAAAATAATGAGCCCACCCGCAGTGTTCGCAAAAGCGCTCACTGTCTCCCATACGTCTGCGCTCAATTTATTCGTGCAGGCTTTAACTTCTACCGATGCGTCATCAGTCCCCCGCCTGCGAAGGCGCTCAACAATAAGGCCAAGAGGTTCATCCAGCAGCATTGGCATTCCGTCTCTCTAAAACGATAGATTTATCTCTCTAAAGTATAGTATATCTCTCTAACTTTAGAGAGATAGGTACCTTATTTTAAAGAGAAATTTAGAGAGATGCATCAAATTCACTGCTAGATTGCCTAAGGTTATCTCTTTAACTGGCTTTCTCTTTAGAGAGACATTTAGAGAGACGAGCGCAACCTCTCTAATCATGGGCTCCTCTCTTTAAAGTGCGCACATCCCAACCGCACCTTAAGCTGCGGTGAAATAACTCACGATCACCCACCGAAAAGGGACAGGTTTGTTTTGGCAGGTATCATTTGGGGAAACGCCGAATAGCTTCATATACACAACCGCCGCAGCTCCATATGAGGCAAATGAATCCGTAGCATTTGTCCCAAATCTTGAGTATTTGTTCGATAGAACGGCCCCTGTCGGCTCCTGCTAGACTGGTAGATTCCCAACCGTCCATCCAGGAGCCTCAATGTCGCGCAAGTCCGCCTACAAGCAAGCACTTTCCATCGGCACCGTCGTGGTGCTGGGGTTTGCGCTGTTCACAGGATCGCTCGACGGAGCTCCCAAGCTGCTGTCGCCGCAAAGCGATGAGCAGGCGGCAGCTCTGGCCGAAAAACAAAACGAGAGTCCCAGCCGCACCGACGACGAGGCAGACCTGGTTGCCCGGCTCGAATCGGGAACAGCGAGCTCCTCGGACTCTCAAAATAGCCAAGACTCTGGCGATGGCTCCGAATCCACCACGACCAACACCAACGGCAACGTTGCCTCCGCGGACAGCGCCGCCACCCCCATCGACGAGGTCGAAAACCCCGACCTCAACCGCGCCCGCGGTGTTTATCTCAGCAGCATTCCCGACTACGCCGGCAACCCCTACGTCGCCCTTCGCGCCGACAGCACGCACCCGCTCGGCACACCGTCGTTCACACTCGATGAATACGAACGCGCTACAGAAGAGGGCTGCTTTAAGAAATTCTCCAAGCTCGATAGCCTGGGCCGCACTCGCAAGGCGCTCGCCTGCGTAGGCCCCGAGTCGCTCGGACAGGGAAAGCGCGGCGATATCTCACGTATCCATCCTGCCGGTTGGCACCAGCAGCGCTACGACTTTATTCCGGGTCAGAGCCTCTACAACCGCTGCCACCTCATCGCCTGGTCGCTCTGCGGCGAGAACGCCAATCGCAAGAATCTCCTCACCGGCACGCGCTATCTCAACGAGACGGGCATGCTGCCGTTTGAAGAGCAGATCCTCGACTACATCCGCGACACGGGCAGCCATGTGCTCTACCGCGTCACGCCCATGTACAACGAAGAGGAACTCGTCTGTCGCGGCGTTCGTCTGGAAGCGCAATCGATCGAGGACCACGGTAAGACCCTGTGCTTCCACGTGTACTGCTACAACCTGCAGCCGCACGTGCAAATCGACTACGCCACCGGCCGCAACCAGGCATCCGGAGACTAGTGCCGACTGCGCTGCCCGTAACCCAAAAATGATCCGTCCCCAAGGGATCAAATAAGGCCGCCCCGGTTACCCAGGACGGCCTTTCCGTCAGCACCTACATTGCAGACAACGCCACACGCTACTTGGCGCGGCCCTCCTCATAGCGCTCGACCAGTTTGGCCTGAACGTCATAAGGCACCTGCTCATAGCCTGCGGGCTTCATGGTAAAGTCGCCCGTGCCGCGCGTGATAGAGCGCAGGCGCGTCGAATAATCCGTCAGCTCGGCCAGCGGCGCCTGGGCAATGACCACGGTGTCTCCGCGCTCATCGGTCTCCATGCCCGTCACGCGACCGCGCGAGGCCGAGATGTCGCCCATCACGGCGCCGGCGTAGCTCTCGGGGATAGTCACCGTGATTTCCTCGATGGGCTCCAGCACCACCGGGTCGGCATCGGCGCATGCCTTGCGCAGGCCGATGCGAGCCGCCGCGCGGAACGCCATCTCGTTGGAGTCGACGCTGTGATACGAGCCGTCGTACACAGCCACGCGAATGCCCGTGAGCGGGTAGCCGGCAATAATGCCGTCCTTCATGGTCTCCTGGACGCCCTTGTCCACGGCGGGAATCAGCGAGCGCGGAATACGGCCGCCTACGACCTCGTCCACAAACTCATAGCCGTCGCTCGTACCGTCGGGCCCAATAAGCGGCTCAACGCGCAGCCAGCAGTCGCCATACTGACCGGCACCACCAGTCTGCTTCTTATGGCGACCCTGAGCACTTGCCGTACGGCGAATGGTCTCGCGATACGGGATGCGGATCGGCACGCTCTTGGCCGCGACCTTGGTGCGATCCTCAAGACGATTGAGCAGGACCGAAACCTGCGCCTCGCCCACCGCCGAAATGATGGTCTGGCCGGTCTCCTCGTCGCGGTCGATGCTCATAGTCGGATCGGCCTTGCAGGCCTTCTCGATAAACGTGTAGAGCTTTTCCTCGTCGCCGCGATTCTCGGCCTCGATGGCGATGCGGTACTGCGAGTTGGGGAACTTAAACGCCGCAGCCTCGACCTTGCCGGTAATCGAGAGCGTATCGCCCGTCTCTGCCGCCAGCTTGGGCGCCACGATGATGTCGCCGGCATAAGCGTGGCCGACCTCGGTCATGTCACGGCCGCACATCACATACAGGTGGGCCAGACGCTCACCCTTGCGCGTGCGCGCATTAACCAGTTCAAGGCCCGGCTCAAGCGTACCCGTCAGCACCTTGATAAAGCTGATGCGACCCTGCTGCGGATCGGCCAGGGTCTTAAACACAAACGCCACCGGGCGGTCATCGTCACTCGAGATCTTAAGCGAATCGCCGTCGATGAGCGGCATCTCGCCGTAGTCCGTCGGCGCCGGGAAGTACGTGGCGATGTCGTCCATCAGCGAGTTGACGCCCTGCTCCTTAATGCAATCGCCCGCAAAGACCGGCACAAAGATGCGCTCGGCGATCGCCTTGGACAACAGGCCCTCGAGCTCCTCCTGCGTCAGCGTCTCTTCGCCTTCCAGGTACTTCATCATCAGCTCATCGTCGGCCTCGGCCACCAGCTCGCACAGATGGTCGTGGGCTTCCTCGGCCTGGGCACGATACTCCTCGGGAATCTCCGACTCAACTGCCTCGGCGCCGTTGCAGTGGCGCGCCTTCATACGCACCAGGTCGATAATGCCGTCAAAGTCCTCGCCCTCGCCCCAGGGGAGGGTCACGGCGCCCAAACGCGTACCAAAACGTTCCTGCAGCAGGCCCATCGTGGTCGTAAAGCTGGCCTCGGGACGCGACAGGCGGTTTACGAATACCGCGCGCGCCAGGCGCAGGTCCTCGGCGGCGTACCAAAGCTTAACCGTCGTCGGCTGCGGGCCGGCCTCGGCGTCGACCACAAACAGCGCCGTCTCGCAGACGCTCATCGCGGCAAAGGCGTCGCCGATAAAATCGGGGTAGCACGGGGCATCGAGCACGTTGATGCGGGCGCCCTTCCAATCGATCGGCGCGATGGTCGTCGAGATGGAAAACGCACGTTTGACCTCTTCGGGGTCATAGTCGAGCGTGGGCTTGGTGCCGTCGTGGCCGCCCAGGCGGGCGGTCTTACCGGAAAGGTGGAGCATGGCCTCGGCGAGTGAAGTCTTGCCCACCCCGCCTTGGCCTACGAGAACCACGTTCCTTACGTTGCCGGTCTTGGGAGCACCCATGATGACCTCCTTGCAGGGTCGCGCGCGATGCGCGACGCCAACGGGGAGAGTTCGCGGTCGATGCCGTCCCGGGAGCAGCACGGTCGGCAGCCGAGCCGACTCACCCTCCAAATGTCCTATGCCACCACCCTACCCTTGCAGTCGCCTGTCCATGCATATCTTTCGGCGCGCGTGTGGATACAGGCGGCGAGAGGAAGAAGAACGCATGCGGGGCGATTATTGGACCCCGCCGATGTAAAAAACCGCCGCAGATCATAAGACCTGCGGCGGTTTCGCCTCAACAAACAGTTGAGTAAATAGCTGAGCCTATCCCTCGATACGGCTCAAGAACTCGCGCGTACGCTGCTCGTGCGGATGATCGATAACCAGCTCGGCCGGACCCTCCTCGACAATGCGGCCGCCGTCCATAAAGACCACGCGGTCGGCAACGTCGCGCGCAAACTGCATTGCGTGCGTCACGATCACCATCGTCATATTCTGCGCGGCCAGATCCTTGATGACGCGCAGAACCTCGGCCGTCAGCTCGGGATCGAGCGCCGAGGTCGGCTCGTCAAAGAACAAGATTTCCGGGTCGAGCGCCAAGGCGCGGGCAATACTCACGCGCTGCTGCTGACCGCCCGAAAGCTCGCAGGGCACCTTGTTCTCGTTACCCGTAAGCCCCATCTGTTCAATAAGCTCATGTGCGCGGGCCTCTGCCTGCTCGCGCGGGCGCTTAAGCACGCGAATCGGAGCGTCGGTGATGTTTTTCATCACGGTATAGTGCGGGAACAGATTGTAGTTCTGAAACACCAGACCAAACCGCGAGCGCGCCCGCTTGGGCACATCGCCCTTTGCGTACACCGCGCCCGAACCCGCATCCGTCGCGACGGCAAGGTCGCCAAACGAGAGCGAGCCACCGTCGAGCGTCTCGAGCAGCGTGGCGCAGCGCAGCAGCGTGGACTTACCGCCGCCCGAAGGCCCGATAATCGCCACGACCTCGCCACGCTTTACCTCAAGCGAGATGTCCTTGAGCACCTCATTGCCGCCAAACGCCTTACGCGCGTTCGATATATTCATAACCGTTCCGGACACAGGAACCTCCACGTGTTTGAAAAGCACAACGGGACAGGCTAGTCATGGTAATAGTCAAGTCGTTTCTCGGCAGCGCCTAACAGCATCTCGACTACAAAGTTAAAGACCCAGTAAATCAGTGCCGCGATCGCAAACGGTACCATGCTCACCTGCGAGGCAACCAGCGCCTTGGCGGTCGAGAACATCTCGCCCACGCCGATGGCGAACGCCAGCGACGTGTCCTTGACCAGTGTGATGATCTCGTTGCCCATCGCCGGCAAAATGCGCTTGGCGACCTGCGGCATCACAATGTACAAAAATGTCTGCAGACGCGAGTAACCCAGCACCTCGGCGGCCTCATATTGACCACGCGGAATCGACTGCAGGCCCGAGCGATAGATCTCGGCAAAGTAACCGGCGTAGTTGATGATGAACGCCACAACGCACGCCGTCCACTTGGAATCAGGCGTGAGCGAAATGCCGAACACGTAATACGGGGCAAAGTAGATGGCAAACATCTGCAGCATGAGCGGCGTACCACGCATGACCGAAATGTAGATGCGCGCAATCCAACGCAGCGGCGCGACCTTGCTCATGCGCATAAACGCCACGGGGATTCCCAGCGGAATCGACCCCAGCAGTGTCAGCACAAACAACTGCAAACTGACCAAGAATCCCTGGCCAAGCATCTGCATCATGACCTGAATAGACATTACTTGAGCACCCAATTATCGAAAGACAGACCGTAATCTGCATATTTATCGCAGAGGTCCTTAACCGTGCCGTCCTCGTAGAGTGCCTTGAGCGACTCGGTCACGGCATCGGCGGACTTGGTGTCGCCCTTCTTAAAGCCAATGGCGTAGTGCTCGCTGGACAGCGGCTTGTCGAGCTGCGTATAGGCATCGGGCTTGGCGGCAAGCTGATACTGAGCGATCGAGAGGTCACAGGCAACGGCATCGACTGCACCACTCTCGAGCTGCATAAACGCCGTGTTGTACTCACCGATGGTATCGAGCGTGGCAAACGTCGCGGCCAAATCCTTCTGGTCGCCCTCGAGCACATCCTGCGCGGCGGAATCAGTCTGGGTAATCACGGTCTTGCCGGCAAGATCGTCCCAGCTCTTGATACCCGCATCCTTCTTGACCACGAGCACCTGCTCGTTGAGCATGTAAGGCTCGGAGAACGTGTAGTCGTCCTCGCGGCCCTCCATGGTAAAGCCGTTCCAGATGCAGTTAATGGCACCCGAGTTGAGCAGCGTGTCCTTGGCATCCCAGTCGATAGCCTCGTATTTGACCTCCCAGCCCTGCTTATCGGCAACAGCCTTGGCCAGATCGAGATCAAAGCCGGTGTACTCGCCATCGTCGCCTACAAAGCCATACGGAGGATAGGACTTGTCAAAGCCCACGACGAGCTTCTTGGACTCCGCAGCGCCCTTCGCGTCCTTGGCTGCGGTAGATCCGGCAGCAGAGCCCTTATCGGCACCACCGCCGCAGCCTACCAGGCCGAGGCCAAGCACCGTGGCAAGCGAACCGGCTAGACCAACAAACTGACGACGAGACATATCGGCATTCATGGTATCCCCCTTGATGGCACTTTAGTTAGGTAAAGTGAGTCATGTAACGTTCAGAATCATACACTTTAGCGTGATAGAGCACAAGGCGAGTTTGCCCGCCGCGTGAGGGGTGTGGGGGTTAAGTTTCCTGCTCTACAGTCCTGCTCACGACGGAGGCCACATTAAGTGGCCTCCTGTTCGTGCGGAACTCGCGATAAACTTAACCCCCCACACCCCTCACGCGGCGGGCAACCGTCGTTGGGCTTATCACTGAAACGAATAAACCGCTTGTATATCGTCTGCTAGCTTGGCACGGTACAATACTTGCAGCTTTAATTCATGAATTAGTGGAGTTATTGATGGCAGAATCTCGTGCGGAGCGTAGGGCTCGTCGTGCTTTGGTGGAGGCGGCTGAGGGGTCGAAGGAGGAGAAATCTTCTACGAAATCCAAGTCTTCTAAAGCTGCAAAAAGCAAGTCGGCCAAGGGCAAGGCCAAGGGCAAGCGTTCTGACTCTCGTCGAGGCGGGGATAAAGCGCCTCAGACTCGCTCCAAGCGCCCGCATAAAGATCCGGTTTCGCCTGCGCGTAAGGCTGTGGACCCCAAGTCTCCTTGTTCCATCATGCGGGCTTGCGGTGGGTGCACGGCGCTCAATCGTCCTTATAAGAAGCAGTTGGCGGCTAAGCAGGCTGCTATGGAGGAGCTGTTTGCTTCGCTTTGTGAGCGCGAGGGTATTGCCGTTGATCCTATTCGCGGTATGGGCGTCACCCTGGGCGACCCGGGTAAATATCCTGCGCCGCGTGGCTTTCGTCATAAGGCTGCCACTCCCTTTGCTCCCGGCAAGGAGGGCGCTGTCCGCTGCGGTTTCTTTGAGCGCGGCACGCACAAGATCGTTGCCGTGCCCGAATGTCCTGTCGAGGCGCCGGGTGCCCGTCAGATTCTCAACGGCATCGCACGCGAAGCTGAGCGGCTGCATATTCCCGCCTTTAATGAGGACAAGCATCTTGGTTTGCTTCGCTATGCCGTCGTCCGCTGCGGTTGGCGTACAGACCAGGTCATGGTTACGCTCGTGACCGCCCAGCGTGGCTTACCGCATGCGCAGAAGTTCTTTGAAGCCGTCGCGGCGCTCGATCCGCATATCGTCACCGTTGCCCAAAACATCAATGGCCGTCCCGGTAACGCCATCTTGGGTGAGGAGACTCGTATCGTCTATGGCGCCGAGTGCATGCGCGACCAGCTGCTCGGTTGCGAATTCGATATCTCCCCTACCGCGTTCTATCAGACCAATCCGCAGCAGACCGAGCTACTCTATCAGCTCGCGATTGACGGCATGGACCTGCAGCAGGGTGACATTCTTATGGACGCTTACTGCGGCAGCGGCACCATCGGTCTGTGCGCCGCGAAGGATGCCCAGGACAGAGGTGTCGGCATTATGCTGCTCGGCGTGGAGCGCAACCCGGCGGGCATTGCCGACGCACGTCGCAATGCCGAGCTCAACGGCCTCACCCGCAGCGCTTGGTTTATGGCTGACGATGCCACCGACTACATCCTAGATGCCGCCGATAACAACGAGCTCGTCGACGTCCTCTCCATCGACCCGCCGCGCGCCGGCTCAACGCCCGAGTTTCTTGAGGCCGCCTGCGCACTTAAGCCGCGCCGCATCACCTATATCAGCTGCAATCCCGTCACCCAAGAGCGTGACCTACACCAGCTCCTCGACGGTGGCTATCGCCTGCTCAAGATCACGCCGGTCGACATGTTCCCTCATACCGACCACACCGAGACCGTCGCGGTCCTCGAGCGCCGCTAATCCACCCCGGTAGATTTTTGGGACAGGAAAGGGGGGCGGCCCGTCTGGACCGCCCCCCTTTCGTTGGACATATGAGTCTCGTTACATCCCCTTGCGCAGGTCGCATACGCCGGCTGCCGCCATCTCGCGCAGCAGCGTCTCGCGGTCGCGCGTCACGATCAGGTCCAGCGGGAAGTGAATCTCGTCGAGCAACTTGCGGGCGTGCTCGAGCTTGCCAATGGCCATACCAATGTGGGCATCGGTCGACACACCAATACCCACGCCCAGCTCGGCGCAGCGCTCGGCAATCTTGCGGCATACGGCCCAATGCTCAGTGTCGGTACCGTGCTCAAGACTATGGTTGTTGATCTCAATGATCTTGTGCTTGGCTTTGGCCGCCAGCAGCACCTCATCGATATCGAACGGCACGCCCGAACGACCCGTATGCCCAAGCATGAACACCTTGGGATGCTCCAGGGCATTGATATACATCTGAGTTGTTTGGGCGAGCGTCGCGCCTTCGGCAAACTGCGGATTATGCACGCTTGCCACCAAATAATCCAAATTGCGCGTCACCAATTCGAACAGCGAATGCTGGTGACTGTACGAATCGCCGGCAATATCGAGCGACACGGGAATGTCCTCGCCAAACAAGCTTCCGTCCAGCGAAACGATATCGACCTCGGCGCCGCGAAGCACCAGCACGCCGCTCCAAATGCGCGGCCAGATATCCTGGTTAATAAAGAACTGGAAACTGCGCAGGTCGTTGGGGCAAGCCGTAACCATAGAGCTCAGATGGTCGGCAGATCCGAGCACCTGCAGGCCACGTTCCGCCGCCCAGTACACATTCTCCTCAATGGTTGAGTACGCATGCGCGGAGAACAACGTATGAGTATGAACATCACAAGAAAGAAGGTAGGGCATCAGGTCTCCTTGTCCAGTATGGCCGTCGCGTATATTCATTGTACGCATAGCTTTCGGCAGTCGTAAAACTGCTTCATCCCAATCACACAACGGCATAGACAACGGGGTCTGGCTTAAAGCCAAACCCCGTTTCACGTAAAACATTGTAAGCAGAGCGCTTTACTTTTGACGATACTCGTCGGCCAGCTGCTTCCAGGCGGGCAGTGAGTTGACGATAGTCTCGTAGCTCACGCAGTAGCCCAAGCGGAACCAGCCCGGCATGCCAAAGCTGTCCGAGGGCACCGCGAGCAGCTCATACTTCTTCGCGCGCTCGCAGAAGGCGTTCGCATCGGGCTCCAGCGCCTTCACCCACAGGTAGAACGCGCCATCCGGCTCAACATACGTGTAGCCGTACTCCGCCAATGCATCGGTAAGCGCCGTGCGGTTGTGTGCATAGGCCTCAACGTCACTCGGCTCATCGATGCAGTCGATAATTACGCGCTGGAAGAGCGCCGGCGCACACACGAAGCCCAGCGTACGGGCAGCGCCCGCAACAGCCGGCATCAGACGGGCAGCCTGCGGATTGGTGTTGGGAACCAAGATCCACCCCACGCGCTCACCCGGCAGCGACAGCGACTTGGAATACGAGTAGCACACGATGGTGTGCTCGTAGATCGAGGGCACCCAAGGCACCTCGGCACCGTACACGATCTCGCGGTACGGCTCATCCGAGATGAGCATAATCGGATTCTCGGGATCGCGCTGAGCGTTGGCCTCGCGCAGAACATTGGCCAGTCGCGTCAGCGTGTCGCGCGTATACACGGCGCCGGTCGGGTTATTCGGCGAGTCGATGATGACGGCAGTCGTCTTATCGGTAATCGCCTTGAGCACGTTGTCCACACTCAGCTGGAACGTATCTTCATTGGCGAGCGCCTCAACACACGTACAGCCGGCTTTCTCAATCCACACGCGATACTCCGGGAAGTACGGTGCAATGACGATAACCTCATCGCCCGGGTTCGTAACGGCGTTGAGCGTGCAGGTGAGCGAAGCCGCGGCGCCCACGGTCATAAAGACATCCTTGCCCTCATAACTCGTACCAAAGCGGCGGTTGAGCGACTCAGCCACGGCGGTACGGCACTGCGGCAGGCCCGGTGCGGGCGTGTATCCGTGCAGCTGGTCACTCGGCAGCTCCAAGGCCTTCTTAATGGACTCCGCCACGGCAGCGGGCGCCGGAACGCTCGGGTTACCCAGCGAAAAATCGAATACATTTTCCGCACCAATCTGCGCCTTGCGCTCAAGGCCATAGCTAAAAATCTCGCGGATGATGGAGCTTTCCGCACCGCGAGCATACATAGTTTCGTTGATCATCTGTTCCCCTTTCACATAGGCGCTATTGTACGCTTTAGCCGAGCACAGTGCCGCAGCAATGTTGATTGGGGACAGACTTAAATGCGTGAAAACGCTCATTTAAGTCTGTCCCCAATCAACAGACGGCCCCATATCGCTCAAAAGAAAAAGCCTCCGCAGGTTTCCCCGCGGAGGCTTTCGCCACAAAGACTATTTGTCGGCGTCGGTGTCGGCATCGACGACGGCATGGTCATCGTCAGCATCATCGGATGCGGCTTCGGCATCCTCCTGCATGGCCGCCTGCGCAAAGGCCGCGGCATCAGCCGCCAGCTCCTCCTCGCTCATTCGAGGCACGCGCTTCTTGGTCGGCATGCCGGCCGCCTTGGCATTGCGCTCCTCCTTGGCCGCCAGGATATCGCCCTCGCGCTCAAGGTAGGCGTCCCACTCGTTGTCGAGCAGGGCATTCACGGCGTCGCCTTCGACGGTCTCGCGCTCAAGCAGCACCTTGGCCATCAAATCGAGCTGGTCGCGACGGGCATCCAAAATCTCGACCGCACGACGATGGGCCTCACGCATAATGCGCTGGACCTCGATGTCGATGCGGCGCGCCGTCTCCTCGGAGTAATCCTGGTGATCGGCGTAGTCGCGGCCCAGGAATACCTGATGCTGCGCCTCACCAAACACCTGCGTTCCAAGCTCCTCGCTCATGCCCAGGCGCGTGACCATCTCGCGCGCCATCTTGGTCGCGCGCTCCAGATCGTTGCTCGCGCCCGACGTGATGTCGTCGCACATGAGTTCCTCGGCAACGCGACCGCCCAAGAACACGGCAAGCTCGTCGAGCATCTCGTTCTTGGTCTTGAGGAAGTGGTCCTCCTGCGGAAGCTGCAGCGTGTAGCCCAGCGCCTGGCCGCGGCTGACGATCGAGATCTTGTGAACCGGATCGGAGTGCTCCAGGATGTGACCCACCAGGGCATGGCCGCTCTCGTGGTAGGCGATCGTGGTGCGCTCGGCCTCGGTCATCACGCGACCCTTGCGCTGCGGACCGGCAATCACGCGCTCCATCGATTCCTCGACCTCGTCCATCGAGATCACGGAACGATGGCGGCGGGCAGCCAGCAGCGCAGACTCGTTGAGCAGATTTGCCAGATCGGCGCCGGTGAAGCCAACGGTCATCTGGGCGAGCTTCTCAAACTTCACGTCCTCGTCCATCGGCTTGTTCTCGGCATGCACGCGCAAGATCTGCTCGCGGCCCTTCACATCCGGACGGTCAACCGTAACCTGACGGTCAAAACGACCGGGGCGCAGCAACGCCGGATCCAGGATGTCAGGACGGTTGGTTGCGGCGATCAGGATGACCGACTCGCTCTCCTCAAAACCGTCCATCTCGACCAGCAGCTGGTTGAGCGTCTGCTCGCGCTCGTCGTGACCGCCGCCCAAGCCAGCTCCGCGCTGACGTCCCACAGCATCAATCTCATCGATGAAGATGATCGACGGAGCCTGGGACTTGGCCTCCTTAAAGAGGTCACGCACGCGGCTGGCGCCGACACCCACGAACATCTCGACAAAGTCGGAACCCGAGATGCTAAAGAACGGCACGCCCGCCTCGCCGGCTACAGCCTTGGCCAGCAGCGTTTTACCGATGCCCGGAGGGCCCACCAGCAACACGCCGCGCGGAATCTTGGCGCCCAGCTTGCGATAGCGGTCCGGATCGCTCAAAAAGTCACGGATCTCCTCGAGTTCCTCGACTGCCTCGTCCACGCCGGCAACGTCTTCAAACTTGACCTTGGGGCGCGTGGCCTCGTTGGTCTTGGCGTTGGTCTTGCCAAACTGCATGTTCCTGTTGTTGGCGCCCATCATCTGGCGCATAAAGTAGAACATGATGGCGATAAGGGCGATCGTCGAAAGCACACTCATCGCCAAGTCGCCCCAAAAATCGGGATCGTTGGTGTTGACGATGTACTTGGTATCGGGGTGCTCCGCCATGAGCTCGGCAAGCGAATCGGAGCCGACATAGGTCGAGGAGAAGCTCTTGAGCTCGCTCGTATCGCCCTTGTCCTTCTTCGTCTTCCAGTAATGACCCGTCACGCTTCCGTCTTGAACCGTATAGGTCAGATCTTCGACGCGATCCTGCTTGATGGCGCTCACCATCTCGCTCGTCGCGAGCTTAACGGTATTGCTGGAATTGGCAAAGCCGGAGCCCATGTTAAAGAAGGCGTAGCCCAGAAGCGCGCAAGCCAAAATAAAATACAGCCAGCCCGTACGCGTGGGCTTCTTGCCTCCGGGCATCCCCGGGATCTTAGGCTCCCGGGGAGTCTGGGAATTGTTATCGTTATGGTCGTCGGGCATCTTACGAATAAACCTCCGGTTTCAAAATGCCCAGATACGGAAGGTTACGATAGCGCTCGGCATAGTCGAGGCCGTAGCCCACCACAAAGGCATCGGGGCAATGGGTTCCAACATACTTGGGCGTGATGGCCGAGGTGCGGTCCTCAACGTCCTTCCACAGGAAGGCAGCGACCTCCAGCGAAGCGGGCTTGCGGCTCTCGAGGTTCTTCATCAGGTACTTGAGGGTCAGGCCCGAGTCCAGAATGTCCTCGACGATCAGCACGTCGCGACCACGGATGTCGATATCCAGATCCTTAATGATACGCACGATGCCCGAAGACTTCACACCGTCGCCATAGCTCGAAACAGCCATGAAATCGATGTTGGTCGGTAGCTCAATCTTGCGCATCAGGTCGCCCATAAAGACAACGGCACCGCGCAGAACCGCGATCAGCACCAGATCCTTACCCGCGTAGTCGCGAGTGATCTCCTCGCCCAGGCGAGAAACGATGCCGTCGATATCCTCCTGCGTAAACAGAACCTTCTCGATATCCGGATGTTGAGAAGCCATGACAACCCTTTCTTGTGCTTAATCGCCCACACACCGCCGTATGGACGCGAACTACACATTCTAGCAGCGCACGGGGTATATTTTCCAGCCCGCGCACCATCAGCGCGGGAATACCGTCAACGCCGCACAGAACAGCTGGTGCGAGGGGCTAATCCGCGTCAACCACGCGAAGCAGATAAGCCACACGCGTCGCCGCCGTGCATTTAAAACGTTCGTCCGCGCGAACTCCGGCGACCCACACCACGGCACCTCCCGGCGCCGTCCTCACCACGGGCACGCCGGCGCGCTCGGAAACGGGAATGCGAGCCTCGCCTAGCAAGTCGGATACCTTCTTGCTTCGGCCACTCATTCCTAACGGGCACATCACGTCTCCCGGTGCGGGACCGTCCACCCACAGGCGCGCCAATCGCGCCTCTGCAGGGATCTCGCCACGTGAGCTCGCCAGGATCCGCTCACTATCGCTGTCGGCAAAACCCAGGGCAGCCGCGTCTACCAAAGCTGTCACTTCCCCGGCAGCCGCAAGCTCACGGGCGCGGCGCACGATATCGCATCCCGGCTCAACGGCCATCGGCTCTGCGACCAGCATGCGCCCCCCGCCCAACGGCAAACGACCGGGTATGGTAATCCAGTCCGCAACCAGCCCCTCACGAGCCGCCGGCGCCTTAAACGCTAGCATGCCAAACTCGACGCGCGCGTCAATTCCCGCCGGAAGCGTGACCGAGCCTGTGCCTTCGGCAACGCAGGAAAGGACTCGCTCCACATGTCGCATCTCTGGACGAGCGCCCGGATCGATGCGTTTGATCGCCAGTCGCACGATGCGCCGCGCGATTACCACCTCGGCCGCAGCAAGGCGTCTGGCATCGAGCACTAGCGCGCCCGCCGCCTCCTTGCGCAGGCAGCTTCGAAACGCCTGTGCCGACAGCTGGGATAGAAACGCATCTTCGTCACCCAAGATCTCACAGGCGGCGCCAATCGTCTTGCACACGCTCGCATTACGCTGTGCCACCACTGGCATTACCCGATGGCGCACGTAGTTTCGCAGATACGAGATATCCTCATTGCTCTCGTCTTCACGCCACGGCTGACCATGTACCTGTAGATAGCCCACGAGCTCGCCATGAGTTAGGTCGAGCAAGGGACGCACCACGATATTCCTCCGGCGAGGAATGCTCGATAGACCAGCGGGCCCCGAACCCTTAATCGCGTTCATCAAAAACGTTTCCGCGCGATCCGAAGACGTGTG
This sequence comes from Collinsella sp., assembly GCA_036298675.1. GTDB lineage: Bacteria > Actinomycetota > Coriobacteriia > Coriobacteriales > Coriobacteriaceae > Collinsella. Next base: position 2,760 of record JAXJIO010000027.1, on the reverse strand, counting down.
CGCGGTGCAGATACGAGCCGCCGTTCGCGGTGCCCCCGTCTGGGCGCAGAGTTCGCGAACATACCTCCGCGCCGCGGCATAGCGCACCTCGCGGGCCGCGGCCTCAATATTGCCCGACTCCCCATCAAAATAAGCGTGCTCCACACACAGCGGTAAACCATATTGCGCGCAGAGCTCACGCACAAAGGCCTCGTCGCCATCGGACGCCTTGCCGCGCAGATGATGGTTTACATGCAGCACATGCAGGCGCTCGCGAGCAATGGGGGCAACACCGCGTCCGTCTTGGATATCCAGCTTTGATGTGCACGCCATAAGAAGCAGTGCCGTCGAGTCCGCGCCGCCTGATACCATGAGCACGACAGGAGCTGCCTGCTGCCTCGTCCGGGTCTCATCGACTGCCCCAGGCACGGCATGGTGTCCGTAATGCTGTGATACCGTTGGCATTCGCTTCCTCCTTTATTCGTCCGCACCCATTGTATCCTTTGGAATCTTATGTCTTGCCTGCACCTTCATATCCTCGGCAGTGGCTCTAAAGGCAACTGCGCACTCATCGAGGGCCCGCAGGGGCTCATTATGGTCGATGACGGACTGTCTCGCCGCGAGACATTAAAGCGCATGGCAGAACTGGGGCTCTCGGCAGACAACGTCTCGGCTCTTCTCATTACTCATGAGCATAGCGATCACATCAAGGGCCTCGATGTCTGGTGCAAGCACTGGCACGGCCCCCTCTTTGCCAGCAGGGGCACTCTTTCGAGCAAAGAAAATCTTTCGCATCTGCCTGTCGAGGAATTCGATCCCGGTGACACCCTATCCATTGCCGGCATCCACGTGCAAACCTACTCAACGTCACACGATGTCATCAATCCAGTCGGCTATCGATTCGACACCCTCGATGATTCCATCGGTTTTGCCACCGACACCGGAGAGCTATCGAGCCAAGCCATGAACACCCTCGAAGATTGTCGAGTCCTCGCACTCGAAAGCAACCACGATGTGACCATGCTGCGCGAGGGAGAATATCCCCGCTTTCTTCAGGAGCGCATCCTGTCTGCAAGGGGACACCTCTCCAATGGCCAAGCCGCCGAAGCCGCGCGCGAACTTGTTACCGAACGCACCGAACAGCTCATTGCCATGCATATCAGCCAAGATAACAATCGTCCGAGCCTTACCGTCAAAAGCTATGCCAAAGCTCTGACCGCAACCCTGGATGACGAGGTCGGCAGCTCCGCAACCCTTCTCCAAGGATCGCGAAAACTCTCGATACGCCCCGCAAGCCAGCATCGGCCAGTAACCATTCAATAGACTGTCCTAGACAGCAAAAGGGGCCGAGAATCGCTTCCCAGCCCCTTTTGCTGTCTTTTAATAGCGCAGAACACCAACGAAGTTAGTCGATGGAGATCTTCGTAACGTTCTTCTTCTCGACGATCTTGGGGACCGTAACGGTCAGGATGCCGTCAGCGTACTTAGCCGAGAGGCCCTCGCTCGAAGCGTCCTTTAGATACACGCCACGCGTCGCGCTGTACGAGCTGAACTCCTTCTGCAGGAAGTTCTTGCCCTCGTTCTCCTCGTCTTCCTCGACATTCACGCTAATGGACAGACGACCCTCGTTAAGCTCGACATCGATATCGTCCTTGGCGACGCCGGTCAGATAAGCCTTGACCTCATAGCCGTCGCCCTTATCCTCAACGTCAACGGGAAACGCCTTGGAAGCAATCGAGTTGTTTGCAAGGTCAGTCATATCATCAAACAGATCGAACAGCGAGCTAGCAGAAGGACGAACGCCAAAAACCGAACGATAAGGAACCATGCTTGCCATGTTTACCACTCCTTTTAAGGACTGCCGAGTCATCTTCTAGGTGACTGGGACTTCTTTTGACGCTCTTATATATGCCCACCCAGTGCTCATATATACATCGACTATAAAGTTTTTTGAGTCTAGTACTATAAGCATATCTAAGTGTGTTTGACTCAGGTTTTAATAAGGTTAAGGTTCTTTGAACCAGAGCTTAAATAACAAGTATGTTCACAGCTACAAATAGCAAGGGGCTTACAATGAGCGCGTACACGTTGTTGGTAACGAGCTAAAGGGCATCATGGACGACCAAAACCAGAACAAAATGTTTATGCCGACGCAGGGGGAAGATACCTCCGCGCAGCCGCCGCGGTTCCATCGCCCCCACATCTCGCAAGAGCCCATTAATGATCCGGAGCCCGAGTGTGTGACGAGAAATCGATATCAAACGCTCGAGGATGCCCAAACGGGACGTAAACATATGGGCGTCGCCTCGGGAGACCCTGTATATCTGAAAGACGCACCATTATCTAAAAACAGCGCAGCTAGTGATGAGCCGATGAAAGCATCCGCCACTCATCGACAAAGAGGTCCTCGACCAAAGCAAACCTTGACGCATTCGGCTCGCTATCTCGAAACGCCAAAACAGGGAAAATCAATCTTCGTTTCGACAAGTAAACGACGCAAGCAGCATCGACTGACAATCCTGCTTTTGATCATTGCGGTCATAGCAGTTGCCCTTGTTATTCGATTTATTTTCTTTAAATAAAAGCTCAATACCAAAAACGATAAGATCGTCTGGTGTAAATGAGTCATTTACGCCCGGTAAAATCAGAACCACCCTTAAAAAGGGTGGTTTGCTCTTAGGGTATAACCCACGGGCTCCGGGCTCGCGTCTAAAGGCGCGGGCCCGGACTTCGTCCAGGCCTAGTGCATCTTGACCCGTGGCGTGCCGGTCGAACCGGCGG
>JAXJIO010000026.1:0-31164 GCA_036298675.1 Collinsella sp. | reverse complement strand
GGTGAGGGGGATCCAGCCCGAGGGGATGTAGGGAAGCGATAGGAAAGTCATAGATGCGGGCGTGTTGGCTAAAATGGGTCGGCCGGGATTGGTCAATCTCGGCCGACTATATTTGGCTAAATTATTCCGACGCTAACATTCTAAGAAGTTCATTGATCAAATCAATGAACAGATTAGTCGTTATCAAACTCGTATTGATGATGTAAATAAGGCAAAAGCAGAGGCTGAGGCGAAGACTCAAGAGGAAGTGGCGCAGACTCAGCAGCAGGCTTCTCAGCAAAACAATTATTCCAACAATTCTTATAGCGGTAATAATTATTCTGGTGGAAGCGGCTATTCGGGAGGCTCCTCTAACGGCGGCGGTAAAGTAGTCATTAAAACTCTGGATGTTTATGACGAAAATGGCAATTATGTGGGGTCTACTCATTGGTATAGCGATGGTACCTGTGACGATCCCTATTCTGCTGGTATGGGCGGATTTTAAAATATGCTAATTATTAAAAATTAATTAGCTACCTATAACGCAAAGAAGCGGCCCCGCGATCGGGCTTGATCGCGGGGCCGCTTGTCACTAGTGGTTATGCGGGCAGTTGGCGCAACAGCCGCTGGTGGCGCTGGTGCTGGAGCCGCCACTGCGCTGGTCGGTGTTGTAGAAACCGCTGCCGTCGAACTTAATGCCGCTGGCCGAGAACGTCTTGGATGCCGGGGCGCCGCAGCTGGGGCATACGACCTCGGGCGTCTCGGACATGGGGTGTTCAACCTCAAACACGTTGCCGCAGCTCGTGCACTTGTAATCGTAGCGCGCCATAATACTTCCTTTTCAGCACAAAGCGGGCAGATCGCTCTGCCCGCAAAAATTCAAACAGCTGTAACTGTACCCTATATCGTGGGTTTTATCACGCTTCGCCCCAGAATCTATGGGTGCTGCGCAGGAGCTTCGCAGTTTTCTTTTCGGCCGCCACAATGTCGGCCTCCTGCGCCTGCCAGGTCCAGTTGCCCGTGGCCACACCCGGCACGTTCATACGTGCATCGTCGCCCAGCCCCAGTATGTCCTGCAGCGGCATCATAACGAGCGGAGCATCGCTTGCCAGGGCATCGCCCATGAGCTCGCTTGCCAATGCAATGCCGCTCGGCTCGTCGCCGCCCGCAAATGAATGCGTGCACCAGCCGGCGAGCGTCGAGGTGTCGTGCGTCGAGGTGTACAGGATCTTGCCCGGTGTGGGATGAATTCCGCAGCGAACGTCGTAGTTGCTAAACTCCAGCACGTCCATGCCGGGGAAACCGCAGGTCGAAGCCATGGCGCGAACGCCAGGCGTCAAATAGCCCAGGTCCTCGGCAATAAAGTTGAGCGGCCCCAGCTCGTCGTAGGCGGTCTGGAATAGGTCTTTGCCCGGACCCGCAAGCCAGCGGCCGTCGGCACAGGCCTTGCCGGCGGGGATGCTAAAGTAGCTGTGGAAGCCCAGGAAGTGGTCCAGGCGCACGCGGTCGTAGAGTGCGAACGCGCGACGCAGGCGATCCATCCACCAGCTATAGCCGTTCTGTTTCATGTGATCCCAGCGGAAGGTGGGGTTGCCCCAGACCTGGCCCTCGGGCGCAAAGTTGTCGGGCGGTGCGCCCGAAATCTCAATCGCCTTGCCGGTGTCGGACAGCCAGAAGTTCTCGGGCTCGCTCCATGCGTCGGCCGAATCATCCGAGACATACATGGGGATATCGCCGATGACTTCGATGCCCTTCTTGTGTGCGTAGTTCATGAGCTCGCACCAGGCAAGGTCAAAGCGATACTGCATGTACGCCTGCAGCTCGGCCTCGTCGTGGAAGCGCTTGTCATCGATCAGGTGCTCGTTGTAGCGCGCGACACCCGCCGGCCAATCGTGGCGCGACAGTCCCTCAAAGTGCTTCTTTACCGCCATGTAGATGCAGTACTTCTCGAGCCAGTCGGCGTTGCGATGTTTAAACGCCGTGTACAGCGGGTCGGCATCCTCGCCGCCGCGGGCCTTCCAGGTGACGAAGTCGGCAGCCAGCTCCTCGTGGCTCTCGGGCAGCAGGTCGATATTGCCTGCAAAGGCCGAGGGGCCGGCATAGGGGGAGCGGAAGAAGTCCGTCGGGTTGACGGGCAGGACCTGCCAGTAGCGCATGCCCATGGCGGCCAGGTGGTCGATAAAACGACGCGTGGGCGCACCGATTGTGCCGGGCTTGCCGTCATCGGTCGGCACCGAGGTGATGTGGCATACGACGCCCGCGCCGTGATCGAGCGGCTCCTGCAGGCGCTTCTCGGCATGGTGATAGATGATCGAAGAGCCCAGCGGGTACAGGTCGAGCGTAACCGTGCCGTTGTGGATCTCGCACTCGTGGCCGCTGATCACGTCGCTTGCGCATTCGCCGAGCGCCGGGATCGTCACGCAGTGCGAATTGCGCAGGCTGCGGTTGATGATAACCGTCGCGGCCTCGCCGTCTTTGCCCGTGCGGGTGTAGGCCAAGACGTCGTCGTTGAGCGCGAAGGCCTTGATCTCGCCGTCGACCATAAACGGCAGCGCGCGGCGGACGGCAGACGCGTTCTTAACAATGGCCAGCGTATCGAAGTCGTGGAGCTGGTCCTTGGTCGGCAGGGTGCGGCGGTTGCCCGGATCGGTGAGGCCCTCCAAGCCGTATTCGTCGCCATAATAGATCGAGGGCACACCCGGGAAGGTCATCTGCATGAGCGTCGCCAACCAAAAGCGGCTCTTGGCCAGACCCATGGAGTTGTCGTCCAGGCGCCACTTGCTGCGCTCGCTCTCGGGCAGCTGCGACTCGTCGGGACCGCCGCCGAGCACCGAGATAATGCGCGGGCGGTCGTGGCTCGAAAGCAGATTGAGCGCGCAGGCCAGTGCCTCGCGCGGGTAGTTCTCGCGCAGGGTTTCGATATCCTCGGCAGCCTGATAGGCGTTCTTGTAGCCCATCAAAAAACCGATGACCATGTCGCGGAAGGGGTAGTCCATGGCAGAGTCGAGCTCGGAGCCCTGCAGGTAGCGGCGTAGATGTCCATAGCTGATCTTGTTGGAGGCGTCCTCCCAGACTTCGCCGAGCAGTAGCGCGTCGGGCTTCTCGGCGAGCACGGCCTTTTTGATCTCGGCCAGGAAGTCATCGGAAAGCTCATCGGCCACATCGAGTCGCCAGCCATGGGCGCCAGCGCGCAGCCATTTGCGGATCACGCCGTCCTTGCCCAGGAGCCGCTCGCGCACCAGTTCGGAGCTCTCATTGATGGCGGGCATGTTGCCCACGCCCCACCAGCAGTCATACGAACCGTCTTCATGGAAGTAAAACGCATCGCGCCACGGCGAGTCCTCGCTCTGCCAAGCACCGACGCCGGGATAATTGCCGTAGCGGTTAAAGTAGATCGAATCGTCGCCCGTGTGGTTGAAGACGCCGTCCAGGATGATGAAAATGCCGAGCTTCTCGGCTGCCTCGCACAGCTCCGTAAAGTCCTGCTCGGTGCCCAGGATCGGGTCGATCTTGGTGTAATCGGCCGTGTCGTAGCGGTGGTTGCTCGCGGCCTCAAAGATCGGGTTGAGGTAGATGGCCGTAAAGCCTAGCTCGGCAATGCGGGGCAGGTCATTTTGGATACCCTTGAGCGAGCCGCCGTAAAAATCCCAGGTCTTGATGGAGCCGTCTTCGGCACGCTCGTACTCGGGCGGTTCGTTCCAGTCCTCGACCATGCGGCGCTGGATTCCGTTGCGCGGTTTTTGGACCTCGGCCAGCGTGCGCTCGTGCCAGTTTTCGTCGCGGGCATAGCGATCGGGGAAGATCTGGTAGACCATGCCGCGCTCGTACCACTCGGGACGCACTTCGCGGTGCTTGTAAACGGTAATCTGGAACGACGGGACCTCGGCGTAGTTGTAGGTTACGCCCTCGCCACCGGTGCGGCCTTGTGGCGCACCCAGGCGGACCACGGGCTGGCCCTCGATATTGCAGATAAAGCTGTACCAGATAAGACAGGGCTCGGTGCACTCAAGCTCTACGGTAAATATGCCGTCGCCCTCGTGCGTCATGGGATACAGAGACTCACCGATCTCATCGATCCAGGTGCGCAGGGTGAGCGTCGCCTGGTTGGGGTCGGCATCCTCCAAAATCACCGAGAGCGAAACGGAAGTTCCAGTGGTCACAGCGCCAAACGGAGTGCGAAACTGCGGCAGACGGCTGTTGTGAATCAATCTCATAATACGGTCCAGTTCAATAGAATCACGGCCTGCGGGCCATGGGCTTTACGCACATGTTATAAGTATATCTGTTGTACACAGGCTGTATAAACAACATCCGTTTACCATCGGCGAACGGTTGTCCTAGAAAATCGTTTTACCATCCAAATTATCGCGATATTCGAAAACGCCCAGGCGGATACTATCTGTAGTCAAACAAAAGTACTTCGGTTTACTACGACGATTTAAATGATCTCAACCACAGTCATTTTGGTGATACTAAAACCGCAGGTAAAAGCGTTGCCAATTTCGTAGATTGCACGCCGTGATCGGTCGGAGCCATTTTGTCGTAGTAAACCGCCCTCTTTTTAATAGAGAAGTTCAACCAAGAAGAGGGCGCCTGGTTGGGGCGCCCTCTTTTGCGTTGGATTAAGTTTTAATCGTCCTGACTAGTGACGCTTGCGGGTGGCCGTTGCCTTACGGACGGAGGTCTTCTTGGTCGGAGCCTTTTCTTCGGCTGGAGTGGCGGGGGAGATCGGGGCCTCCTTGGCGGGCTCGGCCTTTGCCGTAGCCTTGGGAGCGGTCTTGACCTCGGCGACCTTCGGCGTCGGCTCGGCCTTTACTGCGGGCTTGTCCTCGTCCTTAGTCTCTGCCTTGGGAGCTGCAGCCTTGGTCGTGGTCTTCTTGGCCGTCGTCGTAGAGCGCTTGCGCGTGGTGGTCTTGGCGGCCGGCTTTGCCTCGACAGCTGCCTTGGCCTTGGGCTCGGAGGGCGCCTCCTCGACCTTGGCGGCGGGCTTTGCAGCAGCCTTCGGGGTCGTCTTCGCGGCGGCCTTCGTCGTAGCAGCCTTGGTCGTCGTCGACTTCGTAGCCGTGGCCTTCTTGGTGGTCGCGGTCTTGGACGCGGCCGTCTTCTTGGCGGCAGACTTGGCCGGAGCCTTTGCCGCGGGCTCGGCCTTTACCTCGGGAGCGACCTCGGCCTCGGCGGCCTTTTTGGCAGCGGCGGTCGTACGCTTGCGCGTAGTCGATGCCTTGGCAGTAGTTGCCTTAGCGGCGCTAGTCTTGCTAGCAGCGGCCTTCGTGGTCGTGGCCTTCTTAGCCGTCGTCTTGCGGACCGTCGTCTTCTTGGCGGCAGGCTTCGCGTCGGGCTTAACTTCGGCCTTGGCCGCCGGCTTCTCCTCGGCCTTGGGCTCCTCAGCGGCAGCGGGCTCATCGACAGCTGCAACATCAGTCACACCCGCCGGCCTCTCAATCTCCGGGTGCATAAAGAAGTACAGGTCCAGATACTTGTCGGCCGAGCGCGTCCAGCTAAAGTCCTGGCTCATGGCCTGCGTGACCAGCTGGTTCCAAGCGTCGCGGTTATCCCAGAACAGGCGCGCCGCGCGGAAGACCGCGTCGCCCATCTCGTCGCCGTTAAAGTTGGTAAACGAGAAGCCCGTGCCCTCGCCGGTAAACTCGTTGTACGGCTGCACGGTGTCCTTCAGGCCACCGGTCTCGCGCACGATGGGCAGGGTGCCGTAGCGCATGGCGATGATCTGCGACAGGCCGCAGGGCTCAAACTTCGAAGGCATCAGGAACATGTCGGCGGCGGCGTACATGCGCTGCGACAGCGCCGGGTCAAACTCGATGCGCGCGGCCATGGTGCCGGGGTACTTGTCCTGGAAGTAGCGCAGACCGTCCTCGTAGTCGCGGTCGCCGGTGCCCAGCACGGCCACCTGAACGCCGCCGGACAGGATGCGGTCGAGCGCGTACATGACCAGGTCCATGCCCTTCTGGCGCGTCAGGCGCGTGACCATCACCATGAGGGGACGGTCGTCGCGAACCTCGAGACCCAGCTCCTCCTGCAGTTTAGCCTTGCACACGGCCTTGCCGGAACGGTCGTCAACCGTGTAGTTGGCGGCAATGCGCTTGTCGGTCGCCGGGTCAAAGCCCGCAACGTCAATGCCGTTGAGGATGCCCTGCAGCGCGTAGGAGCGCTCGCGCAGCACACCGTCCAGGCCCTCGCCAAACTCGGGCGTCTGGATCTCGTTGGCATAGGTGGGGCTCACCGTGGTAATGGCATCGGCATAGTGCAGCGCGCCCAGCATGTAGTTGATACTGCAGGCGTCGCAACGCAGCTGCGAGGCGGCCGCGGGAATATGCGCCACACCCAGGATGTCCTCCATCACGGTGTCGCTAAACTGGCCCTGGAACGCCACGTTGTGGATCGAGAACACAGTCTTGACGCGGTCGTACAGCGGCAGGCCCTGGTAGAACTCGCGTAAGAACACTGGTGCCAGTGCCGTCTGCCAGTCGTTGCAATGCAGGATGTCGCACTCAAAGCCGGCCGGCAGGTGCTGCAGGCTCTCGGTGATGGCCTTGGAGAAGAACGCAAAACGCTCGCCGTCGTCAAAGAAGCCGTACGGATAGTCGCGCGCAAAGTAGCGCTCGTTGTCCACGAACATATAGGTGACGCCGTCGCGCTCGAGCTTCTCCAGCCCGCAGTACTCATTGCGCCAGCCCAGGCTCACGTAAAAGTCGGCAAAGTGCTCCATTTGCGCCTTGTATTCGTCCTTGATGGTGGTGTACTTGGGCACCATCACGATGACCTCGGCGCCGGCGCGCACGAGTGCCGCAGGCAGCGAGCCCGCCACGTCGCCTAGGCCACCGGTCTTAACAAACGGTGCGCACTCAGCCGAGGCAAACACGATCTGCATCTTTTTGCTGGAATCTGCCATATTGTCTCCCATGTTCCAATTCGAGAATAGCCGCCTGGCGCTAACCGGGCGGCTATTCTACATGTTACGAGCGATGTTGCGGTGTCAACGTTAACGTACGATGGTGGTGTCGGAAGTTAACGGAGCCTTGCCCAGCACCAGGATGTTCTCGGGCGTGCCGCGAAGCTCGGTGTTGGTGGGGACCACGTTGTTCTTATCCAGGATGGCATTCTCAACGCGTGCGCCGCTCTTGATGATGCAGCTCTGGTTGATGATCGAGTTGGTCACCGAAGCGCCTTCCTCGACCACGACGCCGCGCGACAGGATCGAGTTGCGCACGGTGCCTTTGATGATGCAGCCGGCCGAGATGATCGAGTTGCACGCGTGGCTGCCGGTCGCATAGCGCGAAGGCGGCACGTCGTGAGCCTTGGTCAGGATCGGGCGCTCGGGGTCAAAGAGCTGATCGGCCACGGTCTGGTCGAGCAGGTCCATGCTGCGGCGGTACAGCGACTTCTCGCTAAACACGCCCACGACCTCGCCCTTGTACTCGTAGCTGCACACGTCGATGTTGCCAAAGTCGCCCTGGAGTGCCTCGAGCAGGTCCAGATAGTCGGCGGCCTGGTAGTGGTCGATAATCTCGAGCAGCGTCTCGCGGTTGACGATGCAGCAGTCCATAGAGGCGTTGTCGCCGTACACGACGCCAGCGCTCACGCCCGTCAGGCGGCCGTTCTCGTTAATCTCGAGTTTGGTCTCGTCATCGACGTTGCGCGTGGCCTTGCAGTACACCACGGTCATCTGCGCGCCGGAGTTCTCGTGCGCGTCGATGATGGTGTTGAGGTCCATATTAAAGATGATGTTGGTGCCCATCATCACAACATAGGGCTTGTCCGAGCGCTGGAACAGCGTCTTGTTGGAGATGATGTCGCGCAGCAGGAAGCGCATGCCGCCCTTGGTGGTGCCATACGCGTTGCCGGGCACCATGAACAGGCCGCCCTTCTTGCGGTCCAGGCCCCAGTCCTTGCCCGAGCCCACGTGGTCGATCAGCGAGCGGTAGTTTCCCGGCATGACGACACCGACGGTCTTAATGCCGGCATTCATCATGTTGGACAGCGGAAAGTCGATCAGGCGGTAGCGGCCCAAAAACGGGACGGACGCGATGGGGCGGTCCTTGAGCAGCACGCTGCCGTAGGTCGAAGAGTAGTTAGCGGTGATATAACCGATGGCCTTGCGATTGATCATCGGATCATTCCCCCTTCCCGATAACGACGTCATTTCCAACGACGGCCGTATCCTTGGTGGTATCGACAGAGCCGAGCTTCACGCCCTCTTCGACCGTGGAGTTCTCGCCCAAAATAGCGCGGCAGATGTGCGCGCCGCTCTTAACGTGCGCACCCGGCAGCAGCACGGAATCCTCGACCACGGCGCGCTCCTCGATGATGACATCGGTCGAAAGGATCGAGTGGCGAGCGGTGCCGTAGATCTTGCAGCCGTTGGAGACCAGGCAGTCGTCCAGGCGGCCGTCCGGGCCAATGTAGTGCGGCGGACGCGTGGTGATGTTGGACATGATGGGGAAGTGCTTGTCAAACAGATCGAACTCGGGGTTGTTGCCGAGCAGGTCCATCGAGGTCTCGTGGAAGCTGGCGATGGTGCCGACGTCCTTCCAAAAGCCGTGGAACTCGTAGCTGTACAGGCGCTTGCCCTCGCCAAGCAGCTTGGGGATGATGTCCTTGCCAAAGTCGTGGCTCGAGCGCTGGTCCAGAGCGTCCTCCTCGAGCGCCTCGATCAGCACATCGGCCGAGAAGATGTAGATGCCCATGGACGCGAGGTTCGAATCGGGCTTCTCGGGCTTCTCGGTGAACTTGGAGATGCGGCCGTCCTCGGGGTCGGTGGTCAGGATGCCAAAGCGGCTGGCCTCCTCCCACGGGACGGGCATAACGCTCACCGTGAGGTCGGCGTTGTTCTCAATGTGCGTCTTGAGCATCTTGCGGTAGTCCATGCGATACAGGTGATCGCCCGAAAGAATCAGGACGTACTTGGGGTCGTTGGCCTTGATGTAGTCGAGGTTCTGCGTAATGGCGTCGGCCGTGCCTGCATACCAGGCGCCGCCGGTCTGCGTCTCGTACGGCGGCAGGATCGACACACCGCCGTCGCGGCTGTCCAGATCCCAAGCCTCGCCGGAGCCCACATAGGCATGCAGCAGGTAGGGGCGATACTGCGTCAGAACGCCCACCGTGTCGATGCCCGAGTTGGAGCAGTTGGAGAGCGAAAAGTCGATAATGCGGAACTTGCCACCAAAGCTAACCGCCGGCTTAGCGATCTTTTGGGTGAGTGCCCCCAATCGGCTGCCCTGTCCTCCTGCGAGGAGCATCGCGATGCATTCTTTCTTACTCATCGATTTCTCCTTCTGTCATCGATGTTCCTAAACCCATTAGCGACGGGCGCGGCGCAACGTCACGCCCGTCGAGTAATGCCGTGCTGGCATAAGGAGGCTTGCGCGCCTTTATGCGTGCCAAATCTCGTCGCGGTACTCGCGAATGGTGCGGTCGCTCGAGAACCAACCGGAGGAGGCGGTGTTGAGCAGCGCCTTGCGGTTCCAAGTCTCCTGGTCGCCGTAGCTGTTCGTGAGCTTCTCCCATGCATCCACGTAGCTGCGGAAATCGGCCATGACCAGATCGGGGTCGTTGTTGTTCATGAGCTCGTTGTAGATGCTCTCGAAGTTGCCCGAAAGACCCGCAAAGGTGTTGTCCTTGAGCTCGTCCATCACGCGGCCCAGACGCTCGCGATCGTTGTTGAGCGTATCCCACGCAAAGTAGCTGTTGGATGCCCAGAGCTGCTCGACCTCGGGAGCGGTCAGGCCAAAGATGGCTTCGTTCTCGCGGCCGGCCAGGTCGGCGATCTCGATGTTGGCGCCGTCGAGGGTGCCTAGCGTAATGGCGCCGTTCATCATGAGCTTCATGTTGGACGTGCCCGAGGCCTCCTTGCCGGCCGTGGAAATCTGCTCCGAGATCTCGGCGGCGGGGTAGATGAGCTGGGCGTTGCTCACGCGGAAGTTGGGGATAAAGCAGACCTTCATGACCTCGTTGACGCGGGCGTCGTTGTTGATGACGTCGGCCACGGAGTTAATGAGGCGGATGGTCTCCTTGGCGAAGGTGTAGCTCGAGGCAGCCTTGCCGCTAAAGATGAAGGTCGTCGGCGTCACGTGGAAGTTGGGATCGGCGATGCGACGGTTGTAGATGTCCATCACCTTCATGATGTTCATGAGCTGGCGCTTGTAGGCATGGAAGCGCTTCACCTGAACATCAAAGACGGTGTTGGGGTCAATGACCAGACCGGTCTCGGCCTTAACGTAGGCGGCCAGGCGCTCCTTGTTGGCGCGCTTGGAGGCACCCACGGCCTTGAGGAATTCGGTGTCGTTCTGGAACTCCTTGAGCTTCTCAAGCTCAAAGGCATCCTTGAGCCAGCCGTCGCCAATGGCCTCGGTCACGAGCTTGGCGTAGGTGGGGTTGGCCTCGGCAAAAAAGCGACGGTGCGAGATGCCGTTGGTCTTGTTGTTGAACTTCTCGGGCGTGAGGGCATAGAAGTCCTTGAGCACGATGTTCTTGATGATGTCGGAGTGGATCTTGGCCACGCCGTTGACGCTGTGGCTGCAGATCACGGACAGGTTGGCCATGCGAATTTCGCCGTCCCACAGGATGGCGGTCTGGCGCAGACGCTCCTGCCAGCCCTCCTGCGTGGTGTCGAACGACTCGTGCCAACGACGGCTGATCTCGTCGATAATCTGGTACACGCGGGGGAGCAGCTTGGAGAACGTGCCGATGGGCCACTTCTCCAGAGCCTCGGGCAGGATGGTGTGGTTGGTGTAGCTCACGACCTGCGTCACGATGTTCCAGGCGTCATCCCACTCGAGCCTCTTTTCGTCGATGAGGATGCGCATGAGCTCGGGGCCGCACATGGCGGGGTGCGTGTCGTTGGTGTGGATGGCCACAAACTGCGGCAGCAGCTCCCAGTTCTCGCCGTGCTCCTTCTCAAAGGTGTCGAGCAGGCTGTAGATGCCGGCCGAAACAAACAGGTACTCCTGCTTCAGACGCAGCAGACGGCCGTGCTCGCCGGCGTCGTTTGGGTAGAGGATAGCGCTGATGGCCTCGGCCTCGGCGCGCTCGGCATCGGCCAGGGCGTAGTCGCCGCGGTTGAAGGCCTCAAGGTCAAAGTGCTCCTCGACCGGCTCTGCGGCCCAGACGCGCAGTTTGTTGACGGTCTCACCGGCATAGCCCACCACGGGGATGTCATAGGGGACGGCCAGGATGTCCTGCGTGTCCACGGTGCGGTAGAACGTGCGGCCGTTCTCCTCAAAGCCCTCAACGTGGCCACCAAACTTAATGGTCACGGCCTTGTCCTGACGACGGACCTCCCAGGGATAGCCGTGGGTGAGCCACTCGTCGGTGGCCTCGACCTGGCTGCCGTTGACGATCTCCTGCTTAAATAGGCCGTAGCGGTAGCGCATGCCGTTGCCGTAGCCGGCAACGCCCTCGGCTGCCATGGAATCCAGGAAGCACGCGGCCAGACGGCCCAGGCCACCGTTGCCCAGCGCCGGATCGGGCTCCTGGTTCTCGATGACGGACAGGTCAAAGCCCATGTCGTCGAGCGCCTCGGCGACCATGTCGCGCACGCCAAAGTTGAGCAGATAGTTGTCGAGCAGGCGACCGATCAAAAACTCGATCGAGAAGTAGTACACGCGCTTCTTGCCCTCGGCGGTGGCACGGGCGTCGCTCTTGGTGGCAACGGTGCGGGCCTTTTCGGCCACGAGCTTGGCCAGGGCGTTAAAACGGTCGAGGTCGCTGGCGGCCTCGACGCTCTTGCCGCTAATGCTCATAACGGCGTCGCGATAGAGCTCGGTGAACTCCTGCTTGTCTGCGAAGATCTTATTCATACGTTCCTTTCCCCCGGGGATGTTTCTCCCGGAACGGTTATGACTTGTATCCTACGCCTCGGCGAGGCGGGTAATTACAGCTGTAACGGCTTTGTTACGCATCCTTGGCAGACGGCTTAACAGAAGCAGACTTTGCCTTGGTAGCCCCCTTTTTGGCAGCCTGCTTCTTGGTCGAGGCAGCCTTAGCCTTGGCCTTGGTCGTCGTGGCCTTCGCCTTAGCCGGAGCCTTCTTGGCAGCCGCAGGCTTAGGCTTCACCGAGGACGTGCGCTTCTTGGGCGCAGCCTTGGGGGCCTCGACCACCGGCGGTTTATAGCTGCTGGGACCGCGGCGCTTAAGCACCACGCCTGCCAGGCCGGGTACCTTGATCTCGATGGAGTCCATCTGCCCGTTCCAGGGATAGGGCTCGCTCGAGCAGGTGTAGGGCTCCTCGCCGGCATAACCGCTGCCGCCAAACTCGGGACGGTCGGAATCAAAGATGACCTCCCAGTCGCCCTCGCGCGGCACGCCCACACGGAAGCTCTCGTAGCTCGCCGGGTCAAAGTTGATCAAGATCACCAGGTCGTCATCGACGTCCTCGCCCTGGCGCACAAAGCTCACGATGGACTGCTTGGAGTTGTCCGCGTCGATCCAGGTAAAGCCGTCGTCGGTGTAGCCGCGCTCGTACAGGGCGGGCTCGGCGGTGTACAGGTGGTTGAGCGCCTTGATAAAAGCCTGATGATGACGGTGGGTCTCGTACTGCTCGGTCAAGAACCACTGAATAGACTCGTAGTAGCGCCACTCAATAAACTGGCCGATCTCGTTGCCCATAAAGTTGAGCTTGGCACCGGGGTGAGTCATCTGGTAGAAGGCGAGCGTGCGCAGGCCGGCAAACTGGCGCCACCAGTCGCCCGGCATGCGGCCGATGAGCGAGCACTTGCCGTGCACAACCTCGTCGTGGCTCAGCGGGCAGATGAAGTTCTCGGTAAAGGCGTACATGATGGAGAACGTGAGCAGGCCGTGGTTGCCGGGGCGCCAGGGAAAATCGGTCTGCATGTAGTGCAGGGTGTCGTTCATCCAGCCCATGTCCCACTTATAGTGGAAGCCCAGGCCGCCGTCCTGCGGCGGATAGGTCACGAGCGGCCACGCGGTGGACTCCTCGGCCATCATCATCACGTCGGGGAAATGGGCCTCCACGGCGCAGTTGACCTGGCGGATAAACGCGCTGGCGTCCAGGTCCTCCTCGGTACCGTACTTATTGAACTTCTTTTGGACGGGATCATCGATGCCAAAGTTGAGGTACAGCATGCTGGACACGCCGTCCATGCGAATGCCGTCCACGTGGAAGTTCTCAAGCCAGTACAGCACGTTGGAGACCAAGAATGAGCGGACCTCGCCGCGGGCGAAATCGAACTTATGCGTGCCCCAGTTGGGGTGAATCTCGTGCTCAAATAGCATATGGCCGTTAAAGGTGGCAAGGCCGTGGGAGTCGGCGCAAAAACCGCCGGGCACCCAGTCCATGATCACGCCGATGCCCGCCTCGTGGCACGCATCGATAAAGTGCATGAGCTGCTGCGGGTTGCCGTAGCGCGACGTGGCGGCGTAGTAGCCGGTCGTCTGGTAGCCCCAGGAGCCGTCGAAGGGGTGTTCCATGAGCGGCATGACCTCGATATGCGTGTAGCCCATGTCGCGCACGTAGTCCACGAGCTCCACCGACAGGTCGTCGTAAGTGTAGAACTCGCCGCGCTGCGCGGGGAAGGGGTCCATGGGGCCGGGGTAGTTGCCGTACTCGTCCGGCTCGCCCTGCGGCGCATCGCCGTGGCGCTTCCACGAGCCAATATGCACCTCGTAGATGTTAAGCGGCTGCGACATGTGGTTGTGGCCGGCGCGGCGTTTGAGCCACGTGGCGTCGTTCCACTTGTAGCCATCGAGGGTCCACAGCACGCTCGCGGTACCCGGAGGGCATTCGGCCTTAAAGGCATACGGATCGGCCTTGTAGAGCTTCTCGCCCTCATTGGTCTCGATGAGATATTTATAGAGCTGGCCCTGCTCGGCGCCAGGAATAAAGCCTTCCCAAATAGCGCTCGTATGCACGGGCACCAGCGGGTTGGCTTCCTCATTCCAATCGTTAAATTCGCCAATGACATGGACGCTCTTTACGTCGGGCGCCCAAACGCAAAAGCGCCAGCCACGCGTGCGCTGCTGCGTGTCGGGATGCGCGCCCATCTTTTCCCAGCTGCGCTCCCACATACCAATGCCAAACAGATAGACATCGTCCTTGGAGAGCTCCGGTGCGTGCGGAGCCGGTTTGCGGGTTGCGGGCTTTTTAGCCGTTGGCTTTAGCTTTGTATCGCTCACGTTTGATCCCATCATGACGCGGCAGCGTGTTGCCTTGGTGACTAGATGCGAAAGGTCCAAGGCTGCACGAATCGAAGGGACGGCTAAGTTTCTGTGATTCGTTCCACCTCGCGTGCTCGGTGGAACTTTCGGCAGAAACTACGATAACACCTGTGCGTTAGTTTTATGGACGAAAGCGGATTTGCGGGGGCGTTTAATCGGTAAGCGACATGTTTATACCACTGGCAGAATTACCGTGGTAAAACTCTTGACAGTTTTATCAATTTGGGTTTCAAAATTGTTTGGCTGACGTTTGGTAAAACGTTTTTAGCAGGATGTTTACCATTTGATATCGAAAGGTTCGTTTATGCCCCATTCCGCCACTCCCAAGGTTGCTTTTATTTTCGATTGCGATGGCACGCTGGTTAACAGCACCCCCGTTTGGGCTTATGCTCAGCCCGAGTTATTGCACCGTCACGGGATTGACGTGACCGTGGATGACTTTGCCCAATTTGAGCATCTGTCGCTGGAGGATGAGTGCCAGGCCTACCACGACACGTGGGGCATTGGCGCGAATGGCGAGGAGCTGTATCGCGAGCTGGGTGAGATTTTGATTGATGGGTATTCCAAGGTGCCGCCGCGCGAGGGTCTCCTGGCATTTTTGGAGCAGGCGAAGGCGGCGGGCATTGCCATGTGCGTGGCTACGTCCACGCCGGCCGAGCTGGTGCAGTCCGCGCTCGCTGGTGCCGGGCTCGACGCTTACATGGAGTTTGTTACCACGACGGGCGAGGCAGGACGCTCCAAGCAGTTCCCCGATGTGTACGAGCTGGCGCTGCTCCGCCTGGAGGAGCGTCATGGGTGCAAGTTTGAGCGCGCGTGGGTGTTTGAGGACGCGGTCTTTGGCCTTAAGAGCTCTGGGACCGCCGGCTTTAAGCGCGTGGGCATCTATGACCCGCACGGCCGCATGAAGCGCGACGAGGTGCGTTCCAACTGCGATATCTTTATCGACAGCTATGAAGAGCTGGACCTTGACCGTGTGCTTTCGTTTGAGGGATAGGCGAGGGCTGTGGCTTGCAAAGTATTATTGGTCTGCGGCTCGCCCGTGGTGGCAAGCGCGGATCTGTTGCGTAGGCTAGCAGGGGAGTGCGACCACGTTGTCGCCGTGGACCGCGGACTCGACGCGCTGCTGGGCGCCGGCCTGGGCTGCGACGTATATGTGGGGGATGCCGACACGGTGAGTGATGCGGGCCGTGCGTTGGTCGATGCCGCCGAAGCCTTTGAAGTAGAGCGCCACGACCCGTACAAGGACTATACCGATCTGGCGCTGGCGCTCGATTCCGTCCGTCGTCGCTGGCCGGGTGCCGAAGTAGTTGCGACCTGCGCCACCGGCGGCCGTCCCGACATGGCCCTAAGCGTCCTAGGTCTACTATCCAGCTACAAAGAGGCCCCCGTCTGGATTGCCGAGGACGCGACCACAGCTCGCATTCTGCACGAAGGCGAATCCTGGACCATTGAGGGCGCCGAGGGCAAGACGTTCTCCATCATCGCCATTGCCCCCAACACCGAGGTAAGCGAACACGGCCTAGAGTGGGAGCTAGACCACAGCCCCCTGGGCCTGTTGGCCGATACGGGCATTAGCAACGTCGTCAGGACAACAGCCACGATCCAAGTCCACACCGGCACCGTCATCGCTTACCTATATCAATAGGCATTTAGAGTCTGACCCAAAAAAGTCCTTGCACGTCGCGCCAACTTCCCCTATAGTATCTCCTCGTCACGGGGGCGTAGCTCAGCTGGGAGAGCGCTTGACTGGCAGTCAAGAGGTCAGGGGTTCGATCCCCCTCGTCTCCACCATCGTGAATGCAAAGGCCTTCGGGATTTTGAAGGCCTTTTTTCATGCCAAAACACCACGCGCTACAAACCTCACCTACGCCAACAAAAAGTTGCACAATTTATTTCCCATCTCTGTACATACTTTGTTAGTCAAGCGCAATTACCAGTGCAGCTCGCTGCTCCATTTAGGCTTCAGGAACGTCTCCAATCACCGCCAATACCTCAATAACCTGCATCAATGTGAACAACATCCCAAAACAACCCCCTTAAGCACGTCAAATGAACGATATGTTGTCCAACGCAGCCTAAATCAGTTTCACTAACAGCTTGTGCTAGGATAACTAACGTTACATGGGTTCAACTGTGCTCACGGCTCCAGCAAGTCACAAAGCGCAGGGTCGATCAGCATCCGGCCGTAACGGCGGTGCCAGAAACACCACGAGCTCCAATAAAGAAGTCATGCGGCTCTTTTAATTTGCGTTGATTTATTTATGAGATGCAAATTCTGGTAGTTCGTATGCCAAAACGTAGCAGTCCTGCAGCTTACTGCGTGTGGTCCAGTTTTGTACCCGCTTGACTGGCCCGCACGCAGTAAGCTGGGGACGCGGTCATTTTGCGATACACGTCCGCGTCTCGAGCAACTGCACTTATACATACCGTTCACGGTGGGGCAGAGCCACGTGCTTGTCTAACTGGGCTCAGGGTTTGAATATGGAGCGCCTTCGCGCACAAGCGCCCTGGCGAAGCCATACCCAAACCCCGTGAGCCACACGTAAGACAGAAGGGGGTGGTGCTCGTGTGGTATGTGATCCAGGTCATTAACGGTCGCGAAGACATAATGCGAGAGCGCATCGAGCACATGGTGCCGGCTTGTGCCATGCAAGAGCTTTTTTATCCCCAATTTCAAACCGAGATTAAGGTTCACGGCGAATGGGTCAATACGACCTAATCGCTCTTTCCCGGTTATCTTATCTGCGACACGGCAGATCCCCGTACCGTGCAACAGTATCTGCTGCGCATGGACGACTTTGCTCGAGTGCTTTCCCAGGACGGTCAGTTTGTGCCGCTGGCAAAAGAAGAGGTCCAGCTTATTGGCGGCTTTACGCACAGGGGAGACCGCGTAGTGCCCATGAGCGAGGCCCTAAAAGACGGTGACCAGGTCATAGTGACGGCAGGTCCGCTGTTGGGCCACGAAGGCCTTATCAAAACCATTAACAGACGCAAGAGCACTGCTTATTTGGAGCTCGACCTGTGCGGTCGACGAGTGACTACGCGCGTTGGCCTTGCCGTGCTTTCGGTCGAGCAGCGTGTAATGCGAAACCTTAAAAAGGCGATCGCTTAGCTGCGGGCTGTCGCTATGCAGAACAGGGAGGATCCCCGACCTGGGGACGAAGTGTTGGAAGAGAACGTGTCGGATAAACCTCAATATGCAACGGATGCGCCCGCGGGGGCGGCGCTCATCGCTCGGGCCATGGAACGGCGTGAGGGCGCCGGTCGCTACAAGGCCATGCAATCCATCATGGACTGGGATCGCTCGCGCCTGGCCTACCGTGCCGTTAAGCGCGCGTTCGACATCGTATTCAGCAGTGTCGCGCTCGTCGCTATCGCGATCCCAAGCCTAATTCTCGCCGCGGCCATCCGGTTGGAGAGCGAGGGCAGCCCCTTCTACAGCCAGATCCGCGTGGGACAGACCCGCCCCGACGGCAGCCTGACAACATTCCGCATGTGGAAGTTCCGTTCCATGTACAAGGACGCCGACGAGCGCCTCATCGAGCTAATGGATCAAAACGAGATCGACGGCGCCATGTTCAAGATGAAGGAGGATCCGCGCATCACCAAGATCGGGAAATTCATCCGCAAACATTCCATCGACGAGTTCCCGCAGTTCCTGAATGTGTTCCTGGGCCAGATGTCGGTCGTGGGCCCGCGTCCGCCGTTGCCGAATGAGGTGGCCGAGTACACCGAGTACGACCTACAGCGCCTGGCCGTGAAGCCCGGCATTACCGGATGGTGGCAGGTTACTGATCGAAACTCAACTGGTTTCGACGGTATGGTCCAGCGAGATCTTGAGTACATTGCGAGGCGTGGCATTCTCACTGACTTAAGGATTATCGCCCTCACCGTTATTGAAGTAATCACGGGAAAGGGTGCGTTTTAGTGCTTAAGTCCTATCATCATTATCCCGAATTAAACCGTGTGCCCGTGATCGATGTCCCGATCACGGGCACCAATATGTCTGAATGCGTCGATTTCATTACCCATAATATCGATAATCTGCATGGCGAGTATATCTGCGTCTCTAACGCCCATACGTCGGTCATGGCCCATGACGATCCCAGCTACTGGTCCTGTCAGGCTGAGTCCGTTATGTCCGTTCCCGATGGGAAGCCCCTATCGGTTGTCGGCCGAAAGACGGTCGCGTCGATGGGGCGCGTGACCGGTCCGGATCTGATGCGCGAGATTTTCAGTATTTCCGCTCAGCACGGATGGAGCCATTACTTCTACGGCAACGAACAGAAAAACCTCGAGGCGCTCAAGGAATCGCTTCAGGAAGAGTATCCAGGCTTGGAAATTGCTGGCATGGAGCCTTCCGTCTTTCGTCCGCTTTCCGATGGCGAGAAACGAGACCTTTCACGACGCATTGCCGATTCTGGCGCCGACTTTGCATGGATTGCACTTGGCGCTCCGCGCCAGGAAGTCCTCATGCATGAGCTTAAAGGCGGCCCTCAGCCACTGATGATCGGCGTAGGGGGAGCCTTCAACGTCCTCGCCGGCGTGGTGCCGGAGGCACCGATTTGGATGCAGAACCTAAGTCTCGAGTGGCTATACCGCCTGATGCAGGAACCGAAGCGACTATTCAAACGATATCTCGTTACTAATACCAAATTTCTCTTTTACCAGTTCACGGGCGCTAAACGCAAGGAAGGCAAGTAGATGAAACCCACCACCGCATTCAAAGACAAGACCCTCATGATCACGGGCGGCACCGGCTCGTTCGGCAACACGGTGCTCAAGCACTTCATGGACACCGACCTGGCCGAGATCCGCATCTTCTCCCGCGACGAGAAGAAGCAGGACGACATGCGCCACCGCCTGCAGGAGAAGTCGCCCGAGCTCGCCTCCAAGGTGCGCTTCTTCATCGGCGACGTCCGCAACGCCCAATCGGTGCGCGACGCCATGCACGGCGTGGACTACATCTTCCACGCCGCCGCCCTCAAGCAGGTGCCCTCCTGCGAGTTCTTCCCCATGGAGGCCGTGCGCACCAACGTCATCGGCACGGACAACGTCCTGCACGCGGCAATCGACGAGGGCGTCGACCGCGTCGTGTGCCTGTCCACCGACAAGGCCGCCTACCCCATCAACGCCATGGGCAAGTCCAAGGCCATGATGGAGTCCATCATCTACGCCAACGCCCGCAACGGCGCCGGCCGCACCACCATCTGCTGCACCCGCTACGGCAACGTCATGTGCTCGCGCGGCAGCGTCATCCCGCTGTTCATCGACCGCATCCGCAAGGGCGAGCCGCTCACGGTCACCGACCCCAACATGACCCGCTTCCTCATGAACCTGGACGAGGCGGTCGACCTGGTGCAGTTCGCCTTCGAGCACGCCAACCCCGGCGACCTGTTCATCCAGAAGGCCCCCGCCTCCACCATCGGCGACCTCGCCGAGGCCGTCCAGGAGGTCTTCGGCCGCGTTGGCACCCAGGTGATCGGCACCCGCCACGGCGAGAAGCTCTTCGAGACCCTCATGACCCGCGAGGAGCGCCTCCGTGCCGAGGACATGGGCGGCTACTACCGCGTCGCCTGCGACTCGCGCGACCTCAACTACGACAAGTTCGTCGTCGACGGCGAAGTTGAGACCCAGGCCGACGAGTCCTACACCTCCCATAACACCGAGAGGCTCGACGTGGAGGGCACCATCGCCAAGATCAAGACCGCCGAGTACGTGCAGCTGGCGCTCGAGGGCCGCGAGCACGAGGCGGTGCAGTAGGGTGCGCGTCCTCGTTACCGGCGCGAGGGGCTTCGTCGGGAAGAACCTCTGCTGCGCGCTGAAGAACATCCGCGACGGCAAGGACCGCCGCGAGAGATACGCGGGCCTGCTGCCGCTCGAGGTCATGGAGTACGACGTCGACTCGACGCCCGCGGAGCTGGAGGGCTACTGCTCCCGCGCGGACTTCGTATTCAACCTGGCCGGCGTCAACCGCCCCAAGGACCAGTCCGAGTTCATGGAGGGCAACTTCGGGTTCGCCTCCACGTTGCTGGATGCCCTTGAGCGCCACGGGAACAAGTGCCCCGTCATGCTCTCCAGCTCCGCGCAGGCGAGCCTCTCGGGCCGCTTCGAGGGCTCCGTATACGGCGAGTCGAAGCTCGCGGGGGAGGGCCTGTTCCGCGAGTATTCCGAGAGGACCGGGGCGCCGGTTCTCATCTATCGCTTCCCGAACCTCTACGGCAAGTGGTGCCGCCCCCGCTACAACTCCGCCGTCGCCACCTTCTGCGACGCCATCGCCAACGGCCGCCCCTACACCGTGAACGACCCCAATGTCGAACTGGAGCTCCTCTACATCGATGACCTCGTGGACGAGATGCTCGGCGCCCTGCTGGGGCTGGAGCACCGCTGCGGCTATGAGGGCCTGGAGCGCGTTAACGGCGACGGGTTCTGCTACGTCCCGGAGACGGACGTGAAGTCCCTGGGCGAGATCGTCTACCTGCTGGGCTGCTTCCGCGACAGCCGCGATACGCTCTCGGTGCCCGACCTCGCGGACGGCTCCTTCTCCAAGAAGCTCTGGAGCACGTTCCTGTCCTACTACGAGCCGGGGCACTTCGCCTATAACCTGAAGCCCAATGCAGACGACCGCGGCTCGTTCACCGAGTTCCTTCGCACGCCGGAGCGGGGGCAGGTCTCCATCAATGTCTCGAAACCCGGCATCACCAAGGGCAACCACTGGCACATGAGCAAGTGGGAGAAGTTCCTGGTGGTCTCAGGCGCCGCGAGCATCAAGCTGAGGAAGGTGGGGGAGGACGCCGAGGGCAACCCCTTCCCCGTCGACGAGTATATCGTCAGGGGCTCTGACATGCGCGCAGTGGAGATGATCCCCGGCTGCACGCACTCCATCACCAACCTGTCCGAAACCGAGGACCTCGTGACGGTCATGTGGGCCAACGAGCCCTTCGACCCCGAGAACCCCGACACGTACTACGAGGAGGTCTAGCCGCATGGGCAAAGACTATTCCGATATCGCATTCAAGGACGACGGCCGCCTGAAACTCCTGATCATCGTGGGCACCCGCCCCGAGGTCATTCGTTTGTCCGAGGTCATCAAGAAGTGCCGCTGCCACTTCGACTGCCTGTTGGCGCACACCGGGCAGAACTACGACTACACCCTCAACGGCATCTTCTTCCGCGACCTGTCGCTGGACGACCCGGACGTTTACCTGGACGCAGTTGGCGCCGACCTTGGCGAGACCGTGGGCAACATCATTGCGGCCTCCTACAAGCTTATGGCGCAGGTGCAGCCCGACGCCCTGCTGGTCCTCGGTGACACGAACTCCTGCCTGAGCGCCATCCCGGCGAAGCGCCTGCACATCCCGATCTTCCACATGGAGGCCGGCAACCGCTGCAAGGACGAGTGCCTGCCGGAGGAAACCAACCGCCGCATCGTGGACGTGATCTCCGACGTGAACATGGCCTACTCCGAGCACGCCCGCAGGTACCTGCTCTCCACCGGCTGCGCCCCCGAACGCACCTACGTGACGGGCAGCCCCATGGCCGAGGTCCTGCGTGCGAACCTGCCTGCCATCGACGCCTCTGACGTGCTTGACCGCGAGGGGCTTGAGTCGGGAGGCTACTTCCTTCTGTCCGCCCACCGCGAGGAGAACATCGACACCGAGAGAAACTTTACGTCCCTCTTCAACGCTATCAACGCGCTGGCGGAGGAGTACGGAAAGCCCATCCTCTACAGCTGCCATCCGCGCTCCCGCAAGCGCCTTGAGGCGAGCGAGTTCGAGCTGCACCCCCTGGTGCGCACGCATGAGCCCATGGGCTTCCACGACTACAACAGGCTGCAGAGCTCGGCGTTCTGCGTGGTCTCAGACTCCGGTACCCTGCCCGAGGAGTCGAGCTTCTTCGCGAGCGTCGGCCGCCCGTTCCCGGCCGTGTGCATCCGCACCTCCACCGAGCGCCCGGAGGCCCTGGACAAGGGCTGCTTCACCCTGGCGGGTATCGACGAGCGCAACCTCTTGAACGCCGTCCGCACTGCCGTCTCCCTCGAGACCGAGGGCCTGCACGGCATCCCCGTGCCGGACTACCAGGACGACGTTGCTCCGAAGGTCGTGCGCATAATCCAGTCCTACACCGGCATTGTTGACCGCATGGTGTGGAGGAAGTACTAGCATGGGCCAGGCGGAGGACATCATTTACCGATATGGGGCGGGCCTCGGCCGGCCCCTTCGCTATGTGCAGCTGAACAGCTTCTACAACGGCAGCACCGGCACCATCATGCGCGACCTGCACAAGGGCCTCACTGAGCTGGGTGCCGACTCGTACGCCTTCTGGGGCCGCAGGCACGACACGGTGGACGACCACAACCGCCGCGTTGCAACCGACGCTGGCGTATACCTGCACGGCGCGCTCGCCCGCGTGACCGACCGCGCGGGCTTCTACTCTAAGGGGGACACGCGCCGCCTGCTTGCGCTCCTCGACGAGATCGACCCCGACGTGGTGCATCTTCACAACGTGCACGGCTACTGGGTGAACGTGGAGATGCTCTTCGGTTGGCTCGCGACCCACCGCTGCCAGGTGCGCTGGACTCTGCACGACTGTTGGCCGTTCACGGGCCACTGCTCGTACTTTACCCTGGTAAAGTGCGAGCAGTGGCGATCTCATTGTTCGTACGAAGAGAAGTGCCCCCAGCTGCGGGAATACCCGACGACATACGGTTCCGGCGCGTGCAGGCGGAACTTCGAGGACAAGCGCCGCGCGTTCACGAGCGTGTCGCCGGAGCGTATGACTATCGTGACGCCGAGCCAGTGGCTCGCCGACCTGGTTGGCCAGAGCTTCCTCGCGGGCTACCCCATCGAGGTGCTCCATAACTCGGTGGACACGGGCGTCTTTAAGCCGACCCCGAGCGACTTCCGCGAGCGCTACGGCATCGGCGACCGCTTTATGGTCTTGGGCGTCGCGAGCCCCTGGACCGAAAGGAAGGGGCTCAAGGACTTCGAGTGGCTGGCCGCCAATCTGGACGACCGCTTCGCAGTCGTCCTCGTCGGGCTCTCCAAGAAGCAGATCGACGAGCTGCCAGGTAACGTCGTGGGGCTGGAACGCGTGGAAGGCCCCTCCGAGCTCGCCGCCATTTACACAGCGGCGGACCTGTTCGTCAACCCGAGCATCGAGGAGACCTACGGCATGACGGTCGCCGAGGCAGCCGCGTGCGGGACGCTTGTGGCTGTGGTTGAGGGGACAGCCTGCGTCGAGGCCGCAGAAGGCGCCGAGGCTTATTTGCTCGCTCCCGACCTTTCCGACCTCAGGGCAACCGTAATTCGTTGCGGGGGGGGTGCCTCGCAGTGTTGATTGAGCGCACGGCAAATCAGGCCCAGCTCGCGGCGATTTACACGGCTGCGGACATCCTTCTCAATACCACTCGAGAGGACAACTACCCGACTGTGAATCTTGAGGCTGAGGCCTGCGGCACGCCCGTCTGGACGTATGACACGGGAGGCTGCGCTGAGACGTTGCATCTTCCGGAAAGCAGGGTACTGCAATGAAGCAAACAACTCGCCTCGTCATATACGACACATCCAATTTCGTCGACTTCCCGCTCGGCGGGCAGCTGACGAGCATCCAGGGGTTCCTGCGTTACCTCGCCGAGGAACGCCCCGACGTCGCCGACAAGACGCTGCTCGTCGGTGTGACGCTCGACCCGGCACGGGTCGGCTCCCTTTCCTCTATTGAGCTATGCGGCAAGAGCTTCGGCTTTCTGCCCGTGTGTCTCGCCGAGACCGACCAGAGCCACACCAAGAGGTCGCTCAGGCTCGAGTACGCTAAGGGCCTCCTGCGCCACCTCAGACAGCTCAGCCTAACCGGTGACGACGTCAACTATATCCACACGCCCGAGGCCTTCACGTTCGTCGGGCTGCGCGGCGGCCGGAGGCGCTACGTCTTCTCGCACGGCAGCTTCATCGGGATGTCGAAGGACCTTCGGTTCTTCGCTGGCTCCCCGGTAGCGGGCATGTTCCAGCGCTATATGGAGCATGTTATCAAGGCGGCTGACGGTCTGTTCGTCCTCGACCACGAGACTCAAGCCGAGTACTCGAAGCTTAACGGCAACGTGAGGCTCGTCGGAAACTCTATAACCTACCGCGAGGACGTGAAGAGGGACTTCGACCCAGATGCCGTCAGGCTGCTCTTTGTGGGGCGCTTTTCGGCTGTGAAGGGCATAGCCACCATAATCGAGGCCGCCGAGGCTGAGCCACGCGTTGCTTCGCTCACGCTCGTGGGCGCGGGGGAGCTCGATGACGAGCTGCGCTCCATCCCGGCGACGAAGGTACGTTTCGCCGGCGCGCTCGCGCACGACACTGTGCTTGACGTGATGCGCCGCGCCGACATCCTCGTGATGAACTCAAGCCACGAGGGGATACCGATGACCATCTTGGAGGCCATGGGGATGGGGTTGCCCGTCGTCACCACAGACGTTGGCGGCATCCCCGAGGTCGTGGAGTTCGGGGCTACCGGCGAGAAGACCGACGGGGGCGTTGAGTCGATTCGTGAGGCGGTCGGGCGCGTTGCACTTGATTACCAGTCCTATTCGCAGAAAGCATACGAGGCTTCTGGACGGTATCTGTACACGGCCGTGAACAAAGCAGTCATGGAAGCCCTGTTGCCCAGGGGGGTCCAAGGATGACCATTGCCGGTTTCATGCTCCTCAGGCCAATATTCCAGCTCGCTGAGCAGTATGCGGGCGGCGTAACCGTGGCTTTTAGCGGGATTTTCTTTTGCTGGACTCTCTATCTGATTGCAAGAGGACGTGCTCGCTTTTCCCGTTTTGAACTGATCTTTTTCCTTTACTTTATCATTGCGATTCCCGTGAGCCTTATCTACGATGCATCCATATCGTCGGTGATTTCAAATTTCAACAAGCTGTTCCTCTGCTTCTTCTGCCTAAAGGCTTTTTCTCAACCTGGACCTTGGTTCAAATCAGTTGGCTGGTATAGAGTATTTCAAGTAATCACATACGCTTGCTCTGGCTACGTAATCGTGTCACTAGCTCTTCCATCGTCCTATGCGATTGAATGGGGCGCAAAAACATTTGAGATGGCTTTCAGCCACCAGCATTTGGCCGCAACTTTCATCATTGCTCTTATCTCAAATGTATATTTCGATATGGACGAGACTCGGCGCTCCTTTTGGACAGCGAAGTTTCTTCTCGCATCAATCCTTATGTATGCTCTTCTCATGACTGGCGCGAGAACGTTCACGTTTTGCGGTGCTATGTTGTATGTTTTCATCCTCTCTCGGTATCTTCGAGTGGTTGATCGCAGGATTAGACCGATGGTTTTTTTCGTGGTCGCAGCAGTTGTAGGTGCTTATGTCTTCCAGCACGCCGGTGACTTCACATTCTTTCAGAAAAACGACAACCTCTCCACTGAGTCGTTCACTAACGGCAGAGATGACATTTGGGGGTATTACGGGAAGACTTTCTTAGAGTCCAACCTGATTGAGCAATTGTTTGGCCAGGGCGTTGCTTTCCTGGAAAACTCATCACTTGGTATAGGCACGCATAACGACGTCTTGTTTTTTGCGATTTCGTTCGGCGTGATTGGCCTTGTGCTCTATTTCGTTTTCGTGGTATTCGAGATTTTGAAGCCTGGTCTCAACCTAGCAACTCTGGCGGCTGTGGCTTCTTTTGTGTTCTGCGCCTTGATGAATGGTTTTTCTGGCTACACGGACTACATCGTTGCACTCGCGGCTTTCGTCGCTTCGTATTCCGGGGTTTCTTGTATGTCCGGAACATACTCAGTTGGATCACAAATTCGCGCCGAAAAATGGGAGGCTCGATGAAGGTATCCATTCTTCTCGCAACCTATAACGGTTGCGATTTCCTCAAAGAACAGCTGGACTCCTTGTTGAGCCAGTCTCGTTTGCCTGACGAAGTAGTCGCTATCGATGACGGCTCCACTGATCGGACAATTGATATTCTCAAAGCTTACTGTCCGTCTTTCTCCGATGGCAGAGGTCTTAGTATTATCGTTAACGACGCGAATCTCGGTTGGAAGGAGAACTTCAGGAGGGGGCTATCTTATTGCAACGGCGACCTTGTCTTCTTTTGCGATCAGGATGACATTTGGCTCCCAAACAAAATTGAGGTTTACGAGAGGATATTCGCTTCGCGTCCGGACATCGACGTTCTCTCTAGCCCCTATATGCGTTTCTCCGGAGAATATCAAATCCAATCAATGAGAGACGAGTTCAAACGCTGCTCGATACCAAGAACCATTGGCGAGTGCCGTGCCCCGCATGGCGCGGGATGCACCATGGCGGTCAGAGCGTCATACGCAAATCGGGTATCACCCTTCTATCCAGCTAACATGGCACACGACTACTTCTTCAGGCAGATAGCATTGCTCGAGGGTTGCTATGCGGTAATGGACGACTCCTCTATTTACCGGCGCATCCATGGAGGGAACGCTTCCGAGAAAAAGCGCAACTTGTCCGATTCAATCACAAACTGCGACGAATCCAGGCTGCTTGCGGAGGCTGTTGTTGAATACGGCAAAGCCACCGGGGCAATAACGCCTGGCACGATCCGCCTTGCGGAGCGCGTCAGTTCCGCCTACGAAAGCCGGATCGATTACCTCGCGGGACGAAAGTCCGTCACAGCCGCTATGAAAGCCGTTTTACTCTATCCATCCATGTATTCGAGGGCTCGAAACTTCTTTGGTGATGTGGCTCTGAGGCACGGTTGGCTTTCTCGGTAAGAGTCTGTCAATTTATAGGAGAGTTGGTAAGCTGTGTCCTGTACAAACCGATATGACGTTTCTCTTGTCTGTGTTTACAACAAGGCCGACCTCTTGGAGGAGATGAGAAGGAGCGCGGAGTCCTCTGGGCTATCCATAGAATGTATTTTTCTAGATAACATGGATTCGTCCTATTCCTGCGCGGCGGATGCGCTTAACGAAGGGGTTGGTTTGGCGACTGCCCCGGTAATTGTCACACTTCATCAGGATGTGGAGTTCCTTGAGCCTTCGTCGCTCGTTGATTTGGTCCGCCTGGTCTCAGAGGGCGCCTTAGGCCTCTATGGAATAGTGGGGTCGATTCGCTTTGTCGGGACCGAGCCATCATGTCCCGCATCCGCGAAGGCGAGGACGGGTCTCGTGTCTATTCATCGCTTGTCGAGGACATCGCTGAGGTCGCGACGCTCGATGAATGTTTGGTCGCTTTCCGCAGGGAGCTACGTGACGTCGTTAGGTTTGACTCCTCCGTCTGCCCTGGATGGCATCTCTACGCAGTAGATCTCTGCCTTCAAGCGAGGCGTCTTGACATTCCGTCCTTTGCCGTCGGCATACCGTCTTGGCATAAGTCGAGGGGGTCGATGCTTCATTCCGCGCCTCTTGCGAGCTGTTGGCGAGAAAATACAGGCGAGATTTCTCCCAGATTGCGACGACGTGTGCATGGTTTCCCACGGGCTTCGTTCTCTATCCCCTGTACCGGTTTTATTCCTTCTCGAAGCGTATGCTGATCGGGTGTGGTAGACATTGAACTTTAAGCACCTTGCCTCGAACGTAGCCATCGCATTCCTCTCACAGTTCGTCGCCTTCCTCGCCAGTGCCGTCACATCCTTCCTTGTTCCGAAGATCCTTGGCGTCGAGGAGTATGGCTACTGGCAACTTTTCGTCTTTTATGCGTCTTATGTTGGCTTCTTTGCACTGGGAGCGATTGATGGGATCTACCTGATCCGTGGTGGTCAGAGTAGAGATGAGGTTGACCGTGCGGATGTTGCTTCGCAGTATTGGTTCTCTGTTGGCTATGTCACCCTGTTTTCCCTTATCGTTGGGCTTGTTGGTGGCTTACTGCTTTTCGAGGGTAAGCGTGCCGAGGTTATCGCCCTCACCATGCTCTATTCAGTCGTCTCGCACATGGCTTGCTCGCTTGGGACGATTCTCCAAGCGATGAACGAGACA
Source organism: Collinsella sp. (assembly GCA_036298675.1). GTDB lineage: Bacteria > Actinomycetota > Coriobacteriia > Coriobacteriales > Coriobacteriaceae > Collinsella. The sequence goes on along the minus strand of JAXJIO010000026.1, from coordinate 3,049 downwards.
AAGGTCTACTCACGCTCAGTTATGATAGACAGGGGTTCCTTCGTCCTCCTCATTGCCCTGCCGCTCTTTATGCGCGTGGACTGCTTCGAACTTTACGCAGCTCTGTATGTCGTTGCAAAGGTTGTTTGCCTGGTATATTGCCTCTGGCAAGTGCGTGACTTCAGGCACGTTCAGCTTCTGCCTTTGCCTGAGGCGTCCTGCGGCGTTCTCCGAAGTATCCGTGTCGGCATAAAGTTGACATTCGCCAATGTTGCAAGCATGCTCATCCTTGGCGTGGCTCGCGCCCTCATAGACTACGCTTGGGGCATCGAGGCCTTCGGCAGGGTCTCTTTCTCGCTTTCTCTTGTGAACTTCTTCATCGCGTTCGTTTCCCAGGCGAGCATGGTGCTCTTTCCTGCGCTCCGGCAGGGTACTGACGAAGAGAGGCGATCTTTCTACAGAGTTGTCCGCGATGCCCTTGAAATTGCCTTTCCCATTGTCTACCTCTTGTATTTCCCCATTGCTTGGCTCATCTCCCTATGGCTTCCACAGTATGCCGATAGCATGTTCTACTTCGCGATATTACTGCCGCTGTGCGTTTTCGAGACCAAAATGGATTTGTGCTGCACGACCTACCTCAAGGTGCTCAGAGGCGAGAACATCCTGCTTTGGGTGAACGTTGCGACCGTGGCGGCAAGCGCTCTGCTCTCGTTGGCTGGCATATACCTTGCCGGATCCATTGACGTTGTTCTCTTCGGCATCGTCGCGTGCGTTATTGGCAGATCGCTTTGGTGCGAGCGGTACCTGAACAAAAAGCTGGGTGTGCTCTCCTCGGCCCTTGCTTTTGAGGAGATCTTTCTAACCGCCTGCTTCATTGTGCTGGCACTTTCCGTACCCGCAGTGCCTGCCGCTTTGGTTTACGCCGTACTTTACGGGGCCTACATCTTCATCAACCGCATGACCTCTTCGAAGCTGTTCTCTTTGACGCTACGCGTTTTTGGCTTCGACGGGGCTCGAAATAGCTAGCTGTCTATGGACGAGCTGCTTGAAGGAAAGGAATAACATGAAGGGAATAATCCTCGCGGGCGGCTCGGGCACGCGCCTGTACCCGCTCACGCTCGTCACCAGCAAGCAGCTGCTGCCGGTCTACGACAAGCCGAAGATCTACTACCCGCTGTCCACCCTCATGCTGGCGGGCATCAAGGACATCCTGGTCATCTCCACACCGACCGACCTGCCCAACTTCGAGCGGCTGCTGGGCGACGGCTCGCGCTTCGGCGTGAACCTCTCCTACGCCGAGCAGCCGAGCCCCGACGGCCTGGCGCAAGCCTTCACCATCGGCGAGGAGTTCATCGCCGGCGAGCCCTGTGCGCTGGTGCTGGGCGACAACATCTTCTACGGCAACGGCTTGTCGCGCCACCTGACGCGCGCGGTGCAGAACGCCGAGTCGGGTAGGGCCACGGTCTTCGGCTACCATGTGGACGACCCCGAGCGCTTCGGCGTCGTGGAGTTCGACCGCGGGGGGAGGGCCGTCTCCATCGAGGAGAAGCCTGCCGAGCCCAAGAGCTCCTACGCCGTCACCGGCCTGTACTTCTACCCGGGCGACGTCGCCGCCAAGGCCCATAAGGTGCAGCCCTCCGCGCGCGGCGAGCTTGAGATCACCGACCTCAACCGCATGTATCTCGACGAGGGGGCGCTTTCCGTCGTGACTCTGGGCCGCGGCTACGCCTGGCTGGACACCGGCACCATGGAGAGCCTCCACGAGGCGGCGGAGTTCGTCCGTGCCGTGGAGCACTCCCAGGACCTGCCCGTGTCCGTCCCCGAGGAGATCGCCTGGGAGAACGGCTGGATCGACACGGCGGCCCTCGAGGAGGCGGCCGCGGCCTACGGCAAGTCCGTCTACGGGCAGCACCTGAAGAAGGTCGCCACCGGCGAGATCGTCAACAGCCCGCGCGAGTACTAAACGAATGACTGGAGATAGGAACATGTCTGAAGAGCTCTTCGAGCCCGAGAACATCATCGTCACGGGCGGCTGCGGCTTCATCGGCAGCAACTTCGTGCACTACGTGGTCAACAACCACCCCGAGGTGCACGTCACCGTCCTGGACAAGCTGACCTACGCCGGCAACCCCGAGAACATCGCCGGGCTGCCCGCCGACCGCGTGGAGCTCGTGGTGGGTGACATCTGCGATGCCGAGCTGCTGGACAGGCTCGTCCCCGGCTACGACGCGATCGTGCACTACGCCGCCGAGAGCCACAACGACAACTCCATCGCCGACCCGGAGCCCTTCCTGCGCACCAACGTCGAGGGCACCTTCCGCCTGCTGGAGGCCGTGAGGAAATATGGTATCCGCTACCATCACGTCTCCACCGACGAGGTCTACGGCGACCTCGCGCTCGACGATCCCGCGAGATTCACCGAGGAGACGCCGTACAGGCCGTCCTCGCCGTACTCGAGCACCAAGGCGTCCTCTGACATGCTCGTGCGCGCCTGGATCCGCACCTACGGCCTGCGCGCCACGATCTCCAACTGCTCCAACAACTACGGCCCCTACCAGCACGTGGAGAAGTTCATCCCCAGGCAGATCACGAACATCGTCGACGGCGTCCGCCCCAAGCTCTACGGCCGCGGCGAGAACGTCCGCGACTGGATCCACACCGAGGACCACTCCTCGGCTGTCTGGGACATCCTGACCAAGGGCCGCATGGGGGAGACCTACCTCATCGGAGCTAATGGCGAGAAGAACAACATCACCGTGCTCCGTATGATCCTCGAGGCGATGGGAAAGGACCCCGAGGACTTCGACTGGGTCTCCGACCGCCCCGGCCACGACCGCCGCTACGCCATCGACAGCACGAAGCTCCAGCGCGAGCTCGGCTGGAGGCCTGCCCACACCGACTTCGCCGAGGGGCTCAAGCAGACGATCGACTGGTACGTGGCCAACGAGTCCTGGTGGCGCCCGGCCAAGGAGGCCACCGAGGCCCGCTACCGCGCACAGGGCCAGTAGGCCGAATCCCGGCGAAGCGCACCGCGGGGCGCCCGCGCGGGGCCGCAGGGCATGGGGATGAT
>JAXJIO010000025.1:0-98033 GCA_036298675.1 Collinsella sp. | reverse complement strand
CGGGGGAAACGGCGGTCGACGAAACTGGAGAGGAGGTATTACGAGCTCCTGTGCGAATTGGAGAGAACGCTCCCGCAAACTGCCTCTTGACAACTTATAGGAGCGTCGGTTTTATTGAGTATTTGTTGCGATGTGCTCGGCATATCCAAATAAGTCTACTCACTTGCATCTAAGACGCACCAGATAGGCAAAAACCGCCGCAAAAAGGGGGCCGGTTCCCTTCGCGGCAGCCGTTAATACGCCGAGCTTGTTATCGTAAAAGCCAATCACGCGCCGAAACCACACTACAGTCTTTCGACTCATACGTTGAGTCCACGCGGGCCACAACATAGCGCGCATCTTTTGCAATGTCGATCTCATCGCATACAGTCTGTAGATGGCGGGCGTACTTATCGTGATACGTTCTGGATGATTTTATTTCGATAGCCTTGGGACTCCCTGAGTTTGTACAGTCGAGCAAATCGATTTCACGCTTGCTGTCGTCCCTATAGAAATACAGCTCGGGATTCTCGCCCACGTTGAGATGGCTCTTCGCCGTTTCGGAAACGATAAGGTTTTCGAAAACGGCCCCCAGATAAGGGCTCTCCAATAGTTGCTCCAGTGATCCAATTTTGAGCAAGTAGCAGAGCAGCCCCGTGTCGTAAAAATAGAGCTTGGGCGTTTTAGTTAGACGCTTCTTGGCATTTGCATAATAGGGCTGCAGCGAAAACGTCAGGTAGCTCTGCTCCAGAATGGACAACCAGCTTTTAATGGTCGATACGCTCACGCCCGTATCTCGAGAAAGCGAGGATATATTGATGAGGGCACCGACGCTCTGAGCAATTATGGACAGAAACTTATGAAACTCCGCCTTATTGCGCACATCAAGCAAGCCCACAACATCGCGCTCAACATAGGTATCGATATAGCTGGGAAAATAAACCGAGGACGGCATTCCGGCGGAACGCAGGCGAGGGTATCCCCCTTCGAGCGCGAACAAATCCACTTCCAGCTGCCCCTGCTGGCCCCTCTCCGCTTCTCGAAACGATAATGGCAGCAATTTTAAGATCCCGACTCGCCCGGCAAGAGACTGCCCGATGCTTTTCATCATCAAAAAGTTTTGCGAGCCTGTAAGGATGTATTGACCGGCGTCTCCCCGCTCATCCGAAACAACCTGGATCATTGAAAACAAATCCGGGGCGTATTGCGCCTCATCGATGATGAGTCCGCCCTTTCGGTTGCGGATAAAACTCACCGGATCCTCCAAGGCCGCGCGCCTCGTTTGAGGGTCCTCAAGCGTGACGTAGGAATAGTCGGGAAAGGCATGCCGAACCAGCGTAGACTTACCACTCTGCCTAGGCCCTGTCAACGACACAACAGGAAACCAGCCTGCCATGCGAATGAGCAACTCATGCAAATCCCTGTTAATGAACTCAGCCATATCAACGCCCCTTATTACGCTGTTACCATAATCGAATAGTTTCATTCTCCATAATCTTATAGTAGCGTTTACCATAATCTTATAGTAACCCAGTTCAAAAGCATTATTTATAGAGCCGAAATCTCAGACCCTAAATAACAAAAGCCACCACAATGGGGGCTGTCCCCATTGTGGTGGCTTGCAGGCGAGTTAACTTGTTCGACTATCGTACGCCAGCCATGTCCGAGCCTAGAGCGTGGCAAGGCGCTTGGACTCGTGCGCGGCGAGCGCAATGGAGATGATGCCAGTAATGGCATCGGCCACCACCAGGGCGATCCACACGCCCTCGACACCCATCATGTTGCCGAGGAGGTACATAAGCGGCACCGAGCAGATCACATAGCGAAGCAGGCCCGTAAACGTGGCGACACCCACCTTCTCGACCGCCTGGAAATACATCGACATGGTCATGGCAAGATAGCCCAGGGCAACAGCCAGGATGACAGTACGCGTGGCGTTGGCGGCAACCTCAACGAGCGCAGGATCGCTGCCGGCAAAGAAGGCGCACACCGGGGTGGCGGCAAGCCAGAGCGCGACGGTGACCAGCGCCAGCGTCACAACCTGGTACTTAAGCGTGCAGGAGAGCGTCTCCTTAAGGCGTGCCCAAGCCTTTGCGCCGGCGTTGAAGGCAGCGATGGGCTGCAGACCGTAGGAGAAGCACTGGGCAACCATCATGGTAATGTAGAGGATGTAGCCGTTGATCACGCCAAAGGCTGCGATGTAGAGCGAGCCCATGTCGCCGCCGAGCGAACCCAAAAGCGAGTTGGCAACGGTATTAAAGATAAAGGTCGCACCCTGGACCAGGAAGAACGGGAAGCCGATCTTGAAGATCTGGCCGCAGATGGCGAGGTCGAGCTTAAGGTCGGCCAGGCTAATCTGGAGCTGGGACTTTTTGCCCCCGATGAACCAGAAGATACCGATGGCCCAGATACCGATGGAAAGCCCGTAGTACACGCCGGCGCCCATAACGCCAAACTTGAGCACAAACGTGGAAAGCGCGAGCCAACAGATGGCGACGATGGCCGAAACGGTCATGAGGTTGGCCTGGATCTGAACCTTCTCGTCCACACGCATCACAGCGGTGATCATCTGGCCAATGACCGTGAGCGGCAGCAGCACGGCGAAGGTGCGCACGCCGGCAACGGTATCGGCCATGATGTCGGGCGTGGCGCCAAAGAATGTGCAGATGGGCTCGGTAAACACTGCCATCACCACAGCAAGCAGCACACTCACGATCGTGGTGAGCCAAAAGCCCTGGCTAAAAGCCTTGCTTGCGCCCTTGATGTCGCCGGCACCCAAAAGGTTGCCCACCACGGCGGGCACGCCGGTGCCAAACAGGTTGCCAAAGGCCAGGTTGATGTACTCGACCGACATAATGATCGAGACACATGCCAGGCCGTGGGCACCTAGGCCCCAACCCATCACGAGGCCCTCAAGGACCACCATGATGATCTGGGCGAGCATGCCCTGGCCGGTGACGATGGTGTACTTACGCACCAGACCGGGAATCGGTTGGGAGGCGAGCTCGCGCTCCTCCTCCACGGCAGCGGTTACTTCTTCTGCCATTGTTCTCCCCTTTCCTTGAGAGAGTAGTGCTGAATGGATGTCAGGCGGCTGACAACTGGCACCAAGCCGCCCAATCAAACGATGGCGCTATGCCTCAAAGACCACCTTGCCGGCGATCATCGTGAGGGCTGCGGTAGCCTCGAGCACCTCGGCCGGCTCGCAATCAAAGAGATTGCGGTCGAGCACGCAGATATCTGCCTGTTTGCCGCACGCGAGCGTGCCGATGCGGTCCTCGGCATGCATGGCGTAGGCGCTGCCATAGGTGTAGGCGCGCAGAGCCTCGGCCATGGTAATGCGCTCCTGGGGGAACCAGCCCTCAGGGTTGGAACCGTCCTCGAGCATGCGGAAGACCGCGCCGTACACCTCCTCCATGGGCTCCAAGCCCACAACGGGGAAGTCACTGCCCAGGTGCACCACGGCTCCGCTGGCAAGCAGGCTATGCAGGGGCCACGAAAGCGCGGCACGCTCGGGACCCACGGCTTCGTCCTTGGCAAGGTCAGCCATATCGAGCAGCATGTGCCACGGCTGCATGCCGGGGCAGACGCCGAGCTCGGCATAACGCGGCATATCCTCGGGTTGAACCGTCTCGTTGTGCTCCATGGAGTGGCGACAATCCCGCTTGCCATGCAAGCGCTCGCCCTCCTCAAAGCAATCGAGCACAAAACGCACCGAGCGATCGCCGATTGCATGGATGCGCGTGTCAACGCCCCATTCCTGCGCCCTCAGGATGGCAGCACGGATGCGCTCCGGCTCCTCCGCGGGCTCACCACAGGTGTCGGGTGCGTTGCTATAGGGTTCAAGCATCCAGGCGGTATGGTCGGAGCACACACCATCAAGGAACTGCTTAAAGCCGTGCCACTCCACCTGCGTACCCGGGAAGGCGTATTTCTCCTTGATCTGCTCGAGCGTCAAGGACTCGTTTTCGAACAGGTCGGTGTACAGGAACACGCGCAGCGGCAAGTCGCCCTTGGCATTAAGACCTGCCAACACCGCATACGGGTTTTCCATGCTCACAAACGTAGGATTGACCATGCCGACCGTAGTGATTCCCAGGGCATTGGCGCGCCGGGCGGTTTTTGCAAACGACGCGTCAACAACCTCGGGCGCTGGGTCGTAGACCTCGTCCATAAAGAAGGCGCCGGCGTTGTTGGAAAACACGCCCGTCAGATTGCCGTCGGCATCCTTAAGGATCTTGCCGCCTGCGGGATCGGGCGTCTGCGAAGTTACTCCCACCTTGTTGATGGCGCAGGTATTGGCACTAAAGGTATGCAAGTCAACCTGCTGCAGAAATACCGGGCGGTCGGAGATGTACTCATCGATCATCGCGGCCGTGGGCATCTCGGGGACATCCCACTGGAACTGGATAATCTGGCAGCCCAGAATCCACTCGTTATCGGGATGGTCGGCCGCAAACGCCACGACACGTTCCATCGCCATCTCAAAACTGGTGCAGTCGATGAGGTTGACGGCAAAATCGGGGTCGGTCATAAACGCGCCCTGGGCAAAATGCGTGTGCGAGTCGATCAGGCCGGGCATGACGAGCTGGTCGCCAAAGTCGCGCACCTCGGTATCGGGACCGATAAACGGTGCCAGGTGAGCATCGTCACCGCAGGCAACGATTTTATCGCCCCGCACGGCAACGCCGCCCTTAAACGGCTCGAGCCCATCGCCGGTAAAGACGGCGTCGCTCTTGATAACTACATCAGCCTTGTCCATGCGAGCCTCCTCAGGCATCTTTGGTTGTAACGCGGACGCACCGCCCGCGTGGGCACTCGGTTGGGAGCGTAGCGCTCCCGCATCGGCGCGTGCCTACAAGCCGTGCTCGGACGTCTGTCCCACGTCCGCGGCTTCGCGCTACACCCATTGATACACAGGGGCAAACCCGTGCCAAGGCCAGGGACCGCAAACGGTCAGTTTAAGCAGGTTTACACGCTTTACCTGCAGGTTTATTGTCTGAGATTATTACCGCTTCATTACGCCCAACGGTGTGGCCGCCCACACAGCAAGACCCGCATGCGAGGAAGAATGAGGCTAGGAACGCCAAAAGGTATCTATAAGGTCATCTCGGTTGGAGACGCCGCTTTTAACGTAGATGCGATGCAAGTGTGCCTTGACCGTGCCAGGGCTGATGACCAACTCGCTGGCGATGTTTTGGGCGTCGTTGCCCTTCAGCACCAGCGTGAGCACCTCCTGCTCGCGCCGTGACAGCTTATGGGCGTCGGCATAAATCACCACACGCGATGCGAGATCGTCCTCAGAGCTTGCGCTCTCGGCTGCCACGTCCTCATCGGCACGCGGATGACGGGCATACACACGCAGGATATGGCTAAACTGGCAAAAAAGCTGAGCCGCGCATACCACGAGCAGCACGTTTTCGGAGATATTGCGCTCGGACAGATACCACAAAAAGAGGCCGATGACGGGGTTTTGGGAGTCGGGGCGGCAGAACAAGATCATGTAGGTGTCCTCGGCGATCACGCAAAACACAAGAACGAAGGCCACCTTCCAAAAGAGCTTTGAGCGGTCGAGGTCGAGTTTCTCAACACGCGTTGCTCTGTACCGGTAATGCCAGGCGGCATAGGCAAGACATCCTACATTACCCAGGTCACGCGTGAGCCAAAAGAGATACTGCTGCACCTCTCCGGCAGCGCCGCTGCGAGGCACCAGCAGCAATTGCAAGATTGAAAACGGCACGATAGCGAGTCCGAGCATGCGCGACGTCGGTCTTTTGCGCAAGCGCGCAAACATCCATAGCACCACGCAGGCATAGATGGCAATACCAAGCACGCAGCGCAGCAAGGGGTGCTGCAGCGGCTCGCTAAAGGTAACGGCGTAGTCGTATTTGAGCCGATTGTACTCGTCAAAAAAGATGACCGACATATCGAGCATATAGAGCAAAAAACCCGCCGCGGCCACGAGGCTGTCGCGACGGCGCGTCATGAGCCAAACCACCAATGCCACGGCACTGGTCACCAGAGCCACACCCATGATAATCGTGGTGTAGATATAGAACGCGAAACTCATGCCCGCCTCCCCTGTCTAGATGCTGTGAGGATGTTGACAGATTCTTTGCCGCAAGATTAGACTCACCGATTAAACGTACTGTATCGTTTAGATAAACAAGCTGTGTCTCACCGATGAAAGGAGATGCCATGACACCGATCGCTCCGCTCAAGATGCTCGTCGCGCCCGCCGCCAAGGCCATCACCCGACTCGGTTCTTCCATGACCTACGACAATGTCCCCTGCGCCGTTGAGGCGCGTTCGGACAGCTGCCCCTACCTGGGCCACGTCCCCTACTTTGCACCCAAGCTCGCATCTGATCCCGAGCAGCGTGAGCAGTAATCCAAGATGCATCTAGCACCGCACAACTCGCGGCGCTACTGTTTTGGTGCAAAGCGACCTGTCCCCCTTGCGCCAACGCCGGGATTGTCGATGCTGCGGCCGCGGCGCGATATGAGGCGCGAAACCTCGCCCAGCAACACGCCGATCACCACACCCATGAGGATCGGCAACTTTGACATCTCGGCGGGCGAGCTGTTAAGCGGCACGATTGTCGCAACAATCGAAAGCACGAGTTCTACCACCGGCACCGCAAGCGCTACCGCAAGCACCTTGCCCTCGAAGGGCGCGCGAAACACACGCGGGCGGTCGTCGTATTTACGCAGGCGCCAAAACGCCGGGAACATCGGGATATAGCTCATGAGCAGAAAGACGACGTTCATCGAGAAGAAGACCCAAAAGACGTCGGAACCTTCACCCAGCGGAATCTGAAGTAGCAGCACCAAGCTGGCAAAACAACCGTTAATGAGTGCCGAGCCGTTGGGCATGCCGGTCTTCTTGGACACCAGCGCAAAGGGACGCGGCATGTTGCCATGGCGCGCGGCATAGCTCGCCACGTTGTTGACGCCAAAGCTCCAACAGATCATGTTGGCAAACAGCGTTACCAGAAAGGCCACGCCCACGACCATCGTCAGCGGGTGAGCGCGCCCCACCATGGCGGCAACCGCGTCCACAATGCCCGAATCGAGTGAAAGCTGCTCGGTGGGAACCGCGGCTCCAATACCGATGCCACAGATAATGTAGATCGCCGCGATGGCAACGCCACCGGCGATAACCGCCTTGGGGATATCGCGCGATGGGTTCTTCATCGTGCTGGCAAAGGTCGCGACCACCTCAAAGCCCATAAAGTTGAATAGGATGATTGAAAGATACGTCAGTGAGTTAGTGTCTCCCAGATCGGGGACAAATGTCTTAAACGACATATCGTTGGCAAAGCCGTTGTTGCAGGCAAACCAGATGCCGATGATTCCCACCACGGCGGTAATGAGCACCTTGATGACGGCGCCGCCATCCATGACCCAATCGGCCTCGGCCACCGGCTGCATTGCCATGACCGTGACGCCCCACACAAAGGCAAGCTCGATGGCAATTCGGACCCCAAGCGAAAATTCGATGCCCCATACCGCATTGATGACACTGGGGAACATGCAGGCGATACTTGCCACCCACAGTGGAAAGTTGACCCAATAGCACCAGGAGCAGCGTGCACACCAACGGTCTCCCAAGCCCAGGCGAACCCAGTCGTACAGGCCGCCCTCGGAATCGAACGCCGTACCGAGCTCGGCCACCACCAGGCCATAGGGAAGCAAAAACGTAATGATAAGGAAGATCCACCAGAAGAACTGCACGTTACCCATGGCAGATGCCGGAGCAGCCGCCTCGATGGTAAAGACAACGCAGATAACCGAGAGGATGACCTCGAACAGGGAGAACTTTTTACCTGCCATGGCACGCTTCCCCTACAGCAAAAAGGATGGCATCTGTACCGAAGGCGCAGCCCAAGGTAGGGTTGCAGGCCGCGTCACCGGTGCAGGTGCCATCCCAAAGAGAAGAGAGGATGCAATTGTTGGACCAACGCTCGCGGAACAGGCGCGTGTAGATAACGATACGCTGGTACATAGATACTCCGATCAAAACGGCCGCGATTGCGACCGGAATCTTTTGGCAATTGAAGACGCGTCTGACCTGGGATATTCAAGCGAACAATTGGCCTAACCCGCAATAAATCCCAGATCAGACGCGTACTCAATCAAAGAGGCGGGCACTCCGAAGTGGAGGCAACGGAGTGCCCAAAGAAAAACCCAGCCGACCAAGACATCGAATAAACCGACCATCAATGCCCCAAGATGGTCACGGTGCGATTCACCGACTGTCCGATTGATCGGCTGGGTTTCTGAGGTGCGGCAGATTGCCCTGAAAGAGGAGGGCATAGACCTTAAGGGTCATGCCCGACGATTGAAGGGCAAGGTGCCGTGCCTCGGGAAGACAGACAATTACGCGGACGGCTCCTGCTGAGTAATGCAGTGGATGTTGCCGCCACCGAAGACGACCTGCTCGGACTGAACGCCGACGCACTTGTAGACGCCCTCGCCCCAGACCTCGTCGTAGATCTTCTGGAGCGTGTCGACGGCCAGCTGGTCGTTCTCGTCGCCGTACTGCGGGACGATAACGCCGTGGTTGGTCACGAGGTAGTTCATGTAGGAGGCGATCAGCGGCTCGTCGGGGACGCGCGGCTCGGCGTTCTCGTCGGCGTCGATGGTGTCGCAGGAAGCCTGGTCCATGAACAGCGGGTTCACGGGCATGCAGAGCTTGTAGACCTTCATCTTGCGGCCCTTGGCGTCGACGGCGTTGGAGAGGGTCTCGTAGGCAGCGTGGCACTGCTCGTAGAACGGATACTCGGGATCGTCGGTCCAAATGCAGGCCATGACGCCCGGCGCGATGAACGTGGCGACGTCGTCGATGTGGCCGTTGGTCTCCTCGGGGTCGATGCCCTCCTTGACCCAGATGACCTTCTCGACACCCAGGTAATCCTTGAGGTGCTCGTCCATGTAGGCGCGAAGCTCCTCGCTCCAGGGCTCAAACTTCTTGCGGTACTTGGGCCAGATGGACTCGGGATCCTCTTCCTCCTCCAGAACCGCAGAGCAGGTGCGGCCCGGGGAAAGCAGGCACTGGTCGGTCACGACAAGGGTGCCCTCGCCGTCGACGGTGATGGAGCCGCCCTCGAGGATCATGTCGTCGGGACGATAGCGGCGGCAGCCGGAGAGCTCAGCCATCTTGAGGGCGATCTGCTCGTCCTTGTCCCACGGGAAGTACAGGCCGTCGACGAGGCCGCCGTAGGCGTTGAAGTGCCAGTGGTTGGCGCGCTTCTCGCCCTTGCCGTTGATGACGTAGGTGGCGGCAGTGTCGCGGAACCAGGCGTCGTCGGTGGTCATCTCGATGACGGTGACGTTCTCGTCGTTCTCGAAGACGGCCTTGCAGTTGGCGTAGTCGACCTGGTTGGCGCACATATAGACCGGGGTGAACTCGGAGATGGCGCGGGCGATGGCGGCATACTGCTTCTGGGCCGGCTTGGCGCCGTGGGCCCAGGTGTCGGTGCGGTGGGGCCAGCCCATCCACACGCGATCCTGCGGGGCGAACTCGGCGGGCATGAAGAAGCCGTCGGCCTTGGGGGTGGACTCGGACTCGGTGATCGTACGCATAAGATTTCCTCCAAATCGAACGATCGCTTGCTGCGGGCGGGTTACCCGCAGCCTAAAACCAAGAGATGGTAGGCGCCCGTTCCCCGGCAAAGGTCGGGGCGCCCGGTGCCGGTTTTCACGGAATCGCACCGGCAAGCGACGACGTAACCAAGTGCGCGGAGACAAAACGCACGAAGGATACGGAAGAGAGATTGGGGTGGGCGGTGGTTACCGGAGCTATCGCTCACACCCACCCCGGGGGAATGGTTAGCAAACCTGTCGCTTGGACACGCCTCCGAAGAGGCTAGAGTGCCCGGAGTCGGGAGCGACAAGCCCGACGAAGCGCGCGTTGGTACACGAGGAGGGTTGGAGCCCCAGAACCGGGTGCTCTAGTTCTCCTCGGCCTCGGCGGCCTCCTCAGCGAGACGCTGGGCTGCGAGCTCAGGGGTCAGACCCTTGTACTCGGTCTCGCGGCCCTTAGCGCTGACGACGCGGACGACCTCGCCGATGAGCACGAGCACGATGAAGATAACGATCATCGGGACCTTGTCGCCAATTTCAGCAGCGGAGAACGGGATCAGCGTGGCAACGATGGCAAGAACCAGCTCGATGCAGGGGATGGCCAGCATGACCTTCATCATGGCGCCCTTAAACGGGAACGTGAAGATGCGCTCACGGTTGGGGTCGTTCTTACGAAGGTTGAGGAACGCCGGGAACATCGGGATGTAGGTCAACAGCAGGAAGACGACAGAGGTGCCAAAGAGCATCCAGAAGACACCGTTGGAGATGGCGTCGATGGGAACGAGCTGCAGGCACAGCACCAGGGAGGCAACGACAGCGTTGACCAGGTTGGCGCCGTTGGGCATGTCGTCATCCGAGATCATCGAGGCGAAGACCTTGGGCATGTTGCCGTGCTCGGCAGCGTAGCGAGCAACGGAGTTAACGCCGAAGGACCAAGCGGCCATATTGGCGAACAGGGTGATCAGGAAGGCGATGCAGATGACCTTAAAGATCATGGAGTCGCCCACCATGGTCTGGACTGCGACGATCATGCCGTAGTCGGGATCGATGGAGTCGGCCGGCACGGCGGCGCCGATGCCAAAGCCAGCGAACAGGTAGATCACGGCGATGGACAGGCCACCGACGATGATAGCCTTGGGGATATCGCGAGCGGGATCGGCCATGTCGTCGGTCATGGTGCAGATGACCTCGAAGCCCATGAAGTTAAAGATGATGATCGACAGGTAGCCGAGAGCGTTGGTGTTGGTGAGCTCGGGCAGGAAGGTGGCAGCGGACATGTCGTTCGCAAAACCGTTCTCCATGGCATACCAAATGCCCAAAGCGCCAACGATAACGGCAACGGCGACCTTGATGATGGCGCCACCGTTAAGGACCCACTCGGAGTCGGCCGCCTTGGAGCGGCCCATGAGGTAGACGATCCACACAAAGGCAAGATCGATACCCATCTTGGCGATCAAGTTGAACTCGACGCCAAAGACCATGCCCAAAATGTCGGGGAACATGGTAGCCAGCGAGGCGATCCACAGCGGGTAGTTGACCCAGTAGTAGTACGAGATGCGGGCGCCCCATTTGTCGCCCAGGCCATCGCGTACCCAGTCGTAAATGCCGCCCTCGCCGTCATAGGTGGTACCGAGCTCGGCGACAACCATGCCGTAGGGAAGCAGGAAGGTCAGGATCAGGAAGATCCACCAGAAGAACTGCTGGTTGCCAATGGCAGCAGCAGGAGCGGCGGCCTCGCAAACGAAGACGACGCAGATGATGGTCGAAATGACCGTCAAGAAGGAAAGCTTTTTCTTTCCGTCGCTCATGATGAGCTCCTTCGCTCAGTCTTGGACAGATCCGAGGCCCTAAGGTATTAAGGCAATTGCTTGGGCCTCGGTGAGCGGGCGACAGGAGACGAGCATCCGCCGCCCGCAAACGTGCTTTTAGAAGCCTTGAGGCTTAGAGCTGCTCGAGAGCCTCGAGAGCGGCGTGGAGCTCAGCCTTGGCGGAGTACTCGACACCCTCGTCGTTGAGCGGGGTGCGCTTGCCCAGGGCGGCAAGGAGAGCACGGATGGAGTGCTTGCGGTTCTCGGCCTCGACCCAGCACAGGGAGCGCTCGGGATCGTCCATGACTCCGTCGACGACCTCCTCGTTGCGGGTGGCCGGCAGGCAGTGCATGAACTTGGAGTTGGGGCCGGCAAAGTTCATCATGTCCATGGTGACCTGATACTTGGGATAGAACACGTCCATGTAGTTCTCGCCCGAGACCTCCTCGTCGTACAGGCCATACCACACGTCGGTGTAGATGAAGTCGGCGCCCTTGATGCACTCGATGTCGTCGGAGATGACGACAGAGCCGCCGGAGACCTTGCAGTTCTCCTCGGCGATGGCCATCATCTGCTTGCCGAACTCGGCGCGCTCCTCGACGGTGCCAACGTGCAGGCCGCCGTCGGGGATCTGGTGGCCCTTAGGTCCAAACTGGACAAACTTCATGCCGACCTTGGAGGCGATGAACATGAGGGAGACGCAGACCTGGGTGGCGTCGCCGATGAAGGCCAGGGTGCAGTCCTCGATCTTCTTGCCCTCGGGGAGGTTCTCGAGCATGGTCATGAGGTCGCCCATCTCCTGCGTGGGATGGTTGAACTCGGACATGCCGTTGATGACGGGCACAGCGGAGCCCTCGGCGAGGCCGACGACGTCCTTGTGACGGTCAACGCGAGCCATCATGATGTCGAGCAGCGAGCCCATAACGCGAGCGGTGTCGCCCAGGGACTCGTGACCGCCGAGCTGGATGGTGCCAGGGCCATAGAACTGAGCATGGCCGCCGAGGTCGGTCATAGCGGTCTCGAAGGAAAGACGAGTGCGGGTGGAGACCTGCTGGAAGATCATGCCAAGGCTCTTGTTGCGGAGCAGGTGCGGATAATAACCGTCAACCTTGATGGCCTTCTTCATTGCCAGACCAAGATCCTCGATAGCCAGGATCTGCTCTTTGGTGAAGTCGTTGGTGTCGATGAAATCCTTAGGCAGTGCCATGTCGATTTCCTTTCCGCCGGTCTTGCCGACTATTACTATGAGGCGCTCGAACATCACGCCTCGTGTTGACAAGACCATCATTCACCCGTATGCAATTTTTACCTAGTTTATTCGGGATTAAAGACCGTTCATGGAGTTACACCCCCTCTAAACCAATATAAACCCGCAGGTCAAGAGTTTACAGGGGGTTTACCATCTAGAACCGCGAACGGTATACGGCTATGCTGTATCTCGGCGCCTAATCCGCAATGAAACGAAGGGTTGAGACGTCTATATCCCACAAGGTATACAGAACTCGGCCATAGAATAAATGAGATGGGACGGTGACAGATGAACACCCTGATGTTCTTCTATACCCTAGCGATACTCGTGATCTGTATTGTGACGGCGGTGCTCTCGCTTGCCGCCTATGCCTCGTCTCGTCGACGCTTCTTTATCTATGGCAGCGGCGTATTTATCTGCTATGCCATCGAGATGACCGAGATTTTCTTTTTTGAATACACGCTGCAAAACCAGAGTTTTCCAGCCAGCGACTATTACTCAATTACCATGCCTGTGTTGCGGACCTTTGTGGCGACCGCTTCGCAGGCTTTTATTTGGCTCATTGCCATGGATTTGCTCGACAAGCATTCAAAAAAGCAGTTTGTCATTCCCGTCGCAACGTTCTTGCTGAGCGAGCTGCTGATTATCGTCGCTGTCCCCTACGGCCCCATTCATCAATGGCTCTACTACACGATGCGTCAGGTATTCCTTGTTTTCGTGGGGCTATATATCTTTTGGACGGCACGCAAGAGCACGCAAGTCGAGCTGAAGGCACGCGTTAACAACCAACGAAAGCACCTGATTATCGGCGCTATTCTGGTCGGTTGCATCGTTGCCGAGGATTTCTACAACATTCTGATTGTCCCCATGAGTCTGGCGCCCTCTTGGCTGCAACTATATCTGTCCGAGCGCAACTTTAGCGAAAACGTCTTTGCCTGCTACTTTGCGATTCTGCTGATCATCTACTCCTACCCCGTGCTTTCAATCCGCATGCAGGAGGCGCCCGAGGAAAAGAACGTCAGCGATCTTGATCGACACATCGAAGAGCAGATGCCCTTCTATCGCAACGCCTACAAGCTCTCCAACCGTGAGACCGAAGTTATGCGTCTGGTCGTACTGGGCAAATCGAACCAAGAGATCGCTGACGAGCTATTCCTTGCCGTGGGCACCGTCAAGACCCACATCCACAACATCCTGGTCAAAACCGAACAGCAAAACCGCACGACGCTCATCCTCCACTTTTGGAAGCGATGAGGTTACGCGGTTTTACCAAACCGCGTAACGGCTCGACGCTGCAAACGCCCCAGAGCGGCAACCTGACGTTCAATCGTCGGTCGCGTACCAAAGTACGCTTCCCTTCTCTTTCACGTCACCTTGCTCGCCTAGGGGCGCTTTCGCTGACTTATGCTCAACCTGCGATGATTTTGTTCTGCACCAGGTTGGCTACTCGCTGTAGCGGGTGGCGATGGCGGCTTGTACCATGCCGGTGCTCATGAGGTAGGTCACCAGGAAGTAACCACCATAGGCTGCCAGGAAGATCGCGCAGGTGAGGCCCACGGTGCCGCCTATGCTCATGTTGCCGAACGTGCTCACCAGCTCGATGATCACCTTGAGCGCCACAAAGGAGTGAGCCAGCCCCACTGCCAGCGGGAACAGGAAGAATACCGCTTGCTGCGCCATCACCGAATGGCGGATCTGGCGGTCGTCACAGCCGATCTGTGCCAGCACACGATAGCTGCGGCTGCCGTCGGCCACATTGGAGAGCTGCTGGATCGACAGTATCGCCGCGCACGCAACGACCAGTACAAAGCCAATGTAGATGGCCAAATAGCTAATCATGCCGTTCATCTGCGCCGCCTGCGTGTACATCTCGGAGCGTGTAATGAAGATTCCCCACGACCCCGGCTCCTTGCCGTCAACGAGCAGATTGTCGAGCACCGTGTATTTAATGCTCTCGTCTGCCTCAGTCGTATCCATCCCCTGTTTGTAGTTAACGAGCAGGCTACTGGAATACGGCTGCAGCTTAAGCTGGGACAACAGCTCGTCGGCAACGACGACGGTACCCGGATTACTGCTCATCGCCGAGTTGGCGATGGCCGCCGTGTCCTTGTCCGACTTATCGGTTGCGGGCTTGAGCTCATGCCCGCCCAAGGTGAGGGTATGGCCGCCGGCCATGTATTTGGTGTACAGGTCGCCCAGATCACCGCCCATATCACACGTAAGCAAGTACTGGTCGAGGCCAATGCTCACTGGCTCCTCGCCCATCATCTGGCGCAGTTTGTTGTACTGGCTCGCCGGCGTCACAAACAGGCCCATCGTATCGGCATTGCTACCCCCGAACGCCCTGGGAAGCTTTTCGCCCATGGTCTTGCACATCTCACTTGGAGTCACCGAAGGATCCGAGCCGCCAAGCGGGTAACTCAGATACGAATCGATCTGCACATGCTCACCGGCAACATCGGCGATACTGACCTTCTTGCCGGTCTCGTCGTTGTTGTCCGCCGACTTGCCCTTACGATCGCCATGCCATGGATCGCCGTGCCATGCGGAGTACAAATCGACCGTACTATCGGCCAGCACCATGCGATCGGCCTCAGACGGATTGACATACTCCTTGTAGTAGTCGAGCGTTTCGGGCGTGTAATAGATATACGTCTGCGACATATCGGCCGGCGTATAGCGCTCCAGATTCTCATTCATCACGTTGGCAATCGACATACCACACGTCACCGAGGTGATGGCCAAAAACAGGAGCATCGCGATGACGCCCATCGAAAAGCACACCGTGTTGACTTTGGCCGCAAGCTGGCGCACGGTAAACATGTTGAGGCCGCGCCAATACACGCCGCGCAGGCTCTGCAGCAGCTTGATGAGCATGCCCGAGAGTCCCCAGAACAGAGCAAAGGTGCCCACGGTAACCATAGCGGTCGTAATACCAAACTGGTTCATGGCCTCTTGCAGCTTGCTGTCCGTCGCGGTTAGCGGGAACCCATCACGTAGCAGACGGTAATAGGCCACGCCCACAAGCACCACGCCCACGGCAAAGATGGCAATCGCGATCCAGGGGTTGCGTGTCTTGATGCTCTCGTTGCGACGCTCGGCACCCATAAGCTCGATGAGTTTGGTACGACGCACGGCGCGAAGGTTCAGCAGTAGCGTGAGCACAAACATTACGAGCATGCAGGCAAGGGTCAGATTGAACGCATGCACCGAGAAAAAGAAGTGGAAATTGGCGATCTGTGTCTTAAAGAGCGAGGCCGTAAAGAACGTCATGAGCTGGGAGAGTCCCACACCCAGCACAATGCCGGCGACAAAGGCCACGACCGATACTATCACGGTCTCGAGCGCCATGATCGTGGCGACGCGCCCGCGCCCCATACCGAGCACCTGGTACAGGCCAAACTCCTTCTTGCGGCGTTTCATGATGAAGTTATTGGCATACACCATCAAAAAGGCCATGACACCGGCCAAAAAGTACGTCAGGTCGCCGAGTATGCTGCCCATAACCTGCGCCAAGCCCTCTTCATCGATGCCGGCGATGTCGACCTGCATCGAGATGGTGTTAAAGGCATAGAAGACCGTGACGCCCAGGGTGAGCGTCAAAAGGTAGACGAGGTAGTCGCGGCCGGCGCGGCGAACGTTGCCCCAAGCGAGTTTACAGAGCATCGGAGCCCTCACCGCCCATCATGGCAACGACCTCCATAATGCGGTCGAAGAACTCTCGGCGGTCGGTGTCGCCGCGGCGCAGCTCGGTGAAGATCTTGCCGTCGCGGATAAACAGCACACGGCTCGTGTAGCTGGCGGCAAAGCTATCGTGCGTGACCATGAGCACGGTAGCGCGTAGGCGGCGGTTAAGGGCCTCCAGGCTCTCGAGCAGCAGGCGAGCGCTCTTGGAATCGAGGGCGCCGGTGGGCTCGTCGGCCATGATCATGGTGGGGTCGGTGACGAGCGCACGAGCCGCGGCAACGCGCTGCTGCTGACCGCCGGACATCTGGTAGGGATACTTGTCGAGCATCTGACTAATGGACAGACGCGCTGCCACATCCTGCACGCGGGTCGAGATCTCTGCCGAGTTTGTGCGGGCGATGGTGAGCGGCAGGGCGATGTTCTCGCGTGCCGTGAGCGTATCGAGCAGGTTGGAGTCCTGGAAGATAAAGCCGAGCTCCTCGCGGCGGAACTGCGAAAGCTTAGCCTGCTTCATGCGCGTCACGTCCTGCCCGTTGATGCGGATCGTGCCACTTGTGGCGCTATCGATGGTCGACACGCAGTTGAGCAACGTCGACTTGCCCGAGCCCGAAGCGCCCATGATGCCAACAAATTCGCCGCGGTTGACGGTAAAGCTGACGTCGTTGAGCGCGCGGGTCACGTTGCCCAGCGCTCCATATACCTTTTCGAGATGCGCGACCTCCAGTACCGGGGTCGCCATGTGCGTGGTTTGCATACCGAGTCCTTTCTTGCGATTAGTCTACGGCATCTATAGTCGCAAGAAGACGAGTCGGCTACCATCGATATGGCTTACGCTTGCCCTACCGTTGTGTAAGGTACGGGTAGCTAGCCTGCCGTGTGTTGATATTGAGAGAGGACTCCTGTTGAAGACTGTTCATGTTGCCGCTGGGATCATTCGCAAGGAAGGATCTGACGAGCTGCTTGCCGTGCAGCGCGGCTATGGCGACATGCAGGGACTTTGGGAGTTTCCCGGTGGCAAGCTCATGCGCGGCGAGTCGCCCGAGGACGCCGTACGCCGCGAGCTCATGGAAGAGCTGCAGGTCAAAGTCACCAACCTGCGCGATTTCTATACCGTTGAGTATGACTACCCCGATTTTCATCTCTCCATGGAGTGCTATTACTGCTCGCTCGCCGATGAATCCGACGAGCCCCAGAAGCATGACCGTCAGCTTGATATCCGTTGGATTCCGCGCACCTCGCTTGCCACGGTGAAATGGATGCCCGCCGACAAAGGGCTTATCGATGCGCTGATTGAGTTGAAGGAAGATCGGCTTGAGACCAACGGCGCCAACCGCACCGAGTCCACCACAGCCGACGAGCCCGTTACCAAACCCAAGCGCAAAGCCAAGCGCCGCAGCAAGAAGCGTCCCAAGCCCGGTCTGCTCGACGGCATCGATACCTCGGACCTCTCCGCTGACGAGCGCGAACTGGTCCGCCGTCGCGCCGCCATCAAAAAGTCCATGAAGGGCAACAAGCGCGCCAACACCAAGCCCGAGCTGCTCGTACGTCAGCGCCTACGGGCCGCGGGCCTTACGGGCTATCGTTTGGAATGGAAGGTACCCGGCAAGCCCGACATCGCCTTTCCCGGGCGCAAGATCGCCATCTTCGTCAACGGCTGCTTTTGGCACCGCTGCCCCAAGTGCAACCCTAGCCAGCCCAAGCGCAACGTTGAGTTTTGGGAGGCAAAGTTTCGCCGCAACGTCGAGCGCGACCGCACCGCCGTGGCAGCACTCACTCAAATGGGCTGGACGCCTATAACCATCTGGGAATGCGAGCTCAAAAAAGACCGCATCGACACCACGATGGAAAAGGTCATCGAGCAGGTGCGCGCCGCAGAGCCGCAGCGCTAACAGCGAGCATTCACACGCTCCGCACGTCCGCGCCACATCCACGTCACAAACCTTAGAAAGCCCTTAAGCTCAAAACCTTTCAAGAGTGTTACTCGATAGCTTTTACCTGCGGTTTCATCGCAACGTCAAACCTCATTAAGCCTTTCTTTAGCGCTTCTTTGCAGCAGCCGCGGCATAATACTGCCAGCGCACGGGACCTAGCAGCATACCCCGAGCGCAATCTATTGGTGGACATCGAGGAGGCCGCATAAGCATGCATTCTTCCAATGACGCAGCACAGCAGCCATCCCTAAAACATGCAGACCTTTTCTCCTTCCCCCCGACACAGAGAGACGGCCTCCTCGACTCCCCCACCACAAAAGCCAAACGCTCGACCAACCAGAGCCACAACTTGCGAGCATCCTTCGAAAAGCTCCAAGCATCCCTAAACAAGGCGTTCCCCGAACAGGCAAGAGCAATCTAAGCCCATCGCGCTTTATACTGATGCCATGCGAAACATGGATCACATAGAATTGCACCGCGGAGGACGCGAGGAAGCGTTTCCCGAGACCGCCGAAGACTGGCCCTATATTGCCGAACGCGCAGAATTCGCTCGCTATCCGGGCAATTCCGTCCCCTGGCACTGGCATTCCGAAGTTGAGCTTTTCTACATGGAGCAGGGAGCGATTGAGTATCGAACGCGCGCGGCTCATGAGCACGTACGCTTTGAGGAAGGGTCCGCCGGCTTTATCAACGGCGGCGTTTTGCACAGCACGCTGCAATCACCCAATTCGGCGCCAGCCATTCAAATGCTGCATATCTTTCAGCCGTCGATGCTCGGCGATCCCGCGGGACGCCTTCAAAAGCGCTACATCAATCCTTTACTGCAATGTCGAAGCTTCGATGTGCTCAAATGGTCGCCCACCAACCCCGACGATATGCCCTTTATCGATTTGTTGAAGAGCTCCTTTAACCACGATCTTCAACAGCCACAGAACGAGATGGCGCTTCGAAATAACCTGTCAGAACTCTGGGTTCAGATCTATGCCAAAGCTGAACCGCTCTTTTCCTCCGACGACGCCTCTTGGATGACCAGCCGCGACGTACAGTTCAAGGCAATCCTGGACTTTATCCGCTCAAACTATGCAGACACTATAGATGTGCCCCAGATGGCATCTGCAGCCGGCGTTAGCGACAGAGAGTGTTACCGCATTATCGAAGCTTGCGCAGGAACGACCCCGGCGGCATATCTACGCGCATACCGCATCAACCGTGCTTGCGAGCTTTTGACACACACCACGCGAACGGTACAGACGGTCGCGCGCCAATGCGGATTTGCGACAGCAAGCCATCTAGGCCAGGTATTTAAAGAACAAATGGGATGCACTCCTTCGAACTATCGAGCAGTGAGGCAGAATTTCGATAGTACCAGGCAGAAATCTCGCTAGCCCTTCTTCTGTCACTGCATCAAACTTGCAGGCAAACAACAGATAGGAGCAACCATATGAAGCACTTTGACCATATCGTGTTTGATGTTGATGGAACATTGGCAGATACAGAAGAAAGCGTTCTGTCATCGCTTGCCCAGATTGTCCAAGAAGAGACCGGCAAAACGCTCCCCCGAAACGAGCTTGAATTTGCCCTCGGCATACCCGGCAAGGATGCTCTTGAGAAACTTGGAATCTACTCGCAAGCAACGTTGGATCGCTGGTGCCAAGTTGCCGCCAGCTTTAAAAGCACCATCAGCGTGTTTCCAGGTTTGCACGAAGTTATCGCAACACTCTCCGACAACGGCTGCAAACTTGGCATTGTCTCCTCACGCGCGCGCGACGAATACGCAGAAGAAATAGCACCCCTTGGCTTCGACAAGTTTTTTGAACACATCATCCTTGTCGAAGACACAACCGAGCACAAGCCTTCGCCCGCACCCATGCTCGAATATCTCCGACGTACGGGCGCGAATCCTGGCAACGTCGTCTACGTTGGCGACACCGTCTACGACGAACAATGCGCAACTTCAGCAGGGGTCAGTTTTGCCAGAGCAGCATGGGGATCACACCAAGACATCCCAAACGCCACCTACAACCTCAAAACCCCCAACGACCTGCTAACCCTAACAACCAAGTAACCCCCGCGCCCCACCCTTTCAGCCCCAACACCACAAGGGCGATTGAGCAGGACGGTTTGGGCGGGTCCCCGTACTTAGTTTCCAAAATCATTCCACAGCGCGAAGGCTTCTTATTATTTTCAGTCCTAACGCCACAAGGGCGACGACCTCGAGAAGGTCAACTTGGGAGGGACGAGGGCTTAGTTCCCCAATCTTTCCGCAGGGGGCAAAAAGCCTCGCCGCACGAAGTGCGCAGCGAGGCTTTTTGCATGCCCGAGGACGATTGGGGAACTAAGCCCTCGTCCCTCCCCGGGATATGTAGCGAGTCGGAGTACCTTTGCTGTTACTCTGCCTTGCCCACAGAGTTGAGATTGGTCATGCGGATCTTAACCAGCTCGGTGATCTCACGCATGCCCTCCTTGGCCGGCTTCTTGGGATCGAAGCAGGCAGGGTTCTCGGCCATGTAGGCCATGAAGCCCTTGGTGTAGGCCTGACGCAGCTCGGTGGCGTAGTTGACCTTGCAGATGCCGTTCTTCACAGCCTCGGCAACCTGCTCATCGGGCACACCGGAGGTGCCGTGCAGAACCAGCGGCACGTCGACGGCGTCGCGGATGGCCTTGACCACGGACTGCTCGATGTGCGGATCGCTCGTGTACACACCGTGGCTGGTGCCAACACCAATAGCGAGGGAAGTGCAGCCGGTACGCTCGACGAACTCCTTGGCCTCAGCAGGATCGGTGTAGGGGCTCTCGCCCTCAACCGCGGGACCGTCGTCCTCCTTGCCGCCAACCTTACCAAGCTCAGCCTCGACGGGCACGCCCATGGCGCGGCCAGCGTCGGCGACGGACTTGGTCAGAGCGATGTTGTCCTCGAAGGACTCGTGCGAGCCGTCGATCATGACAGAGGTGTAGCCCGTGCGGAAAGCCTGCATGCAGCGGTCATAGCCATCGCCGTGATCGAGGTGCAGAGCGACGGGCACGGAAGCGCGCTCGGCGGCAGCCTTGACCATGCCGTAGAAGTAGTCCAGACCAGCGGTCTTGATGGTGCCCGGGGTGGTCTGCATGATGACGGGGGACCTGGTCTCCTCGGCAGCGGCCAGAACGGCCATAACAAACTCGAGGTTCTCGACGTTGAACGCGCCGACGGCGTAGTGGCCGGCCTGAGCGTCCTTGAGCATCTTTTCGGTGGTAACAAGTGCCATGAGCGTTTGCTCCTCTCCCTCGCCCGCATCTGGACATCGGGCGTAGTTGTTCACAAGGCGTTTTACCTTGCGTTTTACTGCGCTCATTGTATGAAATTCAGCGTCTTTGCACGTGCGAGATATTGAGCCCATGCAGGTCAATACCGTCGTTTTTGAAAAGTAAACGGAAGGAATTGGAGCCGAGTGGACATGATCGATATTGAATTTTGGGCGTTGAGCGTCTTTCTTTTATAGAAAAGATAAGTAATCGAAAGGTGTTTTCTTACTCAAAAAGAAAATGAACGAAAATAGAGTCAACACAATTCCTGCAAATTTAGCCGAGAATGGAGCAAGCATGGCCCAAGCCACCAACCGTGCCTTTGCCGACGAACGCCGTACCGCCATTTTGGAAATGCTCGATCATAATGCCTCGGTGCAGGTAGCAGAAATCGCCCAGACCTTTGGCGTGTCCTCCGTCACCGCCCGCGCCGACCTTGACGCGCTCGCCGAAGCAGGCAAGCTGCGCCGCACACATGGTGGTGCCGTATCGCTCCACAAACGCCTAACCGTTTCCACGCAGGATCGCCGCATCAATGTCAACGTCGCCGCCAAGCAGGCCATCGCGCAAAGCGCCATCGAGCTCGTCAATGACGGCGACACGTTGCTCGTCGACTCGGGCACCACGGCGCTCGAGTTCGTCCGGCTCCTCGATCAACGCGACGGTATCACCGTCATCACAGCAGACATTACCATTGCCGATTACATCGACGAGAGCATGCCCTCAGTCGATGTCGTCATGCTGGGCGGGGCGTTGCGCAAAGGCCATCGTTATTTGTACGGACCGCTCACTATGCAAGCGCTCCAAATGGTCCATGCCGATCTTGCCGTCATGTGCCCTGGCGCTTTTGTCCCCAGCTGCGGCTTTACGACCGACTTTCCGCAGATGGCCGAGACCAAAGCGGCTATGGTCGGTGCCGCCCGTCAAAGCGTCGCCCTCATGGACGCCAGCAAGGTTAACGGACGTGGCATGTACTGCTTTGCCGAGCTGGCAGATGTCGACACCATCGTGATGGACCGAGACCCCGATCATGCCGTCGCCACCTCGATCGCCGAGGCCACTGACAGCTCACGTCCAGCCCTCGTCATCGCCGGCGCTTAAACAAAAACCACCACAAAGGTCTCCTTTGTGGTGGTTGAGCATCAGAAGTGAATGTGTCGCTACTTGGACAGCTCGTCGGCGAGAACCTCGATCTGAGCGCGCGAGGCGTCGTTGAGCGAGCCCAGGACGGTCACCTTGTTCTGCGTCAGGGTGATGTCCTTCATAACCTCGAGCTCCTTGGTCATAACCTTGGCCGCGGTGGGCGCCCAGGAGCCGGCCTCAACGAGCGCCACCGTACGGTTCTGATAGGCGTGCTCGGCGAGCGCGTGGATGAAGGTGCTCATGAACGGGAAGATCTCGCCTTGATAGGTGATGGAGGCGAGCACCAGACGGTCGTAGCGGAACGCATCCTCAACGGCCTCGGCCATGTCGTCGCGAGCCAGGTCAAAGACGGAAACCTTCTGGCCGCGAGCCTCGAGCGCAGATGCAAGCTCCTCGACGGCAGCCTTCAGGTGGCCGTAGACGCTCGCGTAGGCAATGGTAATGCCCTCGTCCTCGGGCTGATAGCTCGACCAGGTGTTATAGGTGTCGAGGTAGTAGCCCAGGTTCTCGCTAAGAACAGGACCATGAAGCGGGCAGATGATCTGGATGTCCAGGTCGGCGGCCTTCTTGAGCACGGCCTGCACGAACTTGCCGAACTTACCGACGATGCCAAAGTAGTAGCGGCGTGCCTCGCAAGCCCAGCCCTCGGGATCCTCGATGTCGTTGGCGCCAAACTTGCCAAAGCCGTCGGCGCTAAAGAGCACCTTGTCGGTGGCCTCATAGGAGAAGAGCACCTCGGGCCAGTGCACGTTGGGAGCGCCGATAAAGGTTAGGCTGTGGCCGCCCAGATCGAGCACGTCGCCCTCTTTGACGACCATCTTGCGCTCGGGGTAATCGGTGCCAAAGTAGTTGACCATCATGCGGAAGGCGCCCATGCTGGCCACGATCTGGGCCTGGGGATAGCGCTCCATAAAGGCGGCAATGCCGGCAGAGTGATCGGGCTCCATGTGATGAACGACCAGGTAGTCGGGCGTACGGCCGTCGAGCACGGCCTCGAGGTTGCCGAGCCACTCGTCGACAAAACCGCCGTCGACCGAATCGGCGACAGCGATCTTCTCGCCCAAGATAACGTAGCTGTTGTACGCCATGCCGTTCTCGGACACGTCGTACTGGCCCTCGAACAGGTCGATGTCGTGATCATCGACACCGATATAGCGGATATCCTTGGTGATCTCCATCAGGCAAAGCCTCCTAGATAGACAAAAGAACCCGTCTATCATAGCACTCGGCTGCATCCCAACAGCCATCTGCCGGCATCCTTACCGTTTGTTATCCAAACGCAATAACGCACCGTTGACCTGCGCAAACTACGCGCGCGGTGCCGCCGTGCTATGTCGAACGATGAGCTGGCCGGGGATACGGATCGCAACGGGTTTGCCCGGCGTCCCCTCCTTGGGAACCGCATGCTCAAACACCTCGCGTCCGCGCTGATGTAGATCGAACCGGACGGTCGTGAGTTCGTTGTGCGCGACAAAATCGTCGAGCGAATCGTCGACACCCACCACGCTCACGTCTTCGGGCACGCGCAGGCCGCTATCGCGCAGCGCGGCGATGGCGCCATTTGCCATCTGGTCGTTTGCCGCATAGATCGCCGTCATGGTGCGGTCGTGCTCGGCCAGATACCTGCCGGCCTCGTAGCCGCTGTTGGCAGACCAGTCGCCCTCGAGCGGCTCCACCGGCTCGATATGCCTGCGCTCGAGCGCGTCTTGCCAGCCGGCGCGGCGGAACTGCTCGTCCACCGAGAAGGACGGGCCGCCAATATAGCGAATCTGCTCGTGGCCGAGCTCAAACAGGTGATCCATAAGCAGCAGCGAGCAGCCGTAATGGTCGGAATCGACCGTGGTCACGCGCGGATGCGCATACATGGTGACGATAACCGTGCCGATCCCCGGTAGCGGATCAAACGCCTCAAAGTCGGGCGCCATGCGGCTCATGCCGATGATGATGCCATCGACCGGCAGGGCCGCCATGCGACGCGTGGCCTCGGCAAGCGAAAACTCCTCGGTCTTGGACATCTCGACCAGCGTAATGGCGCAGCTATGCTCACGAGCGGCGCTGGCGATGCCGTCAATCATCGTCAGGTTCCCAAACTTGGTGACATCGTTGACGCATAAGCCAACCGAATGGTAGCGACCGTCGCGCAACGAACGGCCGGCATAGCTCGGGCGAAAGCCAAGCTCCTGCATGGCAGCCTGCACACGCTGGCGCGTCTGCTCGTTCACATTGGGCAGGCCGTTGGCGACGCGCGAGACCGTCTGCTGCGAAACGCCAGCAGCGCGGGCGACGTCGGCCATGGAAACCGGACGCGAGCCGGTATCGTTGGAGGGGCGCCTTGCCACAAGATCACCTTCACCCTTGCGAGATCAAAATAGCGTGCATGCCGGCCCCGTGCAGGAATTGAGCCCGCGCGGAGGGCCGCAATCGCCGGACGCATGTTAACGTACTCTACTTTTTCTAGCTGCAGCTCTTCTGCTCTATAAGTCCATACGGCACTACCGTTCACGGCCGAATTTCGACCGATTACCAGATTCTCAAAAAGTGATAAGCGTTGTGTTATGAGTACGTTAACATAGCCCTTAACGTGCGGCATTGTGGATGCTGAGTTCGTGCCGCTTCAAATTGTTAACGTACTCATAACGATGCAAAAATCGTCCGTACGCGCCAAGGAAAGGACCCCCATGACCACCCCCGACGAAAAGACGCTCGCCACGCTCACCAAGCTGTTTGAGGAGGAGTTTGGCCCCATCGGCGACCGCCAGGTGCTCTACGTGCACGCGCCCGGCCGCTCCGAGATCAGCGGCAACCACACCGACCACGAGGGCGGCCACGTTATCGCCGGCTCGCTCGATGTCGCCGTCGACGGCATTGCCGTGGCGACCGATACCAACAAGGTCCGCGTTGCCGACGAGGGCTACCCCAGCTTTGAGATTACGCTCGACACGCTGGATGTTCAGGAGTCCGAGAAGGGCACGTCCGCGAGCCTCGTCCGCGGCATGGCCCACGAGGTCGCAACTCTGGGCGTTGAGCCCCACGGCTTCGACTTTGCCTTCACCTGCTCCGTCCCCTCGGGCGGTGGCCTTTCCAGCTCCGCTGCCGTCGAGGCCGCATACGGTCGCGCCATGGAGACGCTCTGGGGCGCACCCGCCATTGAGCCCGTCGCGCTCGCGCAGATGAGCCAGCGCACCGAGAACAACTACTACGGCAAGCCCTGCGGCCTGATGGATCAGGCCGCCGTGTGCCTGGGCGGCCTTGCCTACATGGACTTTGAGGACCAGGCTCAGCCTAAAACTCAGAAGCTCGAGCTCAACTTTGAGGATCACGGCTATGCGCTCGTGCTCGTTAAGGTGGGCGCCGACCACGTGGCAGCCACCGACGACTATGCCGCCGTGCCGCGCGAGATGCAGGATGTTGCCGCCGAGTTTGGCAAGGCGCGCCTGTGCGAGGTGGACGTTGCCGACTTTGACGCCAAGCTGCCCGAGCTGCGCGCCAAGCTGGGCGACCGCGCCTGCCTGCGCGCCGTTCACTACTGGTACGAGAACGGCCTGGTCGACAAGCGCTGGGCAGCCCTGAACGCCGGCGACATCGACCAGTTCCTGACCCTGACGCGCGAGTCCGGCGCCAGCTCTGCCATGTACCTGCAGAATGTCGTTGCCAAGCTGGGCTCCGAGCAGCCCTCCATGTATGCCCTGGCGCTGGCCGAGCACGTGCTCGACGGCCGCGGCGCCGTCCGCATCCACGGCGGCGGCTTTGGCGGCACCATCCAGGCCTTCGTGCCGCTCGATCTGGTCGATACCTTCATTACCAAGATGAACGGCTGGCTGGGCGAGGGTTCTGCCCGTCACTACGCTATCTCTGACAAGGGGGCCTACACAGCATGGCTGTAATGACCGACGTGCGCGAAGCCGCGCAGGGCCTGATCGAGTACGCCATCCACCGATCCATGATCGGACAGGACGACCGCATCTGGGCCTACAACACCATTCTTGAGTGCATTGGCGCCACGGGCCCCGCGATCGACATGACTTGGGCGCTCAAGACCGAGAAGATTTCGCTTCTGCACCCCGATACGCTCCCCGACTTTGATCTGGAGGGCACGCTCGCCGTACTTTCCGAGGCCGCCGTTGCCAACGGTGCCGCCGAGGACACGGCCTCGGGACGCGACCGCATCGCCATGCGCATCATGGGCGTGCTCATGCCGAGGCCTTCGGTTGTAAACGAGGAGTTCAATGGGCGCATGGGCGTCAACGAGCCCCGCGCCGCGACCGACTGGTTCTACGGCCTGTGCTGCGACGCCGGCTATGTGCGCCGCGCCGCCATCGCGCGCAATATCAAATGGAGCACCCCCACCAACTGGGGCGATCTTGAGATCACCATCAACCTGTCCAAGCCCGAGAAGGACCCGCGCGATATTGCCGCTGCCGGCGCTGCCAAGAACACGGGCGAGAAGTATCCCGCCTGCCAGCTCTGCATCGAAAACGAGGGCTACCCCGGACGCTCCGCCGCAGCCGACGGTGGCGCCCACCCCGCCCGCCAGAATCTGCGCGTTATCCCTATTCAGCTCGACGGCGAGCGTTGGGGCTTCCAGTACAGCCCGTATGCGTATTTTAACGAGCACTGCATTGCTATGAGCTCCGAGCATCGCCCGATGCACGTGGACCGCAAGAGTTTGACCTGTCTGCTTGACTTTGTCGACCTGTTCCCGCACTACTTTATTGGCTCCAACGCCGACCTGCCTATCGTGGGCGGCTCGATCTTGTCGCACGACCACTTCCAGGGCGGCGCGCACGAGTTCCCCATGATGCACGCCGCCGAGATCTCGCAGTTTAGCGTGCCCGGATTTGATCAGGTTAGCGGTACCGTGCTGCAGTGGCCGCTCTCGGTGCTGCGCCTGCGCTCGCATGACCGCGCCCAGCTGCTCGACGCTGCCGAGAAGATTATCCTCGCCTGGCGCGAGTGGACCGATGAGTCTGTGGGCGTCATCGCGTACACAGCCGATGGCGTGGCGCACAACACCGTGACGCCCGTCATCCGCCGCGTCGACTCCCGCGGCAATGCCGGCGGCGAAATCTACGAGGCCTACCTGGCGCTTCGCTGCAACATCACGACTGACGAGCATCCGCTGGGCGTATTCCACCCGCATGCCGAGTACCACCACATTAAGAAGGAGAACATCGGCCTGATCGAGGTCATGGGTCTGGCGATTTTGCCGCCGCGTTTGGTTCCCGAGCTCGGCGCTGTCCGCGAGCACTTGCTGGCAGCCAAGGCCGATGCCAGCTACGACCTTGCTGGCGCGCTCGAGGGCGACGACCTTTGCCGCAGCCACGCCGCATGGGCCGAGGACGTCTTTGCCCGCCGCGCCGACGAGCTTACGGCCGATAACGCCATCGACATCCTACACGAGGAGGTCGGCGTGGTGTTTGGCCACGTGCTCGACAACGCCGGCGTCTTTAAGTGGGACGAAGCCGGCCGCGCCGCCCAGCAGCGCTTTATCGACTCGCTATAGAGCACGGGCCCGGTCGCTCAACGGCAGCCCGCACAGCATAGACACCCACACGACAACGGCGCCCGCCGGCAACATCGCCGACGGGCGCCGTTTTATTGGCTAGTCGTTGGGGACTTTCTTAAACGACTAGTCGTTCGGGACGTTCTTGTTTGACTAGTCATTTAAGAACGTCCCCAACGACTACTTGCGACCAGGGCAACGTCGATGTTTTGGCATTGTCAGCGAAAACGCCCCTAAGCGAGCAAGGTGACGTGAAAGAGGAGGGCATTGACCTTTTGGTCATGCCCGACGATTGAACGTCAGATTGCCGCTTAGGGGCGTTTGCAGCGTCGAGCCGTTGCGCGGTTTGGAAAACCGCGCAACCCTAAAGCTCCGTTACTTCAACGTTGTTGTAGATCTCGTCCCAGCGGTCCATGACCAGGTGGCCGGTCTTGGGATCCATGGCGTTGAGCTTGCCGCAGGTATTGGCGGTCTTGAGCACCGTGACGTCGTCGGCACCAGCAGCAATGGCATGCGCAAAGCCGGCGATGGTCGAGTCGCCGGAACCCGTCGCGTTCACAGCCGCAATCGCGGGCGTCTTGGCGCGGAACGCGCGGCCCTCATGGAAGCCCACCGAACCGGCAGCGCCCATCGAAACGACAACCCAGGGGATACCGGCAAAACGGTCATCGGCGGCAAGCGCCTCGCGTAGGGCATCGACATCATCGGTCGTAAAGGACGTACCCAGCAGGCCGTTAATCTCGGTCAGATTGGGCTTTACGAGCTCGGGCTTTGCGTCGGACTCCAGCGCGGCCTCCAGCGATGCACCCGAGGTGTCGAGCAGCACCTTGGCGCCCGCCTCCTCGGCGATCTTGACGAGCTCGGCATAGTAGCCGGCATCGACGCCACGCGGCAGCGAGCCCGAAAGCGTCACAACGTCCGCCTTCGCTGCAAGCTCGGCGAACTTGGCCGTAAAGGCCTCGAGCTCGGCCGGGGCGATCTGCGGGCCGCTCTCCAGCAGCTCGGTCTGATTGCCCTCGTGCAGGATATTCAGGCAAATGCGCGTCTCGCCGGCGATGGGCACAAAGTCGTTCTTGACGCCGTCGGCATCCATAAGCTCGGCCATATAGGCACCCATGTGGCCGCCGAGCAGACCGGTCGCGAGCACATCGTCGCCCAACTGCAGCAGCACACGGCTCACGTTGAGGCCCTTGCCGCCAGCGGTCTTTTCGGGCGTCACACGGTTAACATCGTCGATGATCAGCTTGTCGAGCTGATAGCGCGTATCAATCGACGGGTTCATGGTAACGGTCAGAATCATGTTGAACTCCTGTTCCGGGGCGGCATGACCCGCCCCAAACATACGATAACTCGTTAAAGGATCTCGATCTCAAAGCCGCGGGTGACAGTCTCTCCCGGCTTGGCCACCAGGCAGCCACGCTTGTGCTCCAGGATATCGTCCTCGTCGGAGCAGGTGGACAGACCACCCCACGGTTCAACAGCCACAAAGTCGCCCTCGGGCTTGCTCCACACAATCAGGTACGGCATATCGGGGAACGTCAGGCGCACGCCCTTGTCCTCGGTTTTCTTGGTCAGCGTAACCGCGCGGCTCTCGAGCACGTCGAAGATGGTCTCCGCGAAGTCAAAGAGTTCATGGGTAAGCGGCAGGTTCTGGCCGATCATGGGGTTCTTGCTGCGATGCTCAACATCAATCAGGCCCGTCGAGGGAACGGCAGTGCAGAGGTCGGTGGCCTCACGCTGCTCAAAACGAAGCTCGTAGTCGTCATAGGACTCGCCCTCGTCGAGCGGGCACTTAAAGCCGGGGTGACCGCCCACAAAGAACGGCATGTCCTCGGTGCCCTCATTGGTCACCTCGTACGACACGGCCACCTTTTCCGAATCGATCGTGTAACGAGCAACGATCTTAAACGGATACGGGTACTGCTCGAGCAACTCGGCATGGTCGGCAGAGCTTAAGCTCAGCGCAACCATGTTGTCGGTCTGTTCCTCGAGCTTCCACTCCTGCTTGCGCGCAAAGCCGTGGCGGGCGAGCTTTACCTCGCGGCCGCCCATGGTCATTGCGTGACCGTCACGAAGGCCACCGCAGATCGGGAAACAAATGGGCGCCTGGCCCGACCAGACCGCCGGGTCACCCTGCCACAGGTACTCACGGCCGTTGGCCGCAATAGAAGTGAACGACCCGCCCGCCGTGCTCAGTGCTACGCGGATAGAACCGTTATCAAGAACAAACTCCATAGGAGCCTTCCCTTTCTTACGACAGCCCGCCAAATCAATAGGGCTGATAGAAAACCGGCCCGCGCCCCCTCACAGAAACGCGAGCCGTCAATTGAAAAGCTGCAGAATGCCGGGTACCGCCAAGAGCGAAGCACTCAAGCCAAGCAAGCAAACGTGTTATCGGAGCAGCTAGCCCGCCAGATGGCTTCGCAGCGTCGACCCGTTACGCGGTTTGGTAAAACCGCGTAACCTCCCTAGTCGTGATACTCGCCGCGGTCCCACTTCTCGAGGAACTCGTCGAAGAAGTGCGGGTCGGCCCGAGCCTCGGCGTCGGCCTTGTTGCAGGCGTCGATCTTGGCGATCAGGGCATCGTGCTCGGGGGTCTTCTCGTAGGGCTCCTCCAGGAAGGCGAGCATGATATCGGCCATCAGGAACTCGCCGGTAATCTTGCCGCCAAAGCCCACGATGTTGGCGTTGAGCTCACGACGGGCATAGAGGGCAGAGGTCATGTCGCGGACCAGGGCGCAACGGGCGCCGGGGACCTTGTTGACGGCGTTGGTGATGCCAATGCCGGTGCCGCACAGGGCCACACCAAAGTCGGCCTTGCCGCTGGCAACAGCCTCGCCCACGGCCTTACCGTAGATGGGATAGTGCGTACGGGTGTGGCTGTAGGTGCCGCAGTCGAGCACCTTGTAGCCAGCCTGCTCCAGGCGGTCGGCCAGATAGATCTTCTCGTCCGTAACGATATGGTCGCAACCGATTGCGATGGTCTTCTTCATCAGAACGTCCTTTCGTCTGAATTCACAAGTTGAGGTAGAAGTTCGAGTTCTCGGTGGCTCTCGTTAGGCCATCTTGTTGAGCATGTCGACACGGATCTGGTGACGGCCGCCGGCGTACTGGGCGCGCAGGAACTCGCGGGCGATCTTCTTGGCGACCTCGGTGCCCACAACGCCCGGGCCCATGGTGACCATGCGCGAGCCGTTGTGCTCGCGGGTCATGTAGGCGGAACGCTCGTCGGAAATGTTGGCGACGACCATACCCTTAATCTTGACGGCGGCCATATAGGAGCCGACGCCGTACTTATCGAATGCGAAGCCCTGGGAATCCTTGTGCTCCAGCAGGTCCTTGGCAACGGCGGTCGCGGAATCGACAAAGTCCGCGGCAGGGGTCTCGGAATAGTCGATGACCTCGTGACCGTCGGCGATGAGCATCTCCTTGATGGACTCCTTCATCGACATACCGTCGGCATCGGAAGCGATTACAACCCTCATGACATCCTCCTTGAGAGATACGCAGGTGCGTAGTTTCTGTTTGGAAGTGTTGAATCGCGTTCAGGTCCGGGCATCTGAATGTGCGGTTCTTCACTGTTCATGTTTATTTGAACACATTCGAACACCGACTGCAACAACTATTTGTTTATCTTTGTTCTTTTTTGAACAATTACCGTTCGCGGATGATAGTCAACCGTTTGGGCGTAGTTAGTTTCGGATCGCCATGAACCAAGCACACAAAAGGCGGCCGAGATGCGCCTCGACCGCCTATTCAGCTGACTTATATATGCGCCACGAGAGCTCTGCGGCTACTCAGTCTGTCCACTCTTCTTGGCGTGCTTGGACGGAGCACTCAAAAAGCGACCCGTCAGATAGTTCGTCGGGCCGGAGATATCGATCCCCAGCAGTACGTGCCCAAGCCACAGGAATGCAGCAAGCACCAGCAGCGGAATCACGCACGAGGTCACAATCATCACGATGACGCCTTCGATCAGATCGGTCACCTGCTGCACAACCTCGTCGGTCATCGACTTGGCGCTATCGGTCACCGAAGTCAGTAGACTCGAGGCGCCTTCGGTCAGCTGCTCAAGCACGTTTTTGTCCGTTTTGACTTTGGATTTCTTTTCACTCTTTGACGAGCTCGCATCAGCCGCGCTTGTCGCCTTTTGCTCGGCCTGCTCGATACTCACCTGGTACGTCTCGTCGACCTTTTGCGACACCCACACGCTCGCGGGCACCAACGCCATGCCGATCATGGCGACCACCAGCACGCGAGTCGCCACGCGGCGCAGGACGGCGCTCGTGCTCCAGCGCCCGTGAATGCCAAGCGACGCTGCAAAGAGCACCAGCGCAAACGGAATCAGGATACCCAGACCAACCGACCACAAAATGGTTAGCAGGTATTTCTCGAGATAGAGCACGGCAAGTACGATGCCCAAGTTTCCCGAAAGCTGTGCGAGTTGTTCGGCGACCGGCGTTCCCGTATCGCCCGGCAGCGCAGTGATGCCCGCAGATAGGGCGACGCACGAGGTCGTGAGCGCCAACACGTTGCCCTTCTTTTGATCGATGACCTCGATGGTGGAGTCCCAAGTCTTGGTATCGGCAAAATGCGGACGAGCTACAAAGCCCGACAGTAGCGCCAGTACCACGAGCGCAACGATGAAGCCAATCTGCAGTTTTTTATTTGCGCACACGACATCGGACAGGCTGGGCTGCAGTTCGGCCACCGTCGTATGCTCGGTAATTTGGACGGGGCGCCCGTGAGTCATCTCGCCCGCGTCTCTCTTTTGAATCGATCCGTTGTCCGGCATTTGGATACCTCCTCATTCCGGCCTGTATTGCGGATGGAAGTATACCCACGAAGCAAAATGTCCAACAGCACCCAATAAGTTGCGGTGAAATAGGGACTGTTTTATGCCTGCTAGCCCCTATTCAGTCCCTATTCCACCGCAACTTGGAGGAGGACAGAAAAAGCCCTGTCGCGGGTAGCGGCAGAGCTTTTGGAAGGGGGCTTGGTTGTGAGGGCTCGTTAGGCGAGCTTGGCCTCGAGCTCGGCGATGCGCTTATAGGCATCGATGGTAAAGCGGGTCTGCTTCTCCAGGATCATAGTGGTCATGAGGGTATCCTGAGCGTGAGCCATGATGAAGGTCATCTCCATCTCGCCACCGCCGGCCTCCTGCGAAAGCAGCTTGGTCTGCGTGTCGTGAGCGCCGATAAGTGCATCGCTGGCATCCTTGTGCAGTTGCTCGGCCTTCTCAAAATCACCCTCGCGAGCAGCATCGAGCGCTGCAAGCAGATCGGTCTGGGCGTCACCTGCGTATGCGACAATCTCGAATCCAACCATCGAGATTTCTTCTTTGGTTGCCATATTGCGTTCCTTTCACATATGAACCAACGGAGAGCATCGCGTCCGGGTATACGCGCTGCGCTGTGTATGACAGAAACAATAACATTCAAACAAAAAGGAACAATGCAAACCGTTATTTCGAGCCGTGAACGGTCTTTTTTCGCCCGTGAACGGTTTCCAAACCATTTCGAACAATATCAAACATGATTAGCGGAAACCCAAACAGGACCGCACCCTAACGCAAATCGCGTACCGTATCGCCCTCCACGAGCACGCCGGGGATCAGCATGTGCTCCACGCCAGACACAACGCCCTCGGCGCCGGCGATCTTGTCGACCGCCCACATGCCGACGCGCCTGTTGTCAAAGCGCACGGTGGCCAGGCGACGATCGGGCACGATGTCGCCCAGACTGTCATCAACACCCACCACACTCACGTCCTCGGGCACGTGCTTTCCGCGCGACTCGAGTCCGCGAATGCAGCCGTAGGCCATGGCGTCGTTGGAAGCATAAATGGCCGTACAGGTCGGATCGTCCGCCAGAGCCTGACCGGCAGCATACCCGCTCTGTGCCGTCCAATCGCCACGAACGAGTCGCGGCGGCTCAATACCATGTGCGTGCAATGTCTCGCGCCAGCCTTCCTCGCGCTGCATGCCCGAAAGCGAGCGCTCGGGACACGAGATAAAGTTCACGGTCTTGTGCCCCTGCCTCAGCAAGTACTCGACAACCTGGCGCGAGCAATCGAACTGGTCGTTATCGACCGTTGAACAGAGCGGGTGCTCCAACATCGTAACGAGCACTGTCTGCATGCCGGGCAGTGGCTCGAAGGTTCCAAAGTCCGCCGGCATGCGATTCATGATCACGACCATGCCATCCACCGGCAGTGCGCTCATGCGCGACGATGCGCTCTCGAGGGTATACGGATGCCCATCTACTTTCGTGAGGGTAATGGCGTATCCGTGCTTATCGGCGGCGGCAGCAAAGCCCTCCATACGGTCGAGGTTGCCTGTACCGGTAATGTTGAACATGGCGACGCCGACGGTCTTAAACTTGCCACGGCGCAGCGATCGACCGGCAAAATTGGGGCGATACCCCAGCTCGCGCATGGCGGCACGCACGCGCTCCTTGGTCTCGGGGCGCACGCTGGGTGAATCGTGCACCGTACGCGAGACTGTCTGCTCCGAGACGCCCGCGAGGCGCGCTACGTCTTTGACGGATACCGATTTTTTAACAGCGGCCATAGGTCGATCTTTCTATGTCAACGATGCCATTGGTGGCACCTTGCGCAGTCATTTTTAACGCCTTCAAGTATATCCAACGCCTCCCCCACCATACGCTCACCACCAAAAACCTACCGTTCACCGACATTTTTGCTTCCCCAAACGGCTTTTGGCGCTCAAATGTTAACGTTGCCATTGTGCAAACACAGAGCCACCGGGCGGCTCAAACGTTTACGCATAAGGAATCGACGGTTCGCAGGCACAGGAACCACCGGTTCGCGTCTTTTTTTGTGTCGCAAAATGGCAACGTCAACATTTTGGCAACCGAACGCCAAAAGCTACCATCGTTGCTAACCCACCGACTCTTAGGAGCATTGCATGGAGCAACTCATCGCCACCATCGAAAAAGGCCAGCCCTTTTTCAACGCGATCGCCCGCAACAAGTACCTCAAGGCGATCCGCGACGGCTTTATCTCCGTCATCCCCATCATCATCTTCTCGTCCATCTTCTGCCTGGTAGCCTCGGTCCCCAACATCTGGGGTTTCTACTGGCCCGATGACATCAACAACGCCCTGTGGAAGTGCTACAACTACTCCATGGGCATCCTGGCCATCGCCTGCGCCGCCACCACGGCCAAGCACTTCGCCGACGCTCAGAACCGCGATCTGCCCAAGAACAACCAGATCAACTTCATCTCGTGCATGTGCGCGGCCATCATCGGCTTCTTGCTCCTTTCGAGCGACACCATCGCCACGGACGCCGCCAGCGGCTTCAACACCACCTACCTTGGTTCCAAAGGCCTGCTGACCGCCTTCATCGCTGCGTTTGTGACCGGCATCATCTACAAGTTCTTCATTAAGCGCAACATCACCGTCAAGATGCCCGAGCAGGTTCCGCCCAACATCTCGCAGACCTTTAAGGACATCATCCCCTTCTCCGTCTGCATCACCGTCTTTTGGGTCTTTGACATCGTCTTCCGCGCTGCCTTTGGCTTCTGCTTTGCCCAGGGCGTCATCCAGGTGTTCCAGCCCCTGTTCACCGCTGCCGACGGCTACATCGGCCTCGCTGTGATCTACGGCGCCATGAGCCTCTTCTGGTTCGTGGGCGTCCACGGCCCCTCGATCGTCGAGCCCGCCATCGCCGCCGCTCTCGTTGCCAACATGACCGACAACCTGGCTGCGTTCCAGGCCGGCCAGCACGCTTCCGCTGTCCTGACCCAGGGTGCCCAGTACTTCGTCGTCTGCATGGGCGGCACCGGCGCCACGCTCGTCCTGGTCTTTATGTTCTGCTTCCTGGCCAAGTCTCAGGAGATGCGCGCCGTCGGTAAGGCAGCTATCGTCCCGGTCTGCTTCGCTGTCAACGAGCCGCTGCTGTTCGACGCGCCCATCGTGCTCAACCCCGTCTTCTTTGTCCCGTTTGTCTTTGCTCCGATCGCCAACATCTGGATCCTCAAGATCTTTATCGACTTCTTGGGCATGAACGGCTTTATGTACACCCTGCCTTGGACTGTCCCCGGCCCCATCGGCACCATCATGGGCCTGGGCTTCCAGCCGCTCGCCTTTGTGATGCTCGCCATCATCCTGGTCGTCGACTTTGCCCTGTACTACCCGTTCTTCCGTGCCTATGACGCCCAGAAGTGCGCCGAGGAGGCCGAGATCTCCCAGGAGGAGCTCGCCGCCAAGAACGCCGAGAAGGCCGCCAAGCTCAACGATGCCTTCCAGGGCAAGGCCGATGCCAAGAGCGTTGCCGCCGGCGCTGCTGCCGAGGCCGTGAAGGCCGACGCCCCCGCCGCTTCTGCAGCACCCGCTGCCGAGGCTACGACCGCCAGCGACCTCAACGGCAAGCGCGTGCTCGTGCTCTGCCAGGGCGGCGGTACCTCGGGCCTGCTCGCCAACGCGCTGGCCAAGGCTGCCAAGGAGCGCGGCATCAATCTTGAGACCGCTGCTGAGGCCTATGGCAACCACGTTGACATGCTCCCCGACTTTGACCTAGTCGTCCTGGCCCCGCAGGCCGCAAGCTACCTGGCTGACCTTCAGAAAGACTGCGAACGCGTAGGCAACAAGTGCGTCGCCTGCCGTGGCAAGCAGTACATCGAGCTCTCCCAGAACGGTGACAAGTCTCTCGCCTTCGTCTCCGAGCAACTATCGAAGTAAGTAACGCCCAGGGCCAGCCGACCATCAACAGCCGGCTGGCCCTTCGATTTAGACGATTGGATCATCATGTCCGTTAATCCTGCTAGCGTCACCAACCCGTCTGCGCAGTTTCCCGAGGACTTTGTCTTTGGCGGCGCCACCGCTGCCTACCAGGTAGAGGGCGAGACCCGCACTCACGGTAAGGGCAAGGTTGCCTGGGACGACTTCCTGGAGGCCCAGGGGCGCTTTTCCCCCGATCCCGCTTCGGACTTCTACAACCAGTACCCCGTCGACCTGAAGCTGTGCGAGGAGTTTGGCATCAACGGCATCCGCCTCTCCATCGCCTGGAGCCGCATCTTCCCCAACGGCACCGGCGAGATCAACCCCGAGGGTGTCCAGTTCTACCACGACCTTTTCGCCGAGTGCCACAAGCACCACGTTGAGCCGTTTGTCACGCTGCATCACTTTGACACGCCGCTGCCCCTCTTTGAGAAGGGCGACTTCCTCAACCGCGAGACCATCAACGCCTTTGTGGACTTTGCCACCTTCTGCTTTAAGGAGTACGCCGACCAGGTGACCTACTGGTTCACCTTTAACGAGATTTGGGCCGACGCCTCCAACACCTACATCGAGGGCACCTTCCCCGGTGGCGTCAAAGCTCATCTGGCCGAGGCCTTCCAGTGCGAGCACAACATGATGCTCGCCCACGCCAAGGCCGTGCTGGCTTTCCACAACGGCGGTTTTAAGGGCAAAATCGGCGTCATCCAGTCGCTGGAGTTCAAGTATCCGCTCAACGAGAACGACCCCGCCGACATCAAGGCCGCCAACAACGAGCACGTGCTGCAGAACCAGTTCTTGCTCGACGCCACCTTCCGCGGCGACTACGCGCCCGACACCCTCGAGTGCGCCAACCGCTTGGCGGCCATCTCGGGCGGCACCATCGAGATCCTGGACGAGGATCTCGAGATCATGCGCGAGGCCGCGCTCTACAACGACTACCTGGGCGTTAACAACTACCAGTGCCGCTTCTTGAAGGCTTACGACGGCGAGAACGACCTGCACCACAACGGTACGGGCGAGAAGGGCACTGGCCGCTGGCGCGTTAAGGGCATTGGCGAGCATGTGAACAAGCCTGGCATCCCCACCACCGACTGGGACTGGATCATCTATCCCGAGGGCCTGTTCGATCTGCTCGTCTACATTAAGCAGCGCTACCCCAACTACAAGCAAATCTTCATCACCGAGAACGGCATGGGCTACAAGGACCCCTACAAGGACGGTTTTGTGGACGACCAGCCGCGCATCGACTACATCGAGCAGCACCTGCGCTGGTTGCTCAAGGCCATGGAGGTGGGCGTCAACGTGGGTGGCTACTTCCTGTGGAGCCTGCAGGATCAGTTCTCCTGGACCAATGGCTACAACAAGCGTTACGGCTTCTTCTACGTTGACTTTGAAACCCAGAAGCGCACGCCCAAGGCAAGCGCCTACTGGTATAAGCACGTGGCACAGACCCGTCGTCTGGACTAGTGGCTGGCGGGGTTGCCCGCTCACACAACCTGTCCCCATTTCTCAGCCGGGGGCGGCACGTCACACGGCGCGCCGCCCCCGGTCTTTTTGTTTTTGGGCTGGTCGGGAGCCGTTTGTCTCGATCTGTAACATCTAGCCGAGTTTTTTGGTCCTAGCTGTTACAGATTGAGACGAACAGGATTGCTCTTTCCGAAGAATCTAAATCTGTAACACGTAGCCCGCTTTTGACCGTCTACCTGTTACAAATCGAGACAAACGGAGTAGGACCTAACCCCGTATGTCCCTAACAGTCGAGCGTTCGACCAGCGTGCTCGGCACATGAATCGCCTCGATAGACGAGCTCTCTCCAATCGCCGCCTCAAACGCAAGCTTACCGACACCGCGCAAATCAAATCGCAGCGTCGTCAGCCGATTGTGAGGAACAAGTCCCTCGAGTGCGTCGTCGATACCAACCACGCTCACGTCGTCGGGCACGGACAGGCCCGCGTTCTCGAGCGCGGCGATAACGCCCAGCGCCATCTGGTCATTTGCCGCAAGCACGGCAGTCGGCGCCTGCGACCCGCCGGCAAGCACCTCGGCCGCAATCCGCTCGCCCATGGCGTACCCACTGTCCGCACTCCAATCGCCGCGCAGCATCGGAGCGGCATCGACATGAGCACGACCCAGCGTATCGCGCCAACCGGCCTCACGAAAACGCGAGGAAATCGAGTTTTCCGGACCCGCCACAAACCGCATATTCGAGTGACCATGTTCCAGCAGATAATTGGTCAACAGCTCGCACGAACCATACTGGTCGGAGTCGATCGTCGTGCAGCGCGGATGCGCATACATGGACAGGATGACCGTTCGCACTCCCGGCTGGGGAACAAACTCCTCAAAATCGGGAGCCATGCGGTTCATGTTGAGAATCATGCCGTCGACGGGTCGCTCGACCATGCGGCGCGAGGCATCGGCAAGTGCATAGGGCTTGTCGCCGCCCATCTCGATCATAGTGACGGCAAAATCGTGCTCGCGCGCCGCTTGCATGATACCCTCGAGCGTCGCCAGGTTACCGACACGTGTGATGTTGTACATGCACAGGCCAATAGAACGATACGACCCGCCGCGCAACGCCGCTCCAGCAAAATTGGGACGAAAGCCCAGCTCTTCCATGGCGGCCAGCACACGCTTGCGCGTCTTTTCCGTCACGTTGGGCATACCGTTGACCACGCGAGACACAGTCTGGCGGCTCACGCCAGCGAGCGCCGCAACCTCTGCCGCGCTCGCCGAACGACCATTCCTTGTCTGCTGATCCATGCCTTCCACGCTAACCTGCTTCCCAACTATTCCCCGCGCCCATGGCGCATCGTACATACATTGATAACGTGCTCATGATACCCGAGCCATATACCACAACATGAAAACTTCTGTCAATCAAAACCGCTTACCGAACAAATACAACCGTTCGCGGCTGTTTGAAGTTGTTTTGTTTCTATACATCCCAGCCGGATGTTAACGTGCTCATTGTCAAATGTTCACGTGCTCATTTTGGTTCTAATCATTTTAAGATAGTGTTTATCGGGCTTTTTCACCGCTGAACGCTAACCAGGGAGCCTCCTGAGCGCAAACGCACAATATCGAACAGCGAGACGAGAGGGTGTATGCATATGTCTTTGCTAAACCGCGTACAGCAGCTGCCGAAGGGCTTTGTTTGGGGCGCCGCAACCGCCGCGTACCAAACGGAAGGTTCCACGAAGGTGGCAGGCAAGGGTAAGACCATGTGGGACGATTACCTTGTCGCCCAGGGTCGCTTTTTGCCCGACCCGGCCAGTGATTTCTACAACCGCTACGAGGAGGATATCCGCCTTTCTGCCGAGCATGGACTCAACGCCATTCGTGTGTCCATCGCCTGGACCCGCATCTTCCCCAACGGCGACGATGCCGAACCCCTCGCCGAGGGCGTTAAGCACTACCACGAGCTGTTCGCCTGCTGCAAAAAGTATGGCGTCGAGCCCTATGTGTCCCTGCATCACTTTGACTCCCCCGCCGCCCTGTTCAACCAGGGCGACTGGCTCAACCGCAAGACCGTCGACGCCTATGTGCGCTATGCCGAGTTCTGCTTCCGCGAGTTCCGCGAGGTCAAGAATTGGTTCACCATCAACGAGCTCATCAGCCTCTCGCACTCCCAATACATCCAAGGCAACTTCCCGCCCAACCATCACTTTGATGTGACGAGCGGCATCCAGAGCCAGCACAACGAGCTCGTTGCCCACGCCCGCGCCGTCAACCTGTATAAGGATCTTGACGAGACCGAGCACCTGGGCGGACGCATTGGCATGGTCAACGTCCTGACGCCGGCATATCCTGCCACCGACTCGCCCGCCGACCAGCACGCCGCCGACCTGTACAACGCCTTCTACACCGACTTCATCATGGACGGCGCCTTCCTGGGTCACTACTCCGCGCGCACCCTCTCACTCATCAACGAGATTCTGCGTGCCAACAACGCCACACTTACGGTTGAGGACAGCGACATGGAGGAGCTCGCCAAGGCGGCGCCCCGCAACGATATGTTCGGCCTCAACTACTATCAGTCGGCGTTTATCGCCGCCTACGATGGCGAGTCAACCAACAGCTTTAACGGCACCGGAGACAAGGGCACCTCGTGCTTTAAGTTTAAGGGCGTCGGGCAGCAGGTCGATATGCCGGGTATCCCCACCACCGACTGGGATTGGCTCATCTACCCGCAAGGCCTCTACGACACGCTCAAGCACATCAGCGCCACCTATCCCAACCTCCCCGTCATCTATATCACCGAAAACGGCCTGGGCCACAAGGACCCCGAGCCCGACGCAAACGGCATCGTCGCCGATCCCGAGCGCATCGACTTTGTCGACCAGCACATGGAGAAGGTGCTCCAGGCGCGCGCCGAGGGCGTCGACGTCCAGGGCTACTTTATCTGGAGCCTGCAGGACCAG
Organism: Collinsella sp.; assembly: GCA_036298675.1. GTDB lineage: Bacteria > Actinomycetota > Coriobacteriia > Coriobacteriales > Coriobacteriaceae > Collinsella. The sequence goes on along the minus strand of JAXJIO010000025.1, from coordinate 56,697 downwards.
TTCTCGTGGGCCAATGGCTATAACAAGCGCTACGGCCTGTTCTACATCGACTTCGACACGCAAAAACGCTACATCAAGCAGTCGGCACTCTGGTACAAGGAGCTCGCCGACACTATGGCGGACGCGCAGTAGCGCATCGCCTCGCTTTCCCCCGAGAAGGGAGCGGCCCTATGCGATACAAACCCAGCCGCTCCCCTCTCTCCCCCTGGGACCGACCCCGCCTGCACCCGGGCTTTTAGCAAGCGGGAGACCATATAGGTTTTCAACGTCCATGCCATTAAGATTTCATGCAAAGAGGAGCGTGAACTATGGAATCGATCGTTAAGTTCTTGGAGAAAGGTCAGCCGTACTTCGACAAGGTCTCTAAGAACATCTACCTTCAGGCCATTAAAGACGGCTTTTTGGCAGCAATGCCCATCATCCTGTCTTCTTCTGTCTTCCTGCTTATTTCGACCCTGCCGGGCGTTGTCGCCACGGTCGGCGGCTTTACGCTGCCCGACTGGTGGAACGTCGACGTCGTGAACTTCTGCAACAAGGTTTACAACTTCACGATGGGCGTCGTGGGCATCATGGTCGCCGGCACCACCGCAAGCGCGCTGACCGGCTCCAAGAACCGCCGCATGCCTGCCGGCAAGGCCATCAACGCCACGAGCACCATGGTCGCCGCCATGTGCGCTATGCTCATCTTGGCCGTTACCCAGACGAGTGCCAAGATCGACGGCGCCGATGTCTCGGTGTTCTTTACCGACAACATGGGCACCAAGGGCCTGCTGAGCTCCTTTGTCGCCGCATTTGCCACGGTCAACATCTATGCCTTCTGCATTAAGCGAGACATCACCATCAAGCTGCCCAAAGAAGTCCCCGGCGCCATCGCCCAGAACTTCCGCGACATCTTCGCCTTCAGCTTCTCCATCCTGTTTGTCGCCGTCATCGACGTTATCTGCCGCACCTGCTTGGCCGTCCCGTTTGCCAACGTCATCTCCACGCTGGTGAGCCCGCTGTTCGCCGCTGCCGATTCCTACGCCGGCCTCGCCCTCATCTGGTTCATGATCCCGCTGTTCTGGTTCATGGGCATCCACGGCCCCTCGGTCGTTAAGCCTGCCCTCAACGCCGCGCTGTTTGGCAACATCACCACCAACCTCGCCACGCTGCAGGCCGGCGGTCACCCCGCCCTCGCCCTGACCGAAAACTTCGGTAACTACATCGGCGAACTCGGCGGCACCGGCGCCACGTTCATTGTCCCGATCATCTTCCTGCTCTTTATGCGCTCCAAGCAGCTCAAGGCCGTCGGCAAAGCCTCTGTCGTGCCCGTGATGTTCGCCGTCAACGAGCCACTGCTGTTCGCCGCGCCCATCATCCTCAACCCGTACTTCCTGATCCCGTTCCTGTTTGCCCCCGTGGCCAACGTCCTCATTGGTAAGTTCTTCATCGACTTTTTGGGCATGAACGGCTTTATCTATGCCATGCCGTGGGCACTCCCCGGACCGATCGGCACCTTCATCGACACCAACTTCCAGCCGATCTCTCTGGTCCTGGTTGTCGTCCTGCTGGTCGTTGACTTCTTGATCTACTACCCGTTCTGCAAGGCCTACGACAACGTCCTGTGCAAGCAGGAGGCCGAGACCCTGGCCGAAGAAGAGGCCGAGGAGACCAAGGCCGTCAAGACCGCTGCCGCCCCCGCCGTTGAGGCTCCTGTTGTCGAGACCGCTTCTGCCACTGAGGCCTCCGCAGCTCCGTCCGCCCTTAAGGGCAAGGATCTGAGGGTTCTGGTTCTGTGCGCTGGCGCCGGCACCTCTGCACTGCTCGCCAACGCGCTTAAGGAAGGCGCCGACGAGCTGGGCATCGACATTACCGCCAACGCCGGTGCCTACGGCAGCCACTACGCCATCATGGACCAGTACAACGTCATCGTCCTGGCTCCGCAGGTTCGCACCTATTACAACGAGATGAAGGCCGACACCGACCGCCTGGGCATCACGCTGCTGTCGCCCAAGGGCAAACAGTACATCGACCTCACTAAGGATCCCAAGGGTGCCGTCGCCTGGATCGAGGAAAACCTCGAGGCATAAGACGCTGACACCACCTGCCGCTTGCAGACAATAAATGGCCCGTGCATCGATGTGTGATGCGCGGGCCATTTTGTTTAGACCGCACCCGTCCTCCTGTTCATCTCAATCTGCAACATCTAGCCGAGTTTTTCGGTCCTAGCTGTTACAGATCGAGATGAACGCACAGGCCAAGCCGAAAATCTCAATCTGTAACATGTAGACCACTTTTGACCGTCTAGTTGTTACAAATCGAGACAAACAGATGGGTCAATCCAATCAATCTAGATCTGTAACACCTGGCTGGTCATTTCACTCCTAACTGTTACAGATCGAGACAAACGGAATAAGCCGGGCCGAATTGTCTAAATCTGTAACATCTAGCCGAGTTTTCGGGTCCCACCTGTTACAGATTTAGACGAGCAGGCCGAGCACGTCTACGCCCGCAGATCCCTTACGCTGGAACGCTCGACCAACACGCCCGAGACGAGCGTACGGCTTCTGGAGCTCGGGGCTTCCAGACCTGCGACGACCTCGTTAAGCGCACGGATGCCCAGTTCGCGGTGGCGAAACTTCACCGACGTCAGAATCGAGTTGGGAATCGTCTTGTAAAGCTCGTCATCAAAGCCGATCACGGACACGTCGTCGGGCACACTGAGCCCTTTGTCACGTAGAGCCATCATCACGCCGTTTGCCATGCAGTCGTTAGCAGCGAGGACCGCCGTGCAATCGGCTTTATCGGCAAGCACAAGGCCCGCGGCATAGCCACTATCCGCATTCCAATCGCCTTGCAGAGGCTCGGGCGGCTCAATGCCATGCGCCTCGAGTGCCGCTCGCCAACCTTTCATACGGCACTGGCTCGACAGCGCTTCTTTCTTACCAGAGACGAAGTACACGTTCTTGTGCCCGTGATTCAAGAAGTACTCGCACGCCATGCGCGCGCCGCCCTCTTGATCGTCACTGACGGTGGAGCAGGTAGGATGTTCCATCGGTGTGATAATCACCGTCTTGAGGTCTTTCGGTGCCTCAAAAGTATCAAAGTCATCGACCATCTGACGCAGGTTGAAGATCATGCCATCAACAGGCAGCTGCGACATCCTACGCGCCGCTTCGGCAAGGGTCATCTTCTCCCCCGCCCGCTTTTTGATCATCGTGAGCGCAAAGCCGCGTTCTTCGGCGGCATCTGCGATACCGTCAATCATGTCCACGGCACCGCCCGACAAGTGGAACAGCACCACGCCGATGCACCCGTAACGGCCCAACTTGAGCGAACGCGCGGCAAAGTTCGCCCGGAACCCGAGCGCTTCCATTGCGGAATGGACCTTATCGCGTGTCGACTCTCGCACGCTACCGGGCTCGTTAATCACACGCGAAACCGTCTTGAGAGAAACACCCGCGGCAATCGCCACATCGTTCATTGAGACATTTTTCTTGTCCATCGTTGCCACTACTTCTCCACTCGGTTCTCTATCGCTTGTTTTTTGCGTTCTAGCATACACCACCTGCCTGACTGATAAATCAACCGTTTACCGGACAATATCGACCGCTCACCCGTATATCCTTGTTGCTCTTCCAAAAATGTCTTACGTTGTCATTAACGAAATGACAACGTTGTCATTTCGCAATGCCTTCCTTGAGCAGGAAGGTTTCCGGGCAGTCCTGACCATCCATCGACGACCAGTTCCATCCACATGCATCGCGCATCAAGTAGCAAAGGAGCTCTATGGACGCCATCGTAAAGATGCTCGAAAAGCATCAGCCGTTCTTTGAGAAGATCTCGAGGAACATCTACCTCCAGGCTATTAAGGACGGATTCCTTGGGTGCATGCCCATCGTCCTCACCTCTTCGATCTTTCTGCTCATTGCCACCCTTCCCGGCGTAGTCGGTATCACGCTGCCCCAGCCGCTCATCGACTGGTGCAACAAGCTGTACAACTTCACCATGGGCGTCATGGGCATCATGGTTGCCGGCACCACTGCCAAGAACTTTACGGCTTCCATGAACCGTCGCATGCCCGCCGGCAAGGTGCTCAACGACGGCTCCACCATGGTGGCCGCCCAGTGCAGTATGCTTTTGCTCGCCGTTACGCAGTTCACCACCAAGTTCAACGGCTCCGAGCTTTCGGTCTTCGACTGCACCAGCATGGGTACGCGCGGTCTGTTCTCGGCCTATATCGCCGCGTTCATCACCGTGTGGGTCTACAAATTCTGCGTCTCGCGCGATCTGACCATTAAGCTGCCCAAGGAGGTCCCGGGCGCCATCGCTCAGAACTTCCGCGACATTATCCCCTTTGGCGGCGCTGTCATTATCTGCGGCATCATCGATGTGGTTGTGCGCAACCTCATGGGCGTTCCGTTCTCCGAGCTGCTCATCAAGCTGCTCTCCCCGCTCTTCACTGCGGCAGAAACCTATCCTGGCCTCATCCTTATCCAGGCAGCCACCGCGTTCTTCTGGTTCATCGGCGTCCACGGCCCTTCGATTGTCCAGCCGGGCATCGACCCCATCCGTCTTGCCAACCAGGCCGAGAACCTGCAGGTTCTGCTGGCCGGTGGCCACCCCGCCCACTCCCTCACCTTTAACATGTCGCTCGTGGGTGAGTTCGGCGGCACTGGCGCTACGTTCATCGTGCCGCTTCTGCTGATTCTCTTTATGAAGTCCAAGCAGCTCAAAGCCGTCGGTAAGGCCTCGATTGTTCCTGTTGCCTTTGCTGTCAACGAGCCGCTGCTCTTTGGCGCGCCGATGATCCTTAACCCCTACATGCTCATCCCCTTTGTTGCCGCCGGCTGCGTCAACGTGAGTGTTGCCAAGTTCTTTATCGATAACGTGGGCATGAACGGCTTCTCCTTCGTGGTGCCTTGGGCCACCCCCGCCCCCATCGGCATCTTCATCACCACGAACTTCCAGCTTATCGCCTTGGTGTTTGTCGCGATCATCATCTTGCTGGACGCCATCATCTACCTGCCGTTCTTGAAGGCATACGATAAGCTGCTCTGCGATCAGGAGGCCGAGCGCGTCGCCGAGCTGGGTCTCGAGTCCGATAGCGCCGCTTCCATTGCCGCCAACGCCTCTGCGCCCGCTGTCGAGCAGGCCACCGCTACCGTCGAGACGACCGTTGCCGCCGCTGACAGCAAGCCTGTCGCCGATCAGCCCGAGCCCGCTGCCGATGCATCCGCCAAGAAGGATGTCGATGGCCTGAAGGTCCTCGTCCTGTGCGCCGGCGCCGGCACCTCTGCCATGCTTGCCAACGCCATCAAGGAAGGTGCCGCGCAGACCGGAGAGAACATCGCTTCCTCCGCAGGCGCCTATGGCCAGCACACCGCCATCATGGATCAGTACGACGTTATCGTGCTTGCCCCGCAGGTTCGTAGCTACTACAACGACATGAAGGCCGACACCGATCGTCTGGGCATTAAGCTGCTCGCTCCCCGCGGCAAGGAATATATCGACCTTACCCGCGATCCCGCCGGCGCCATTAAGTGGCTCCGCGAGAACCTCGACTAGTTCCTCCCTCTGTTGGTGCCCGGATCCCTAGTTCGGGCACCTCTCCCTATTCGTATCCCACAGAAAGGATGACTCATGAACAACCCCATGCAGTTCCCCGACGGCTTTGTGTTTGGCGGCGCCACCGCTGCTTACCAGGTTGAGGGCGAGACCCGCACACACGGCAAGGGCAAAGTGCCCTGGGACGATTTCCTGGCTGCTCAGGGTCGCTTCTCCCCCGACCCCGCAAGCGATTTCTACAACAAGTATCCGGTCGATATCGATCTGTGCCAGCGCTTCGGCATCAACGGCATCCGTGTCTCCATCGCTTGGAGCCGCATCTTCCCCAACGGCACCGGCGAGATTAACCCCGAGGGCGTCGCCTTCTATCATGAGCTCTTTGCTACCTGCAACAAAGCCGGCGTTATCCCCTATGTCACGCTCGATCACTTCGATACGCCCGAGGCCTTTTACCAGAACGGCGGCGAGGGTTTCCTGACGCGCACGACCATCGACGCCTTTGTCGAGTACGCCAAGTTCTGCTTTGCCGAGTTCACCGAGGTCAAGCACTGGTTCACGTTTAACGAGATTCCCGCAACCGCCGAGGGCAGCTTTATCGTCGGCAACTGGCCGCACGGCGAGAAGTACCGCCTGGACAAGGCCTTCCAGCTCATGCACAACATGATGGTGGCCCACGCCAAGGCTGTCGTCGCCTTCCATGAGGGCGGCTTTGAGGGCGAGATCGGCATTGTCCAGAACCTGGAGCCCAAGTATCCCCTCGATCCCAACAGCGCTGCCGACTGCGAGGCAGCTCGCATGGCCGACGTCATCAACAACCGCTGGGTACTCGACGCCACCTTCCGCGGCCACTATGCAGCCGACACCATGGAAGCCGCAACCAAGCTTGCCCATATCGCCGGCGGCGAGCTCGACGTCCGCGACGAGGACATCGCCGCGCTGACCGCCGCGCTCCCCTACAACGATTGCCTGGGCGTCAACACCTACAAGTGTCAGTTCCTGCGTGCCGCCGAGGGCGAAAACGACATCAACCACAATGGCACCGGCGACAAGGGCTCCTCGCGCTGGTTCCTCAAGGGCGTGGGCGAGTCATGCGTGCGTGAAGGCGTACCCACCACCGATTGGGACTGGATTATCTATCCCGAGGGCCTGTACGACCTGCTGCTGCGCATTAAGAATGATTACCCCAACTACAAGAAGATTTACATCACCGAGAACGGCATGGGCTATAAGGACGACTTTGAGGACGGCTTCATCGATGACGCCCCTCGCATCGACTACATGCGCCAGCATCTCGCTTGGATCCTCAAGGCAATCGACGGCGGCGTGAACGTCGACGGCTACTTTGTGTGGTCACTGCAGGACCAGTTCTCCTGGACCAACGGCTATAACAAGCGCTACGGCCTGTTCTACATCGACTTCGAGACCCAGAAGCGCTACCCCAAGGCGAGCGCGTACTGGTATAAGAACGTCGCGGAGACCGGCCTGCTCATGGCCTAACTTCTGCCACATACCCCCTGTCGGCCGCATGCGAATCCCTCCACGGGATCGCATACGGCCTTTTTGTTTTGGTTCGGCCCGTGCGGGCCGTTTATCTCGATCTGTAACATCTAGCAGGGATTTTCGGTCCTTACTGTTACAGATTGAGATGAACGGGCCCGCCCGGGCCGAAAGATCTAAATCTGTAACACTAAATCCGGTATTGGCCGCCTACCTGTTACAGATCGAGACGAACGCGCAGGCCAATCCATTCAATCTCAATCTGTAACATCTAGACGACTATTTCACCCCTATCCGTTACAGATTTAGACAAACGGAATCGGCCAGGCAGAAAATCTCGATCTGTAACATCTAGATGAGCTTTTCTCCCCTAACTGTTACAGATCGAGACAATCGGATGGTGGAATCCAAACTATCCAATCAGCTATGGAGCACAGCCTCAAGTTTTCGGTATCACGAACGGGCTTTCGGTATCATTTGGTGCTGATATGACACCGAAAGCCCGTTCGGCTATGCGAGAGAATCCGGTGTGCCAGCTCAGCCAAATCACAGGCCCGCAAACTTCGTTTGCCCGCAGAACGTCACTGCGTCCACGTTTGCGTGTCATTTCACGTCAGTTTGACACGCAAAATGACACGCAAATTTTTTCGTGTCATATTTTTGACATGCAAAATGACGTGTAAAATTTTACGTGTCATTTCTCACGTCAAATTGAAGCGAAACGGAGCAACACGATGCAAGAATCCAAAGATCTTGAATTCAAGGAATGCGTCACCAATTCGTTCCTTAAAACCGTCTCCGCTTATGCAAATGGCACGGGAGGACGCGTGCTATTTGGAATTAACGACGACGGAGAAGCCGTTGGCCTCGATGACCTCAAGCAGACCTGTCTGGGTATCGAAAACAAGATTAACGATTCGATCATCCCCCAGCCCGATTACTCCCTAAAAATCAACGAGTCCGATGCAACCGTAGAGCTTACGGTCTTTCCCGGCAGATCGAAGCCTTACCTATACCGCTCGAAGGCATACAAGCGCAATGACACCGCGACCATACCAGTTGACACCCTAGGGCTTTCGCGTCTTGTACTCGAGGGTCAAAACCTCTCCTTTGAACAGCTCCCGGCAAGCAAGCAAGATCTATCTTTCACCGTTTTAGAGAATCGCCTAAAAGCAAAGCTCTCACTTCAGTCATTCACAACCGATACTCTCAAAACCCTCGGCCTGCTCGATGAGACCGGAACCTACAACAACGCGGCAGAACTGCTCGCGGACGAGAACGATTTCCCAGGTATCGACATGGCGGTGTTTGGCGACACCATCAATCTCATTAAGCAGCGCAAAACTCTCGAACATGCATCGGTTTTAACGGAGATTGACGGCGCTCTTGAACTATTTGAAACTCAGTACTGTTACGAAGAGATCAAGGGAATGGAGCGGGTCCGCAAGGAGCTCATTCCGCTCGAAGCATTCCGCGAGGCCATTACCAATGCAATCGTTCACAGGACTTGGGATGTACCCGCGCACATTCGCATCTCGATGTTCGACGACCGCGTGGAAGTCGCCTCGCCCGGCGGCTTGCCAGCAAGCATGACTGTCGATGAATACCTGTCCGACATGCTATCCGTTAGACGCAATCGTATTCTTGCCGAAGTCTTTTTGCGCCTGGGTCTTATCGAAGCCTTTGGAACGGGCATCATGCGAATTCGCGACACCTATAAGGACAGCGTCAGAAAGCCCCGGTTTCAAGTTTCGGATAACGCCATTGTGGTCACACTTCCCCTGCTCATGGATAACCCGGGGCTCAAAGGCGACGAACTTATCGTATTCGAACTGTTGAGTAGCGCACATCCTCAATCGACAGGTGAGCTTGCAGCCAAAGTTAGCTTCAGCCGCTCGAAGCTCAATCGCATCCTCAAAAAACTCGTTGAGACAGGCCTGGCGACAGTTGAAGGCACCGGCAGGGGACAGAAGTATCGCCTGCTGCGCTAGCTAGCAGATGACCTGCGCGTGCTCCTCGATGGCGGTACGGTCCTCGGCGGCGATGCCCGGCTCGCACACCACGGCGTCCAAGCTTTCCAGGCGGCAGAAGGTGTAGAAATCGCGCTTGCCGATCTTGCTGGAGTCGGCAATCAGATAGCGCGCATCGGCCTTCCTAAAGGCGAGCTGCTGGATACGGCCCTCGTCCATGTTGGACGTAGATATGTCACCGTCCAAGATGCCGTTGGCACCGATAAACGCCGCGTCGATGCCCAGCGCACGCAGGGCATCCTCGGCCGTTGGCCCCACAAAAGCGGCAGTGCGGCGACGGTACATACCGCCCACGAGGCACAGGTCGCAGCCCTCGCGCGCCTCGAGCAGGTTAAAGACCGAAAGCGAATTGGTCACATAGATGGAAGGCAGCTTGTCGGTGACTCGGAGAGCGCCAATGCGACCTCACGACGGTTGCGCTCATTGTCTCAATTAGATACTCAACGAAATACGGCCCCGCAGCTCAATAAGCTGCGGGGCCGTACTATACACCGACGAATCAACGACGGAGTGCATCCACTATTTGGCCAGCTCCTGAACGATCCAGTCAATTGCACCTTCGGGATCGTTGGTAAGGTCGATATACTCCTTGCCCCTTGTGGTGAGCAGTTTAATTCCAAGGCGATCGGTATCGGCCTTCATAGCGTCATAGTACATGCGTGCCTGGGGCGCCAGAACAATCACGTTGTACTGATCCATCGTCTCATAGTGGCTTCCGTACGCACCGGACTGAGAAACCAGATCGATACCCTTAGCAGCGGCACCTTCGCGAAGAGCATTTGCCAAGAGAGTCGAAGTGCCGGCACCCTGGCAAAGCACAAGCACGCGGATCTGCTCCGCCTTGTCCTTTACCGCCTCGAGAGCTTTTGCGACATTTTCCTGTGCGGCAATAGCATCTGCATCCGAGTTTCCTGCAGTCTCCTTTGCAGACTCTTCCAAACAAAGCTGATGGTCATACGCCTTGCAGAACGGATAGTAAATCACAAAGTCAACGACCAACAGCACTGCCATCAATACGAGAGAACGCAGATCGAGACCCGTGGTGAGGAATGCACCGATTGGGCCGGGAAGCGCCCACGGCATGGTATACATGGGGGCGTTCATTCCAATGACGTCAATGAAAAATTTACCGATAATGGCGTTGACCATAGGAGCCACTAGGAAGGGCACGAACATATAGGGATTGAGAACAATCGGCATACCGAAGATAACGGGCTCGTTAACTCCAAAAATCACCGGGATAATCGATGCCTTGCCCATAGCTTTAAGCTGCTTGGAGCGCATAAACATGATCAGGATAATAGGAACGATGAACGTGCAGCCAGAACCGCCCAGACCGCCGATGAAGCTTGTAAAGTCCTGCGTGAGAGCAATTGACGGGTGTCAACCTGCTTGGAAAACCTCAAGATTGGTAACAGTATTGCCGTAGAGCGCAGCATTGATCGGACTCATGACAACCGAAGCACCGTGGATACCCATAAATTGGAAAAGCGCGACCGCGCCTTCGATAAGCGCCATGCCAGGATAGGTGTCGACCGCGGAGAACAGCGGCGAGATGAGAGCGGATACCAAATTGGCGAACGGCACAGCAAGCAGCTTGCGGCTCGCAAGATCGATAAAAGCGCACGCAAGGATCGAAAACCCAAATGCAAAGATATCGCGAAAACTCTGCGCAATAGAGCCAGGGACCTCTTTGGGAAGCTTGATCGTCACATTATGGCTAATGCACACCTTATAGATATTAACGGTCAAGAATGCGGCTACGAACGCAGCGAGAAAACCCTTGGTTCCCATATAGCCGGTTTCAAAAACAGATGTATCTGCTCCGCCAATCGAGACAACATCGTTCGTCACCGATAGCAAGAGCATGCCGCACATGGCACAAACCATGCACGAGGTGGGGTTGAGAGATTTACCCGAAGGCATGCGACGGTTCATCGACATGGCAAGTGAGCTCGCCGTGGTGCCGGCCACCATAATGCCAAGAAGTCCCATGGTATATGCATAGATTTTATTGAAGAAATCCAGCACCTCAGACGGAAGCGTGATGCCTACATAGGCAGGGAGCGTCGAAAGAAGAAGGAACAGGCTCGAGAACAGCACAATTGGCATATTCGAGAGAAAGCCATCCTTAATCGCCACCAGATAAATGTTCCTCGAGATTTTGTCGAAGAGGGGCTGGTGTTTTTCAAGGAATTTGACGATAGCGTCCATAACACATCCTTTCATGATTCCCGGGCACACAACGATTTATCCGGACTCAACCGTCGTCGTCCCCGTTTGTATCCACTTATGTAAGTGAATACGTTCTTGTGCGAAATGTAATATCATTTGCGCGATTTGTCATAACCAATTCTTTTTCCGCTTTGTCGATATGTCAAGAATTCAAATACTTATTCGGTGAACGGTAGTTGATTAATTTAAGGTTTTCCCAGCTAGGGCCTATTTTTTCCGAGCAGTACAATAAGTTTGCAACCGTTCACCGATTGGATATAACATATTGAATATATTGTTGTAACAATATTAGAGACAATGTCACAAGCCTGTCGTTCTAGTCAAAGGAAGTAACAATGCCCAAACGATTACTGAACATGTCCGCATCCGATTTTGCCGCCACGTCACCCATGGATCTAAAACAGGCAATTCTGGCTTCCGAGGGACGTACCATCATGGCGGAAAACGTACCCTCTTCCCAATTTCTCGGCGGCGTTACTAATGCAGAAATCGAACGTGCCGCAGGTGCCGACCTGCTTCTGTTTAACGCGCTCGATGTGTTCGATCCAGTTATTGCCGGTATTCCAGATGATCTCAATGAAAACCCGGTCACTTGGGTGAAGCGAGCATGCGGAAGGCCCATTGGCGTCAATCTGGAGCCAGTTGATAACGAGGCAGAGATGTCTGAATCCCGAACGGAAATCCCCATGGGTCGTCGCGTCTCTCCCAAGACCTTAGAAAAGGCTAACGAACTCGGATTTGATTTTATCTGCCTGACGGGCAACCCTGGAACCGGCGTCTCCAACGATGCAATCGCCCATTCGATTAAACTCTCCAAAGAGCATTTCAATGGCCTGGTCATAGCCGGAAAAATGCATGGAGCGGGCGTTGCAGAACCTGTCATGACGCTCGAAATTGCGCGCAAGTTTGTTGACCTCGGCGTCGATATCCTTCTCGTGCCAGCCCCCTACACCGTCCCTTGCTTCCAAGAAGCAGACCTGCGCGCCATCGTAGACTTTGTACGATCCCACAACGTAGGCAAGTCAATTGAAGAGAAGGTTCTCGTCATGGCGGCGAACGGGACGAGTCAAGACTCCTGCGACAGCGAGACCATTAAGAAAATAGGCCTTGCAGCAAAAGCAGCCGGCGCTGACCTCCAACATATCGGGGACTCCATGAACGGTATTTGCCTGCCCCAGAATATCTTCACGCTCGGACAAGCCCTTCGTGGATACAGGCATCAGATCGTCATGCTGAGCCGCTCTGTGATACGTTAAGGTTACCTTGCCCACGTTACATCCCGACTGAGGCAACCATCAGGTATAACCAACATGCAAACTGAGGCTCTAATGCTCGATACACACGAAAAACGGCCACTCTATTTACAGCTCACCGACGCGCTGCTCAAGCAGATCGTCGATGAATATCAAGCAGACGATAAACTTCCAACAGAAATGGAACTCTGCGACGAATACGCCGTAAGCAGAACAACCGTCCGACTTGCCATGAGTGAGCTGGAGCGTCGTGGAAGTATCTATCGAATCCAAGGTAAGGGATCGTTTGTTGCACCGAAACGCGTTAGCGAGCTCAATTCACTTTTAGACTTTGACTTTACAAGCCATTGCGATGGCGTTGATCCGGATGCCATCACCAAACATTTCGGCGGCCTCACATCAGGTCGTCCAATTTCCGTAATGATGCTCCAACAATTTGGATGTCAAAGTCGCGATGAAATTCAGCGTCTTGAATTGACCTACGAACTTGAAGGCAGCTTCATAGGCGCTGATACGTTCTTCATTTCAAAGTCACGCGTTCCGAATAACCAGTTAGATTTTCAGGCATTTAGCAGAATCATGGACGACTTGTCCAAGTCTATCCAATCTGTTAGGGAAAGCTATAGAGCACGTCAGCTTAGCGATTCCGAAGCCAGTAATTATGGTGTTGCAAAACTTCCGGTCATCGAACTGACTCATTATGCTTACGACTCCGGAGGCAAACTAATCTCAATTGTCTGCCGCACCGTCTTAACTGGGCGAATCCCTTATCAAAACTTTATTTTCAAGTCCTAATGTTCTTTTTCTTTTGTCTCGATCTGTAACACGTAGCCGAGTTTTTAAGTCCTAACCGTTACAGATCGAGACAAACAAGGTAGGCCCCGCCGAATTGTCTCAATCTGTAACATCTGGTTGGTGGTTTCACCCCTACCTGTTACAGGTTGAGACGATTTGATAGTGGAGTCCTTATTTGCGCGTCATATCGCGTAGCGCTGACACGCTGGTTTCCACAATGACAGGAGGTAAAAGTCCTCCCGCATCACCCGTTGGCAATCCCGTAGCGATAACTAGCAAATAACCTGCGTGTGTTCCTCGATGGCGGCACGATCCTCGGCGGCGATGCCCGGCTCGCACACCACGGCGTCCAAATTGTCCAGGCGGCAGAAGGTGTAGAAGTCGCGCTTGCCGATCTTGCTGGAGTCGGCGATCAGATAGCGCGAGTCGGCCTTGCTAAAGGCGAGCTGCTGGATGCGGCCCTCTTCCATATTGGATGTAGACACGTCGCCGTCCAGAATGCCGTTGGCACCGATAAACGCCGCGTCGATGCCCAGCGCACGCAGGGTATCCTCGGCCGTTGGTCCCACAAAAGCGGCGGTGCGGCGACGGTACATGCCGCCCACCAGGCACAGGTCGCAGTCTTCGCGCGCCTCGAGCAGGTTAAACACCGAAAGCGAATTGGTCACAATGCGCAGGCGAAACGCCGGCAGCATCGAGGCCATCTGCTCAACCGTGGTGCCCGTGCCCAAAAAGATGGTCGAGCCTTCCTCGATAAGCTCCACAGAACGGCGCGCAATCTGCAACTTTTCCTCGGCATGCTTCGTGCGCTTTTCGCTGTGCGAATACTCATGGCGCAGCATAGCGTGTGGACGGCCCTGCGCACTGCGGGCTCCGCCGTGCACGCGCTCGATCTCGCCCAGGCTCGCAAGCTCCTCAAGGTCACGGCGGATCGTCATATCCGAGACACCTAACGCATCCGAAATCTCCTTGACCGAGACCGTTCCCTGTTCCTCGAGCAGCTGCCGAACCTTATCCTGTCGCTCCGCTTTAATCACGATGAGTCCTCGCTGTTCCACGCTCACGTCAATTCAAACAATAACGAACAAATTGTATCAGGCTCGCGCGCGTCAGAAATGAACGCCCGCACAGCTCCAATCATCACTTTTTTGAGAAAAATACCCCCTGCTTTAGTGGGGTGTAGTGATAATCTTGCCTGTTCGCGTTACAGTTTGTCGGAAATACCTCGATGTTAGGAACCAAATGATCACTTCCGAGCTTTTCGGCACCGCGCCGTGCGGTACCCCCGTTCATCGTTACACCCTCAACGGGCCCGAGATCTGCGTTCGCATTATGGACTATGGCGCCACCGTGTTGGGCATCGACGTGCCCGACATCCCCGGCAACGTGCGCGATGTGGTGCTGGGCTTCGATAGGCTCGAGGATTACTTTGACAACCCCGCCTGCTTTGGCGCGACCATCGGACCTGTGGCCAACCGCACTGCAGGTGCCACGATCACCATCGCCGGCACGGACTGGCATATGCCCGCCAACGAGGGCACCAACAACCTGCACAGCGATCTTGAACATGGTCTGCACAAGCGCGTATGGGACGTTGAGCTCGACGAGGTCCACAATGCCGTGCGCATGACCACCTCACTTGAGAACGGTGAGCTGGGCCTTCCCGGCAACCGCACCTTTACGGCCGTGTTTACCGTGACGCGCACCGGCTGCTTCCGTATCGAATATGGCTGTGAGAGCGACCGCGCCACCTACGTGTCCATGACCAACCACACGTACTTTAACCTTGCCGGTCACAACGCCGGCATGGACTGTGAGCACTTCTTTGTTGCTAACGCTGCCCACTACCTGCCCATCAACGAGCAGAACATCCCCACCGGCGAGATTGCTCCGGTCGAGGGCACGCCGTTTGACTTCCGTGAGCTGCGCCCCGTCGCGCCTGGCATGGAGGCCGACGATCCACAGATTAAGCAGGCACGCGGCTACGACCACTGCCTGTGCATCGATGACTATCAGTACGGTCGCAACCTGCGCCGCGCCCTGCATGTCGAGGAGATGTGGACCGGTCGCGAGCTGGACTACTACACCACCGCCCCGGGCGTGCAGCTCTACACCGGCAACTGGCTGGGCGACGAGCACGCCAAGGACGATGCTAACTATGGCTGGGGCGCCGGCTTTGCCCTCGAGGCAGAGATGTACCCCGATACGCCGCACCAGCCGCTGTTCCCACAGGGCATCGTGGGCCCGGGTCACCCCTACAGCAATGTGATCGAATACCACTTTATGAGGCACTAAGCCCATAACGCAACATATCGCACAGCAGCGCCCGCCGGCACACCGCCGACGGGTGTTTTTCTACCTAGTCATTGGGGACGTTCTTGGATGACTAGTTGGATGGGATCTGGGTCGGAGCTGGGGAGTAAGCGGATTTCTAGCTCTATGCCTAGTTCTCGCAGTTCTTCGAGGGCGGCGGTGTCCGTATCGTCTATGGCAACGGCAGGCGTTACAGAGCGCTTTCCCTCCCCTGCCTGCATATGGCCGATGCTGATCTTGGTTATTGGCACACCGCCTTTAACCAGCGCGAGTGCATCGGCGGGTGAGGCCACCATGATCAAGATCAATTGGCGCGGCGCCGCAGTGTGAATGATGTCGATAGTCCTTTGCACCGAGAAAAACCGCGTCCAAACGCCTTCTGGCGACGCTACCCTCATGGGTGCCCATTGGCGCGAATCCGCCGCAATCTCGTCGTTGACGATCAGGACGAGATTGGAACCCACAGCCTCGTTCCACAGCTCAACGTCTTGCCCGTAAATGAAACGGTCATCAATGCGTGTGAGAAGAATCTTGGGTTGAGCCATCGCTGCCCCATTCTGCTTGAGACCCGTAAGAGCAAGACATCGCGTCTCCAATATTAGTGCATTTAAAGTGAGAAAAGCCGTCAGAACACTTGCGCGGATTTGCGATGTCCCGTATCATAGACAGCCGTTGACGCCTCAGTTGCGTCACCACATGGCCGCCAGCGTAGCTCAGTTGGTAGAGCACCGCTCTCGTAAAGCGGGGGTCACCGGTTCGAGCCCGGTCGCTGGCTCCATTGCACAAGATAGCCGCCTTCGGGCGGCTTTTTTGTTGCCGATTCGCCCACTCGGTGGACTTCGGATTTAATGCTTAGGGGGCGGGGATTTACCAAAGTGAAATTTTAATGAAAAGAAACCCAGCTGCAACAATTGCCATGGTGAGGGCTCGAATTGGTCATATAGATTTAAAATAGCCACGATACCTTCTCTTTTGCTGGAACGATATATCTATACAAGGTTGTGAGCGGAAAACAAAAATACGTCGATTGCTATCCGACAAACGGGTCTGGAATTGCATTCACCGGCATTTCGGGGCAGATTGATACACATGTACGAAAGGGAACCTATGTGGTGCGTTGGGTTGGAGCTGCTGCAGGCCCGATATGGATTGCGGTCTTGCGCCCCGATGTCCAAATAGGTTTCTCTCTAGACGGGAAGTTGCTCATGGACGTCATCTATGACGGAGATGACTGGGTCGATCATTATACTTGGCGCCTGGTCGGCTCGAACGACAATGGGGATGTGGTGTTTGATGGACTATGTCCAAAGCATCTCCATCCTTTTGTCTCGTCGTTAATTGAGAGTTCCGCTCGTGTTGCCCCCTACAGCTCGGCATCGCTTCATGATACGGACGTTTTGAAGACCATAAGGGAATCAATTGACGATGGCACGATGAGCGGCCCGCTGTTTTCTCGGCTTGTGGGGCTAGATGAGATTGGCTCGAAACGACTGCTTGCGGGCGAAAAAGTGGAACTCACTTATCGGTCGATGATTTCAATCCTGCGGCTAGCCGATGTTCTTCGCAAATAAATGAGGCTTCCCTATTCAAAAACAGAAAACCCCGCTAAACGTGATTCCCCTAGGGAAATCACGCCAACATACGAACAGCTCAGCCGAGCAGCGCGTTACTCTTCCCAGTAAGCATCTGCAAGCAGCTTAAAGCAGATCTTCTTGACCGGCTGTGCGCCATCGCCCGGGAACTCAAGCGTGGGCATGTGAGGCTCGCCGGCAACAAACAGCGCAAACTTGTCGTCAGCAAGATCGCCGGCGATCGAGGCGTCGGAATCGACCAGATCGTAGTCGTCCTTCTCGTCAAACTCCTGGACCAGCGTCAGGCTGCCCGTGGCAACCTTAAAGGCCTCGCGACCCTCGATGTCGATCTGCAGGTCGTGATAGCGCTGATGCGTCTCATAGTGAGCCTCGGCCTCGGAACGCGTCGTGGGAGCCATGACGTTCGCATAGACCTTGTCGCCCAGAATCGGATGGCTGCCGACCTCGAGCTCCGCCGGGTCGTTCTCCTCGAGCCAGTCGATCAGCACGTCGAGGCCCTTGAGCATTCCGCGGTATTCCTCGATATCGCCCAGTGCACCGTAAATCATCTAAATCCCCTCTCGGATCGCTTCTTTGGCGGCTACTCGGTAAACGCGTTACCGACGCTGTTGCCACCCACATACGTCTCGACCAGGGTAAGGTCGGGATTGAACACGACAGCATCGGCGTCGCGCCTCGGCATTATGCTACCGCACTTGTCGTCGGCTCTAACCACAAGCAAACAACCGATGCCGGGGTCGACGCCCAAGCTCCTACAGCTCGGTCACGACAACGCCGTTGTAAACCTCGTCCCAACGATCCATAACCAAGTGGCCAGTCATGGGATCCATGGCATTGAGCTTGCCGCAGGTGTTGGCGGTACGCAGTACCGTCTCGTCATCCGCGCCGGCAGCAATCGCATGTGCGAAGCCGGCAATGGTCGAATCGCCAGAGCCCGTAGCGTTAACGGCAGGGATATCGGGCGTCTTTGCGCGGAACGCACGGCCATTGTGGAAGCCAACGGAGCCGGCAGCGCCCATGGAAACGACGACCCAGGGGATATCGGAGAAGCGGACATCAGAGGCAAGCGCGGCGCGGAGCTCGTCCACATCATCGGTGGTAAAGCTCGTACCCAGAAGGCCGTTGATCTCGGTCAGATTAGGCTTGACCAGCTCGGGCTTAATATCGGACTTAAGAGCGGCCTCGAGCGAAGCACCCGAGGTATCGAGCAACACTTTGGCGCCGGCGTTCTCGGCAATGCCCGTGATCTTGGCGTAGTAGTCCGCCTCGACACCGCGGGGCAGCGAACCCGAGATGGTAACGACATCGGCCTTGCTCGCAAGCTCGGCGAACTTGGCGGTAAAGGCATCGAGCTCCTCGGGGGCAATTGTCGGGCCGCTCTCGAGCAGCTCGGTCTGGTTGCCGGCATGAAGGATGTTGAGGCAAATGCGAGTCTCGCCCTTGATGGGCACAAAATCATTCTTAATGCCGTTTGCATCCATGAGCTCTTCCATATAGGCGCCCATATGACCACCAAGCAGGCCGGTTGCCACGACATCGTCGCCCAGCTGGCCCAGGACGCGGGCCACGTTGAGGCCCTTACCGCCGGCGGTCTTTTCGGGCGTCACGCGGTTGACGTCGTCGATAATGAGCTCATCGAGCTGATAGCGCGTATCGACAGACGGGTTCATCGTAACGGTGAGGATCATTTTTAGCTCCTTATCTCGCAGGCTCCTTGTGCCTCGCGATACGAGTCGACAAAACGGAATTACAGAATCTCAATCGTGAACGAGCGAACGATGGTCTCCTTGGGCTTGGCGACAAGGCAGCCGCGCTTATGCTCAAGTACGTCGTCCTCATCGGAGCAGGTCGAGAGGCCGCCCCAAGGTTCAACTGCCACAAAATCGCCCTCGGGCTTGCTCCACACAATGAGATATGGGAAGCCCTCAAAGCTCAGGCGGACGCCCTTGTCCTCGCCCTTTTTGGAAAGCGTGACCTGACGGCTCTCGAGCACGTCAAAGATGGTCTCCGCAAAATCGAAGAGTTCATGCGACAGGGGCAGCGTCTTTCCCACCATGGGGTTCTTGGAGCGGTTGGTCACGTCAATCAAGCCAGTCGAGGGGACGGCAGTGCAAAGCTCAGCAGCTTCGTCCTTCTCAAAGCGCAGCTCGTAGTCCGTATAGGCCTCGCCCTCATCGAGCGGGCACCTAAAGCCGGGATGACCACCAATAAAGAACGGCATGTCCTCGGTTCCCTCGTTGGTCACCTCATAGGAGACGCGCACGGCATCCCCCTCAAGCGTATAACGAGCGACAAGCTTAAACGGGTACGGATAATCGCTCAGCAGCGCGGCGTTATCCTCGGATGCCAGGCACATCGCCAGCTCGTTCTCGCTCTGGCTCAACAGTTTCCACTCCTGCTTGCGCGCAAAGCCGTGGCGGGCGAGCTTCACGTGATGCCCGGCAAACGTCATGGCGCTACCATCGCGCAGGCCTCCGCAAATCGGAAAGCAGACCGGCGCCTGGCCGGACCACACTGCAGGATCGCCCTGCCACAAGTACTCTCGACCTCCGGCCTCAATCGAGGTAAACGAACCACCAGCCGTGGACACCTTAATAGAAATCGAATCGTTGGAGAGAGCGTATTCCATTGCCCATCCTTTCGAACAACTACTTTTTGCTCGCAAGAACCCGTCTCGGCCCTGACCAAAGGACAAACCCGCACGCTCATCGATGCGTCCGGTATCCCAGCCATGCAACGGGGTACCATACAGACATTGATGCAATTACAGCTGAAAGGCCTTCTTATGCGAACCATCATCCTCTACGCCTCGCGCCATCACGGCAATACGAAAAAGCTCGTGGACGCCATCGTCGAGGCACACCCCGAGATTGACACCCTCGACGTGAAGTCACTCGGCAAAAATGAGTACCCCGACCTGCACGAATATCATCTGATCGGTGTCGCCACGGGCATCTATTACTCCGAGATCGACAAGGACATGGCACGCGTGCTCACGAACGTGCTGCAGCCGCAGGACAAGGTGTTTGGCCTTATGACCTACGGTGGCAAAAACAAGTGGTACGGCAAGGATATCGATGGCATCTGCCGCATGAGGCAGGCCATCTTTATGGGCGTCTACGGCTGCCCCGGCTTTGATACGTGGGGGCCGTTCAAGCTCACCGGCGGTGTCCAAAAGGGACACCCGACCGCTGAGGAAATTAAGGGCGCCGTCGACTTCTTCGACAAGATCGAAGACGAGTATGGCGACATCATCGTCGAAGAGTACGCCAAGCGCGAGAAGCGTCTAGCATACGAGAAGGAGCATCCTGCGGGAGGCCTGGTGGCCGGCGTCAAGCGCACGGCAAAGAAGATCGCTAACAAGCTGTAACTGTGAAGGTGCTTTTGAGCGTTTAACCCATACGGCGGGTCCGAGCAGATTCGGGCCCGCCGTCTTTTTCTATCGTTACTCGGTAAAGGCGTTGCCGACGCTCTGGCCGCCAACATACGTCTCGACGAGGGTGAGCTCATGGTCGAACACGACAAAGTCGGCGTCGCGACCCGGCATGATGCTGCCGCACTTATCCTCGATGTGTGCAGAGCGAGCCGGCACCTCGGTTGCCATGCGAATGGCGATATCGGCGCTGGCGATGCCCCAATCGACAATGTTCTTGACGCCCTGGGCAAGCGTGAGCACCGAGCCGGCAATGCTCTTGCCGTCGGCGAGCCAGCACAGGTTGTCCTTCATGATGACGTCCATGCCGCCGCTGGTGTAGCTGCCCTCGGGCATGCCGCCGCAACCCAGGCAGTCGGTGATGAGCACAGTGTGCTGCCAACCCTTTGCCTGCAGCAGCGCCTTGATGGCGGCAGGGTTCACGTGCTTACCGTCACAGATGATCTCGGCGTAGGTCTCGGGCGTGGACATGGCGGCACCCACGACACCAGGCTCACGGTGATGCAACCCGCGCTGGCCGTTATAGGTATGCGTAAAGCAGCTGGCACCGGCGTTGATGGCGGCGATGCACTCATCGTAGGTGGCGTCGGAGTGACCGATGCTGGTCACCACACCCTTGGCGTTCAGAGCAGCCGCATAAGCAGCGGCACCGTCGCGCTCGGCCGCCATGGCGCTCTTAACGATGCGACCACCCGCAGCCTCCTGCCACTGATCGAAGACCTCCTCGGAGGGATCGATAAGATAAGCGGGGTTCTGCGCGCCCACGTGCTTCATGGTAAAGAAAGGGCCCTCCAGGTAGATACCCTGAATGCGAGCACCGCAGAAGTCGGGGCCGCGGCCCTCGTCCGCCTGAGCAATGGCGGCGCAGGCGTCCTTGATCTGCTCGACGCCATCGGTGAACGTCGTGGGCAGCCAGCTGGTGGTACCGCGACGGGCGAGCTCGGTCGAGCTGATATCGATGCCCTCGGGATCGTTATCGGTAGTTGAGTGGTTGTAGAAGCCATGGATGTGAGTATCGACCATACCCGGTGCGATCCACGATCCCGTGTAGTCCTTAATCTCGCAAGAGGGCTCGTCGGCCTGCCAGGCGCCAAAGACGCCATCCTCGACCATAAGATAGCCGCCCAGTTGCGGGCCTGCCGGCAAGAAGAACTTGTCAGCCTTAATTGCGTACGTGCTCATATGCACTCCTAGCTTCTAAAGCAGTTGGCTGTGGTGATGCTTATACCCAGCTCACGTAAAACAAAAAGCGCCCGCCCGCCGTTATGAGCGGACGGGCGCCCTTACAGGGGGACGCGATTAAGCGGTGAAGGGGTGAATCGTCACGCCCTTGACCACGCGGTTGACCGTGCCGGTGGGGCTCGGCGTATCGGGCGTGTTGCCCACGCGCACGGAGTTGAGCAGGCTGATGGCCTGGGCAAACATCACGAACGGCAGAGCAAGGTAGCCCTCGGGAAGCGCCTCGTAGCCCTTAAAGGTGAAGGACTCACCCTCATAGACGGTGGCACCTTCCTGCTGAACGGCGACGGTGTGCCGTGCAATATCGTCGCCACCGATCTCGTTAAGGATGTCGATGTCGTACTGACGGGTGTAGGCGTCGTTATTGACGAACACGAAGACGAGCGTCTTATCGTCGACGAAGGACTTGGGTCCGTGACGATAGCCCATGGAAGTGTCGTAGGAAGTAGCGACCAGACCGTGAGCGAGCTCGAGGATCTTGAGCTGGCTCTCCTGGGCAAGGCCACCGAAGGAGCCAGAACCCAAGTAGGTCACGCGGTTGAAGTCGCCAGCCAGGTAATCGGCGATCTCGGGCTCACGGGAGATGACCTCCTCGCCCATCTTGGCGATGGTCTCGACCCACTCGGCCTTCTGCTCGTCAGAGGCAGTGTCGAAAATAAGGGTGGAGAGCAGGGTCATGCAGGAATAAGAACCGGTCATGGCGAAGCCCTTGTCGTTGGCGCGCGGAATGAGCAGCGTCAGCGCGTTGGGATCATCGGCAGACTCGACGGCGAGCTTGCCCTCGGGAGCGCAAGTGATGTTGAGGAACTTGACGTTGTGGACGAGCTCCTTGGCAACGGCAACGGCGGCAAGGCTCTCGGGGCTGTTGCCAGAGCGGGCAAAGGAAACCACGAGCGTGGGATCCTCGGCGCGTAGGAAGTCGCGCGGGGCGCTCACGATGTCGGTCGTGGCGATGGGCTTAAAGTCGTAGAGATCAGTGTTGCCAGCGTGACGCAGGTACGGGGCGCAGGTATCGCCAACGTAGTCGGACGTACCGGCACCAGTGAAGACAACGGACAGACGGCCCTCGCCCATAGCGCGAGCCTCGGCCAGGAAGGCCTCGATGGCCTCCTTGTTCTCGCGATAGATGTTGAGCGTATCACGCCAAAGCTCGGGCTGCTGAGCAATCTCGGCCGTGGTGATCTGGGCGCCGAGCTCGGTGAGCTCCTCGACACTCTTCTCGAACATTTCTAATACCTCTCTCTAGAAGTAATCCTCTGACGTGCAATTATACACTTCGGTTGGTTATCTGGTAGTAACCAGTTAAATGCAAAGAAACATCATATGGAAACGATGCGAACACTAGTCGCTACGCTGGTGGTAAACCTTGTATTTAAACTGATCGGCACGAGCAACCGAGAGTGTGTACTCCACAACCTCGTTTGACTCGTTATACGTAGTCCTGACCAAATCGAGCACAGGCGAGCCCTCGACAATTCCCAAAAGGTGGGCATCGGTGGGACGGGCTATGCTCGCATAGAACTCCTCTTCGGCCACGCGTATCTTTTGCTGAAAGTCTTGCTCAATCACATCGTAAAGCGGCTTACGCTCCAGCAGCGGTCGCTTTAGGGACAGAAATTGACGAACTGGTAGATAGCTGCGTTCGACCATCATGGGCATGTTGTCGGCAGAACGAAGGCGCTTAAGCTTAAAAATGCGATCACCGATACGCAATCCCATATGCTCGGCCAGATTTTTATCGGCCTCCATCTCGCAAAACTCGAGAATCGTGGTCTCGGGGTCGCGACCCATCGCGCGCATCTGCTCGGTAAAGCTGTAGGACTGCATGAGATTGGTTGCCTTTGCCGAACGGTCGGTCACAAAGGTGCCGCGACCGTGCTGCCGAACCACCAGTCCTAAACGCTCCAGTTCCTGCAGAGCCAGGCGTACCGTAGTGCGCGAGAGACCATAGTGCTCCGAAAGTTCGCGCTCGGAAGGAATCATGTCACCGGCGCGATATTCATGGTCGATCTTTTCGGTCAGAATATCGACCAGCTGATCGTACAGCGGTTGCTTACGCGCTCCGATCGCCATCCTATCCTCCCTTTTGCTCGAATTCGGCTAACTACCTAGGGTGTTTAGCATTATCTGTCTGCCACACCCGAATCATCAAGAAAACAAAAGCCGCGCGCTCTTTCGAGCACGCGGCTTTTAACATACACATGGCTTAAGGGGTCGGGGTGTGAGCCGCGTAGGGACACACCCCTCAAGCTAGAGCCTTACCAGATGCTCGGCCAGAGACCAAGCGGGCCAGCGCCCAGGATGCCAAGGACGAAGAGCAGGAGAATGCCCTTGGTCGGGGTCCAGCTGTGCTTAGCGAACATGTAGTAAAGCAGCAGCGTAAGCATAAGCGGGACGAGCTTCGGGACGATGGTGTTGAGGGTGTCGGCAACAGAGAAGTTGACCGGATCCTCGGTAACGGTGCCGTAGGTCACGGACTCCATGCCGTTACCCAGATCGGTGACGCCGCACTCGACAGCGTTGCCGTCGGCATCGGAAGCGGTAAGGGCGTTGCCGTCCTTATCGGTCATGGCGATGGTACCGGCCTCAGCGGTCTCGGTATCGATGCCCTCCATACCGGTGAAGTTCTCGGCCTCCTTCTCGGAGACGATCACGGTAGTAGCGGAGAGGCCACGGGTGGTGCCGTTGGGGATCTGGAGGTTGATCTGGGTGCCACCCATGGTGACGACCAGGCAACCGACGACGAAGACGCCCATGATGGAAGCGGCACGCGTGAAGGCCTGCATGTTGGCGGTCAGAGCGTCAATAGCGCTGGTGCCAAGCTTGTAAGACCAGTTCATGAGCCAGAAGCGCAGAGCGAACTGGACGGCGTTGAAGATCACCAGGAAGATGATCGGCGCAGCAGCGTTGCCGTTGATGGCCATGTTGGAGGTGATGCCGGCCGTGATAGGCACGAGCGTCAGCCAGAACAGGGCGTCACCGATACCACCGAGCGGGCCCATTGCGGCGACGCGGACGGCGCGGATCGTGGGGATGTCAACCTTGTTCTGCTCGAGCGAAAGCACGATGCCCATAACAAAGGTGACGAGGAACGGGTGGGTGTTGAAGAACTCCAGGTTGTGGCTCATGGAAGCCGCGAGGTCGTTCTTGTTGGTGTGGATCTTCTCCAGACCGGGGATGATGGAGTAAAGCCAGCCAGCGGCCTGCATGCGCTCGTAGTTGAACGATGCCTGCAGGAAGCAGGAGCGCCAAGCCATCTTGTTGAGGGTCTTCTGGTCGAGCTGCGGAGCAGGAGTGAGATCCTCGTAGTGCTCCGGGATCACATACTCATTAGATGCCATCTTCGAAGTCACCTCCGTCAGAAACAGCTGCACCCTTCAGCTCGGTCTGCTGCTGGAAGTCCCAGAAAGCGATGCCGAAGCCGATGAGAGCGAGGATGAGCAGAGCAGGGGTTGCCAGCGAATCGTTGGCAACGGTGATGAGCGCGAGGCCGAAGCCCATGAGGAAGAAGCCCCACATATCGCGGTTCATCATAACCTTGAGCAGGACGGCGAAGCCGACGAAGCGCATCATGCCGCCTGCAGCGGACAGACCGGTCTGCAGCCAAGTCGGGATGGCAGAAGCGATGGTCTGACCGATGGTAGCGCCAGCGATGAAGAACAGGGTGACGACGACAGCGAAGATCAGGCCGAGCAGAGCCATGGCGAAGTAGTTCAGGCGCTCGATGCCCTTGGTGTCCGCGTTGTGAGCCATGTTATCGGCCGTGGACATAAGCGGGGACATAAGCGTGAAGACCAGGGTAACGCCAAGCTGGCCAAGCAGAGCGAACGGAATGGCGAGGCCGACTGCCGCGTTGGGCTCGAGGCCCGTGGCGATAGCGAGAATGGCTGCCATGATGCCGCCGATGACGGCGTTAGGCGGCTGAGCGCCTCCGATCGGCATGTTGCCGATCGTCATGAGCTGATAGGTACCACCCACGAGAAGACCGGTGTTGAGGTCGCCAAGGATAAGACCGATGACGGCGCCGGTGACGATGGGCTGATAGAGAGACTCGAGGAAGTCAAACTGGTCGATTGCCGCGATGAACGTAACAACGAAGACCAGAGCGATCTGGATGATCGAGTATTCCATCTTGCTCCTCCTTTCAAAATGTATGTACGCACTTTGGATATCACGTACAGAACGTCAGGGTTTCACTCCTGACAACGTGGATCACGAGGATTACGAGAAGAGCTTGCTCGTGTCCTCAACAGGCGTGCTCGGAACGCGCCTGATCTCCAACTCCACCCCCAATTCCTGCAGCTCTTTAAACGCAGCGACATCCTCGTCGTTAACTGCGACGGAGGTGGCGACTTGGCGCTTTCCTTCCGACATGTGCATGTTGCCGATGTTTACCTTCTTTATAGGCACACCGCCCTTGACGAGCGTAAGCACGTCTTCCGGTGTTTCGGCCACGATGAAGATCTTCTGGCGCGGGCTCGCCTTGCCGATGACGTCGATGGTCTTCTGCAGGGAGAAGAAACGCGTAGCGACGCCGGTGGGAGCGGCCATCTTCATGAGGTTCTGGCGCATGGTATTGGTCGACACGTCGTCGTTGGCGACGAGGATGAGGTTGGAGCCCAGAGTGGAGTTCCACTGGGTGGCAACCTGACCATGAACCAGTCGGTTATCGATGCGGGTAAGAAGAATGTTGGGTTCTGCCATGTTGATCAGCTTCCTTTCGTTATTTGCTGACGACAGTTACTTGATCTCCTGAATCGCGTAACGCGAAACATCTACGACGGCTCCGGATCGGACTTTGATCTGGACCTTTTCGCCTTCGATGCCTTTGACGGTTCCGTAGATACCGCCGGCGAAAAGAACCTCCTGACCCGGCTTGAGCTCGGTGTGCAGCTCCTTGAAGTACTTCTGCTTCTTCTTCATGTTGATTTGCGACCAGATGGTGTAAATCAAGCCCATGATGACAAGCAGGCCTAAAAGGGCGACCGAGGAGCTCAGAACGTTGGCTCCGAAATCGGCCATTAGATGCCGTCCTCGTCGCCGAAGATATCCTCTTCCTCGGCTCCAGCAACAGAAGCGACCGTCTGGGCGGTGATGCCCGTCTGGCCAACGGTCACGGCCTGCTCGCCAAGCTCGGCGAGCGTGGCGTTACCGCGGAGGAACAGAAGCTCGATAACCATGGGAAGGTTGGTGCCAGTCAGAACCTCGACGTTGTCGACATCCTGGGCAATCATCATCGACTGATTGAACGGAGTACCACCGAGCAGGTCGGTAAAGACGAGCACGCCATCGCACTCCTCGCGCATGGCGGTAATAGCGGCGCGGAGATCCTCACCGTAGGAAGCAGCCTGGTCGCCCTCGAAAGGAACGACGGTAAAAGCGGGCTGGTCGCCGGCAACCATAGCGATAGCGCTTGCAAGGCCGGGTGCGAACTGTCCATGACCGGTAAGAATAAAGCCAACCATTCAAATTTCCCTTCCGAAGGTGTGTACGATCTGAGTCCGATGATTTTCGGAAGCCAGCGGGCAATCGCCCTTAAAGCTTCTTGGAAAGCGTTCTTTAAAGACCAGTGGTTTCTAAACTGGTAGTAACCACGTGACGTGTTGTTGCCACTATATCACCACAGAAGAGGTCGCTTTCGTTGATTCATACGGTAAAACGTTTTTGCACCGCTCACGGTGATAAATCGACCGTTTACCGCTCGTTGACACTTCTACCTGCGGTTTTGAAACCGTTTCGAAATGCTTTGGCAAAAAATCGGATCTTTTCCTGTGTCTAAACAACGTAGGGCGGCTAAAAATAGCATGTAGAAAAATTGCAGGTCATTGTGAAGATATGTGAATTGGTCTTTTTGACTTAATACCAGTTAGAACCAGTTTTGAGATTATCGGTGAACGGTAGTTTTCGACCGTTCACCGGTTACTTGTAATCGTTTGCAGTTGTTTTCCCAGATGAATTAGGGGAACGCGATGGAGCGCTTGCGCGGGCGCGAGGCCTATCCTATTGATTTCGGCAACAAAAAGCCCGCCAGAACGTTGTCCGTTCTAGCGGGCTTAATCAGATAATTCGGCTTCGTGCTCGAAGGCTCAGGCAATCTTTACGCAAACAGGCCGTAGATGCTGATGTTGGCCTTGGCGTAGAGGCCGTTAGCATACTCGGTCCACTTGGAGCTGGCGCTCGAAGCCTGCGAAGAATACTGCTGGTAAGCAGTGTAATAGGCGGTCATGGCCTGCTTATAGGTAGCGCTATCGGCCGTAAAGGCATCGTCGGCAAAGGCCTTGGCATAGGTGCTGTCGGCGTCCTTCCAGGTGCCCTTTGAGCTATCCCACTCGTCGCCGGCAAGGTTGATGATGTAGTCGGCGTAGTCCTTGCTCGCGGTCTCCTCGTTGCCGTCAGCAGGCTCGGTCGGGGCGGTCGGCATGCTTGCGGAGCTATCGCCCACCTTCTTCTTGTAGAGCTTCTGCAGCGTCGCAGACTGGCGGACGATCTGCTTGGCCTGGTCCTTGGACACGCCGTACTGCGTGGCCATGGTCTTGTAGTCGGAGGTGCCGATGGAATCCTCGGCGTACTGCTTCATTTCCTTGGAAGAAACGGTAATGCCCTCGTCCTCGGCAGCGTCCAGCAGAATCTGGTTGCGCACGTAGGACAGGATGACGTCGGCGGAAGGAGCGGTGTAGTTGCCATCGCTATCCTTGACGGTGTCGAGGCTGTACTGGCTCTCGATGGCCTCGCGCGCGGTGATATCGCTCTTCTTGCCGTTGTAGCTATAGCTTGCCACGGTCGAATCGAGCTGGTCCTCGGACAGGGTCGCCGAGCCGACGCCCTTGCCGCCAAAACCACCGTTGCCGATAAAGAAGCCGACCACGGCAGCAATCACGACGGCGACCACAAAGGCGGCAATCATCGTCTTCTTGTGCTTGGACGCATGGTCGTCTTCGTCGGAGTCGTCGTTCTCGTCCTGCTCCTCAGGCATGAGGTTCTCGTCGGCGGCGTCCGCGGCGATCTTTGCCTCCAGGCGAGCGTCCTCCTCCTCGGCGGTCGTGCCAGCGGCGATATGTTCGGCAGACGTGCCGGCGACCAGGTCGATCTTCTCGTCCTCATCACCGTCGGGGCCTTCGCCGCGCTCGATGATCTGGATGCCGTCGATCTCGTCCTTCTCGTCCTTCTTTTGGATCAGACCCATATCAGTTACTCCTTGTTAGGAAACATAGTCCCCAATAGAATACGCCCGGCAGAGCGCCGGGCGTATTGATTCTCAGGTTATACGCAAACACTTAAGTACTATTTAGGCGTTTGCAGCGTGCATACCTTAGACCAGGTGCGCGATAACGGCATCGGCAAAGGCCTGCGTGCCCACAGCGCCCTCAACGGAGCCGGTCTGGGCACGACGCACGTCACCGGTAACCTGCTCGCCCTCGTCGAGCGTGGCAGATACGGCGGCGCGAATACGATTGGCGGCATCGTTCTCGCCCAGGTGATCGAGCATCATCGCAGCAGAGAGGATCTCGGCCGTGGGGTTGGCGATATCCTTGCCCGCGATATCGGGCGCGGAGCCGTGCGTAGCCTCAAAGATGGCGCAGTCGGCACCGATGTTGGAGCCGGGGGCCATGCCTAAGCCGCCCACCAGGCCGGCGCACAGGTCACTCACGATGTCGCCGTACAGGTTGGGCAGCACCAGGACATCGAAGTCGTTGGGGTTCTGGACCAGGCCCATGCAGGTGGCATCGACAATCTTGTCGTTGAACTCGATATCGGGATAGTTGGCGGCCACCTCGCGCGCCACGCGCAGGAACAGGCCGTCGGTCGCCTTCATGATGTTGGCCTTGTGCACGGCCGTCACCTTTTTGCGGCCGCAGCGGCGGGCATACTCAAAGGCATACTCCACAATGCGGCGGCTCTTGGCGATAGAGATCGGCTTGATCGAGATCGCGGAATCAGCGGCGAAGGTCTTTTGGCCCGAACGCTCGACAAGCTGCAAGAGCTCCTCGACCTCGGCAGCGCCCTCATCGAACTCGATGCCGGCGTAGAGGTCCTCGGTGTTCTCGCGCACGATAACCAGGTCGACGTCGCGGAAGCGCGAGCCGTCGCCCGGCTGCGACAGACAGGGGCGCACGCAGGCATACAGGTCGAAGTGCTTGCGCAGGGCCACGTTGACGCTGCGGAAACCCGTGCCGACCGGCGTGGTGATGGGGCCCTTGATGGCAACCTTGGTCTCGGCGACCGCATCGAGCACGTGCTGGGGCAGCGGCGTGCCAAACTCGTCCATGACGCCGGCACCGGCCTCCTGGACGTTCCAATTGATCTGGACACCGGCAGCCTCGACCACGCGGCGCATGGCCTGCGTAATCTCGGGACCGATACCGTCACCGGGAATCAGGACTACATCGTGCGCCATAATCTGTTACTCCTCGTCTTCGGCGTCGTCAGATTTTTTAACGCTAGCACGCTTCTTCTTTTTGGAGAGATCCAGGCCAAAACGTTTAACAAGCATTTCGCAAATCTCGCTCGAACGGGCCTTGAGATAGCTGCCCTTACCGTTCTCGGCATCGAACTTAAGGCGCAGCGCAAGCTTCTCGGCAACCTCGGCGTCGATCTCGCCCTGGCCAAACTCGTACAGGCAACCGAGCATATCGCGATACTCGAGGTCGCCGTGGTAGCACTGGATGGCCTCGTCCAGGATGGGCCAAGCCTCGCGCGAACGCTCGACGCTCGTGGCGCCCCACACGCACAGCAGGCGGAAGGCGGCATAGCGCAGCGTGGAGGAAATCTCGTCGAACAGCGCGGTCTCGGCGCCCTCAAAGGCATCGCCCAGCTGCTCGGGGCAGGTGGTGGCGAGCGCCGTCAGGGCATCGAGGGCCTCCCAGCGGGTCTGCGCCTCGGGGCGGTCGAGCGCCTCGATCAGCGCGGGCACGCAGGGCACGACGCGCTGCGGATCGCGCTCGGCCAGCAGATGCAACACGCGGGCGGCAAACTGGCGGATGCGGCGCGTGGGGCAGCCGAGCTCCTTGACCAGACGGTCGACGGCGTTCTCGTTCTCCTCTGCCAGCTGAAGCTGTGCCAGCTCCTCGTCGGTGAGCTGTTCGTCTTTGTTTTCTGCCATAGTTACCTCTTCTTACTATTTCTTAGCGTGCTTGCCAGCACCCTTGCTGTCATCGGTGACCGAGATGAGTTGTCGGTCGGCCGCGCCATTGCGACGCGCACGGCGGCGTTCCTCAGCGTCGCCCGCGTCGGCGGCGGCGCGATGAGCCTTGTTGACGTTAAAGACCTCGTCATGCTTGCGCCACGGACCGACGGACTCGCCAAAGCTCATCTTAAGACCGGCGATAAAACCGCCGAGCCAGCCGATCGGCGCAAACTGCACCAGCGGGAACAGCGAGAACACCCAGGTCAGCAGGACGACTGCCGCCGCGCCTGCAAAATTGGCGATCCAGTAGTCGCGCTTGGTGATCACGCGCTTTTCGCAGGCCCACTGGCCGCACAAAAAGCCAATGTAGATCGCAAAGAGAAAGAGTACCAGCGCTAGTACCACGAACGTCCAGCTCATGGGCGCTACTCCCCGTGATGGTGGCCGCAGCAGCACTCATGGCCGTCGTCATGGCCGTGGCCGCCGCAGCACTCGTGGTCCTCGCCGTGATGGTGACCGCAACCGCACTCATGGTCGTCGCCGTGCTCGCCGCAACCGCAGCCTTCCTCGTGAGCGCCATGCTCCTCGGGACGATACTGCGACCAGTCCAGACCGGCGGCGATGGCGTCGGCCTCCTCCTTATAGAGGACCGTGATGGCCTGGGTGCCCAGCTTGGCACCACCGATGGCGTCGAGCATATCGTAGAGCGTAAAGGCCACGTCGGCGCCGGGCAGCGCAAGCTCGCGGTCGTCGGCATAGGCGAGCGCCAAGCGCAGGTCCTTAATGAAGTGCTCGACCATAAAGCCGGGCTTGTAGTCGCCGTCGAGCGCCTTGGGAGCCAGGCTCTCCATGGCGCCGGACTTGCCGGTACCGCCCAGGATCATCTGACGGGTCTTCTCCAGGTCAAGGCCGCTCAGCTCGGCAAATGCCATGGCGTCTGCCATGCCGACCATGCAGGCGCCCAGCGACACCTGGTTGGCGAGCTTGGCAGCCTGGCCCTTGCCGGCGCCGTCGAAGCAGCAGATGTTGGCCGCAAAGGTGGCAAGGATGTCGCGGACCGGCGCGATGTCGTTCTCGGTGGCGCCCACGATAGCCGTGAGCGTGCCGGCGATAGCTCCCGACTCACCGCCGGTGACGGGGCAGTCAAACGCCATGCGGCCGGAAACCTGGGCGGCCTCGGCAATGTCGCGCGCCAGCTCGGGCGAGCTCGTGGTAAGGTCAATCAGGACCGCGCCGGGCTTAGTGCACGCGAGCAGACCGTCGCCCGCCAGGTATAGCTCCTCGACCTCGGAGGGATAGCCCACCATGGTAAAGACGACATCGGCGTTCGCCACGGCATCTGCCGGCGTATCGGCCCAGACGGCACCGCGCTCAACGAGCGCTGCAGCCTTGGACTTGGTGCGGTTGTTGACCGTGACGGGATAGCCAGCGTCCAGAATGTGGCCGGCGATGGGGGCACCCATAATTCCGGTGCCGATAAATGCGACGGAGAGCTTGTTTGCCATGAAACCTTTCCTTTTGGGTTGGGTGTTGTTACCAGGTTGAATACTCGATGCCAGCGTTTGGGCAGTGAGCTGGGATCGATTACGGCCGCGTTACTTGCCTACTGACCGCGCACACGGCGGGCGATGCGGTCGGAAAGCGAGGCTTTCTCGGCACGGTTCTTGCCCCAAAACGCGCAAGCCACCATGCCGGGGCCCACGTGCGAGCCGATGGTGGGGCCCACGGAGCTGCGAATGATCGTGACGTCGGCGCAGCCCTCCTCCTTGCGGATGGCGGCCTCGAGCCAGTCGCCGTCCTTCTCGGCATCGGCCGTCATGATGGCGATGGGCATGGTGCGATCGGGCACGTAGTTCTCGCGGAACGACTTGAGGATGGACTTGAGCGCCTTCTTGCGGCCGCGGTTGACGCCAATCAGCGACAGCGAGCCGGCCAGGTCGTAGGAGAGCTCGGGCTTGACATCGAGCTTTGCCGTGAGCTGCGCCGCCGCGGGCGGAATGCGGCCGCCGGCAGCCAGCGCGTCAAAGCTCTCGAGCGTAAAGTAGCCGTGGACATAAGTCTTGGCCTCGTTTGCCCAGTCGACCAGCTGCTTGGCGGTCAGTCCCGCCGAACGCTGGCGCACGGCCTCGAGCGCCAAGAGCGCGCCGGTCGCGCAGGGCAGAGCGTTGTCGACCACGTAGAGTTCAAAGTTGGGATACTCGGCGCGCACGGCATCCGCCGCCTGGCACGCGGAGTTGTAGCTCGACGACAGCGCCGAGGTAAAGCACAGGTAGACCGTGGGCGTACCCTCTTTGGCGCACTCGGTAAAGAACTCAATATAGCGACCGAGCGACACAGCCGAGGTGGACACGCGGGCACCGGCGCGCATGCGGTCGTAGAACTCCTTAGGGCTCATGCTCGACCAGATGTCGTCCGTACGCTCCTCGCCATCGATGATAAAGGGGAAGCCCAAGATATCGACATCGAGGTTCGCGGCGACCTCGGGGCTAAAGTCG
Organism: Collinsella sp.; assembly: GCA_036298675.1. GTDB lineage: Bacteria > Actinomycetota > Coriobacteriia > Coriobacteriales > Coriobacteriaceae > Collinsella. Next base: position 23,144 of record JAXJIO010000025.1, on the reverse strand, counting down.
CAGCAGGTATCGACGACGATGCGGCAACGGTCCGAATGACCGGTAGATGCGGCCTTGTCCATCAAAGCGACTCCTTACGTAAAAAGGCGGCCACCCGCATGGGATGGCCGCCAACCGTTAACTCATGCAAGTTAACGTATTTTACTCGTCAAGTGTTTCGATACGGGGCTTGATGATGCCATATCCACCATTCTTACGGTGATACACCACATTGATAAGGCCGGTCGTCGCGTTCTCGAACACGTAGAAGTCGTGGCCAAGCAGATCGGTCTGCACCAGCGCCTGCTCCTCAGTCATCGGGGTGACGTCGATAACCTTCTCGCGGACGAGCAGGTCGTCCTCTTCCTCGGGCAGCAGCAGGTCGGCCAGATCTTCGACGCGCTCGACCGGCGCAACATCCGCGGCGCTGGCACCGCCCTGGCGGTTGTCCACGACCTTGGTCTTGAACTTACGCAGCTGGCGGGTGACCTTATCGGCGGAGAGGTCGATGGCGGCGTACATATCTGCACCGTGCTCGGCAACGCGAATCACCGAACCGCGGGCACGAACCGTAACCTCAACGATTGCCGGGTTGGGGTTCGAGGGGTTCTTCTCATAGCGAAGTACAACGTCGACCGTCATGGGCTCGATATCGAAAACCTTGAGCGCCTCGCCGATCTTCTCATCCACATGCGCACGCAGAGCATCGGTTACCGTCGTCTTGCGTCCAGAAACCTTGATATCCATACGTGGCTCCAATCTGCCTCGGGGACTTACTGTACTGGCTATGTACCCATTGCCGTGCATTTAATCACGCGGATTCCTAAAGACCCGAATAACGATTGCTTGATACCGCATACCGAAGTCTCGTACTTTTCCATGGCAAAGTGCGCTATAGGAGGGAGCCAACAGCTTTGTATTTGGTCCCGAAAATTGGCTTTGACCTGCTTGTTTTATTGGGATGAAAAAGCCGGGCTCCCCCATCGGGGAAGCCCGGCAGTGCGTGTTGAAACCGTGAAGAGGTGTCCTTTCCAACGTATAGGAGACACCACCCCTAGCAATAACTAGCTATTGAGTTTGTTAATGTCGTCGTCGGTGATGGTGCCTTCCTGGCTGGACGATTTGTCCTCGGAGGATGCGGTCTCATTGTTGGAATCGGAAGACTCGCTGCCGGAGGACGTGGTCTCACTGGACTCAGAGTCGCCCGGCTGCACGTTAGCGCCCGAAACCGTCTTAGTGGTGAGGTCGTAGGGCATCCTGCCATACCAGACGCAGTGAACTGCCTCGAGCGTGCCGTCGACCGTGATGTCGTCGAGGGCATCGCTCACGGCACGGCACAGTTCGTCATTGGACGAGAGGCCCGCAACACCGAGCGTCGAGGGCGCCTCGAGCGCACCGACATAGGAGATCTCGCTCATCAGACGTGCAAGGTAGCCACCGGCCGTGGAGTCGCAGATCACATAGTCAACCTCGCCGGACTCGAGCGCCTCAAAGCACTCGTTGATGTTGGAGTAGGTCTTTTGGTTGGCGGTGATGCTCTGCTTGGCAAGCGCCTCCTGCGAGGCCGAGGACATCTGGACACCCAGGGTAGACGTGTTAAGGGTATCGGTGGAAACGCTTAGCGACCCACCATCGCTGGTTTTACCGAACACAGAAGCGGCATCGTACAGGCAGGTGCCGAGCGAGCTAACGTCCCCGTCTGTGGAGTTGATCTCGCCGATAAAGATATCGGCCTTTTTGTCGGCGAGCGCGGAACCTGCCGAGGACGCATCGACAAAGGCGACCTTAAGGCCCATGCGGCTTGCGAGGGCGCGGGCGGCGTCGACCGCATACCCCGCGAGCTCGCCGTCGGCGCCCTGCATGGCCTGCGGCGCATCGGAAGTATCGAGGGCAACCGTCAGGGTTCCGGGAGTAACCAGGGCATCGTCCGACACCGCCGGCGTGACGGTCTTGTACTCGATCTGGTCGATCGTGGGAGTCGTGAACGTAGACAGCGGGTTGAACGCGCATCCGCTCAGGCCCAAAACGGCGATGACCGCTGCGGCCCCAGCACCTAACCGAGCCGCGTGCATCAAGCTGCCCCTCACCATGTCCACTACCCTGCCTTCTGTGTCGTATACGATCCGTGCGTTGCGCGGAATATCAGGTTGTTCCCACCAGCTGACCTGGTATTTGACCCCACACTTGCGCACCGGGGTGTTTGCTCGGGAGGCCGCAGCCACCTTCACGACTGGCCCGCTCGCCCGCGAGGCGGTATTGCCCCAAAGAAAGTAGAACGGACGGTGCGGCTTACATCTAGGACGCGCCATGATCGCGCCGCGCGCACGCGGTCGCTTACGTGGATCCCTTTGACCGCGTCTGTCTTGGACTAGGACGGGCATTTCGTCCGCCCGCAACCACAGCCTGGTAGGAACGTAGCGCATTATAGCTAAGTTCAAGCTAAAGTTTAAGGTTAGGGGCGTTATTCGCATCGCGAGTACAGATTTCGCAGGTCGGGGCGGATCATTCGTGCCCCCATGAAGCCCGGAGCTCCCCCCACGGGGAGCTCCGGGGCACCCGTCTCAGGGTGCCGTGTGCAAAAAACGGCAAATATGAGTACTGTTACCAATTTAGTAGCAGCGTTTTCCCTCCGCACGCGCCGGTTTCGAGCTCTTTATAGCCCGCTTGATGCCAAAATACTCCACATTTGTTTATTATCTTTTCAATGAATACCAATTTCAGGATCGGATTTCTTCGTTTTCGCTGTCACTAATCTAGTAACAGTACTCATATTTGCCATTTTTTGCACGGAGCCTATAACAAGCCCCCTATAAAGCCATAGATTTATGCTGGCTTAAGCCCAAAACACGCTCGAAGCGTGTTCAGCAGCGCATCCTGCTTCTTTCGACGAGCCTCTACGCGATTCTGATAGCGCTTGCCCATGCGTTGGTAGATGCGCCATGCGAGTGCTTCCATCGCTTCCATGTCACAGAGCATTTCGTTGTTGACCGTCGCGACCTCGATTCCCATAGTAATCAAGCCCGTGTTGCGCTTTTCATCATGGATACGTCCCCTCCGAGAGGAATGGCCCAGCTCACCGTTGTATTCCAGGTCAAACCGGGCTGCTTCCTGATACGCATCGCAAACTGCATGCGGCATCCCCGAGATTGCCTGCGCACGGTCATCGAACTCAATCTTATAGTCGGTCTTAAAAGGTCCGCAGGCAAACCCGCCATAGGAAAACGGAAGCGAAAACAGGGCGAGCATGATGCACTCCATGGGTGAGCGCAGGTTTTCCGAAAGATAGGGACACAGACGCTGCAGCTGCTTGGCTGCGTTCCCCTTGCATACCGCGAGGTAATCTGCCAGACGATCGGGCGTCAGCACCGGCTCAACCTCAAAGTAGCCCACGTCTGCTGGCTGGTCCTTGTCCTTTGCAAGTTTATTCGTAACGGGCGAGGTGTAGGGAGGCAGATACTTCCCGCGGTCACTCAGTGAAATCTTAGCGCACAGCTCCTGGGCCAGGGCAAATGCCTGGATACAGCCGACCTCGCGGGCGACGACAACACAAAGGGCCTCGGGAGATAGACTGTACACCCCCGGTTCCACCTCTAGAATCGAGCCGGCGGGCAACCCGGAGCATACGGACCAGCCCACGCCAGGCATGCGGCGGCGCTGCGCCGCAGATCCCACCAGCAAGCAAAGATCTTCTTGCACCTCGCCGCTTGCGGCCCCAATCCGCACCAAGTCGGAAAGATAGATGTCCTCGGTCGAGGGCGACGACGTGCGCAGCACACGGCGCTCTTCATCGGGATTGAGGTCCCTCCAGCTGATGTAACCCATTTTTCGGCGCTCGGCGCGCATCATGCGTAGCGCCGAGGCGCCTGTTAGGATTACGGAAGCCGCCAGCTGTTCGTCTGTCGGCTCGTTGCGCCGCTCAATCTTCACTGCCACAAAACCACCCCTACCAAACGCGTGCGATAGCGAGGCCATCAACGGCCACGGCACCGGCGCGCTTGAGTTCCGCCGAAGCCGCTGCCATCGTCGCACCCGTGGTGATAACGTCGTCGATAAGCAGCAAGCGGCGGCCGTGCACGTCCTCAACCGTCTCGTACATGCCCCGGGAACGCTCGCGGCGCTCCTCACGACCGAGTTCGCGCTGGTCGCCATGCCCGTACTTGACGAGGGCATCGAGCAGGGGAACACCCGACAGCTCGCAAAATGGGCGCGCAATGGCCTCCATATGATCAAAGCCACGCCGCCGAAACGCTGCCGCCGTCGCAGGCACAAACACCACCGCATCCGCACCGGACAGCACACCTCCTAAGCGTTCGGGCGCTACGACCTGGGCATGCAGGGCGGTGTCGTAAAGCAGCTCCGCCAGATACGGCGCCAGGCGTCGCTCGCCCGCGTCCTTGTACGCTTTAATGATGCGCGGCAGCGGATGCGCATAGACGGAGCACGCCAGGCAGCGGTCGAGCGCCTCCGCCATTGCCGAGGACGTGCCCTCGACCGAACACTCAGTGCACAGCAAATCCCCAAACGGGGCGCCGCATCGGGTACAGCTATGACGTGGGTCGATGAGCGTGAGCGCGGCCAGGCAGTCTTGGCAAATAAGCGCACCGGCGCGCTCGCAGCCGGCACATCGTGTTGGCGACAATACCTCGAGTGCCTCGCGTGCCGCCCGCTCGGCAAACGGCAGCAATTCGTCCGCAAACGGTAGGGCGCCGGCACCCTGCAGACGGCTCAATTTGTTCAGATGGCTCTTCAAGACACAACCCTCCCTACGTTCGGTCGCAGGGAGGGTTGTTGATTCAGCGCTATGGTACCCCGACGCGATTGGGGTAAGGCGGGTTAAATCCGCTCGCGGGCGTTATTCGCCGGCGGGCGGTTGTGGTGCGGCCGAAGACGGGGTCGAACCCTCGCCACCATCCTGGCGCGGCTTGCGGGAACGGCGACGGCGACGGCGCTTTTGACCCTGGTCGGCCGAGCCCTCGCCACCGCGATCCTCGCGCGGCTCGCGCTCGTCGCGAGCGGCGCCACGCGAAGCCTTGGCAGCCGCTCCCCCGCCATCTCCGAGACGACGGCGCGTGACCTTGACCTCGCCATCCGAGACCTGATCGGCCACGGAGGGCACTGAGGGCTTCTGTTGCGCGCCCGAGGAATGGCGACGGCGCGGACGCGGCGCGCGCTCCTCCTCGCCACGTGACTTGCCGCCCTTGTCGGCAGGCGCATCGGAGACCGAGGGGCCCTTGGAAGCGGCACCAGCCTCGCGAGCAGCTGCGGCGCGGAAGGCGTCCTCGCGCTCCTCGCTCGACAGATGACGGCGACGACGGCGTGTGGGGTTCATGCCACCGCCGCGATTCTGCTGCTGGGGCTGCTGAGCCTCGCGCTCGCGGGAAGCGTTCTTGCCTGCGGGAGCGACCTCGCCGGCATCGCCCGAACCCGAGCGTTTGCGACGACGACGGCCACCGGCGGCCTCCTCGGCCTCGGGTGCCTCAACCTTACCACGGCCCTTTCCGCGGCCACGGCCCTCGCCCTGCCCCTGACCGGCGCGAGCATCGGATTCGGCATCGCGACGACGGCGCTTGGGCATCGACGTGCCGGCAAGACGGTCGGCGCTCGACAGGCCATCGCCCACGTCGACGCCGTTCTCGCGGTCGAGCTCCATGAGCGCCAGGCGCATCTCGGGCGACTCGATGCGCTCGAGCACGTCACGCGTCACGCAGTCGGGGCGGCAATTGCAGCCCTGCTCGGCAGCCTTCTTTTTGCAGCCCTCCGAGCACGTCATATCGGCTAGGTTGACCTTAAAAACCTTGCCGTTCTCCAGGCGCAGCACCAGCTGCTCACGCGGCGTGTCATATTCCTGAATACGCGCCTTGCCGAGCGGCGTATCGATGAGCGTCTTCTTTTTGGGCGCACGGCTCTTAAAGTCCTTGTACGCCTCGAACTCATAACGCAGGCAGCACATCAGGCGGCCGCACACGCCGCTGATCTTGGACGAGTTGAGCGGCAGGTCCTGCTCTTTTGCCATGCGAATCGAGACGGGTTCAAACTGTCCGCCAAAGCGCGTGCAGCAGAGCTCCTGTCCGCACTGGGCGTAGCCACCCACCAGGCGGGTCTCGTCGCGCACGCCGATCTGGCGCATGTCGACGCGAATGTGCAGCGTCGAGGACAGGTCCTTGACGAGCTGGCGAAAATCGACGCGCTCCTCGGCCGCAAAGTAGAACACGGCCTTCTCGCCGCCAAACAGGTACTCAACGCCCACCGGCTTCATCTCGAGGTCGAGCTCCTTGACCAGGCGGCGGAAGTCGACCATGGCCTCGTCGCCCTGAATGGCCAGGTCGTCGGCAAGCTGCAGGTCGATGTCGCTCGCCACGCGCAGCACGGGCTTGAGCGGCTGACCGATCTCGTCTTGCGGCACCTCAAAGGGATCGGCCGTGACCAGGCCGATCTCGGTTCCGCGCTCGGTGGAGCAAATGGCATAATCGGCCTCGAGGATATCCAGATCCTGCGGATCGAACCACAGGTCGCGCGAGGCGTAGGTAAACTTAACGGGTACGACTAACGGCATTTCAGTGCCTTCCTGATATCGAACAGCATGACCTCGATGGCCAGCTGGGGAGTAACGTTTCTGGCGATGTTGCGCTCGGCGGTTGCGACCGCCTCGAGCGCCCGGGTGGCGCCCGCAACATTGGTCGCGGCGGCAAGCCGACCGATCGTGTCGCGCACATCCTCGTTCACGACGTCGGCCGCCTCATCCTGAAGCGTCAGCAGCACGTCGCGCATGAGCGTCCGCGCGCTCGCCAGCGCTTTCATGATACCCGAACGCTCGCGCGCGTTGAGTTCGCGCTTGTTGCGGTCCTCAAGCTGCTTCAATGCTCCACGCGACAGGTAATCGGCGTTTTGCTCGAGCACCTTTTCCTGCGTGGACTTGACCTCGGCGAGCGGCGCCTTAACGGCGACGATGAGTGACTTGGCGCGGCTGAGCACGTCGGCCTCGTCGGCGGCGATAAGCGAATCGATGGCGCGAACCATCTGACGGCGGGCGTCCTGGCGCTCGGCGCTCTTGAGGAATTCGATGCCACGCGTGGGGCTTCCCGCTACGGCGACGGCCATGCGGCAACGCGCAGGGTCCTGACCGGTGGCGCGGCTCACGGCCTGCGCGGCGACGACGGGCGATACCAGCCGAAACGGCACGCACTGGCAGCGGCTCACGATGGTGGGCAACATCACGTCTGCCGAGGTGCCCAGCAGGATGAACATAACGCCCTCGGGCGGCTCCTCGAGTGTTTTGAGCAGTGCGTTGGCGGTGTTGGCGCGCAGTTGCTCGGCACGGTCGATGATGTAGACCTTGGCCTTGGCACGGATGGGCGCCAGCGGAACGTCGTCGAGCAGCTCGCGGGTCTGGGCGATGAGGTAGCCCGTGGCGCTCTCGGGCGTGTAATAGTGCACGTCGGGGTGCGTATGGCGGGCGACGCGCACGCAGCTATCGCATGAGCCGCAGCCATCCTGCTCGCACAGGAAGGCTTGGGCGAGCGCCCACGCGGCGTCGAGCTTGCCCGCGCCGGGCGCGCCCAAAAACAGGTAGGCGTGCGATGCGCGACCGCTGGCGACGGCATTGGTCAAAAAGTCGCGCACGCGCTCTTGGGTGTCGAGCTTGGCCAGCAGGCTTGCCTGAGCGGGGGCCATGTTACTCGGCCTCCTGGGCAAGCGCGGCGGTGACGGCGTCTTGCGGAATGTCGAGACCGTATGCGCGAATCTGCTCGACCGTCTTCTCGAAGACTTCCTCGACGGTCGCAGTGGCGTCGATGAGTTTTACGCGGTTTGGTTCCTCGGCGGCAATGGCGCAAAATCCCTGGTAGACGCGCTCTTGGAAGGTCATGCCTTTTGCCTCCATGCGATCTGCCGCGCCACGGGCTGCCATGCGTAGCGCCGCCTGCTCGGGTGTGATGTGGTAGACGAGCGTGAGCGCCGGATGCGTACCGGCGACAGCCAGGTTGTTGGCATCGCGTACCATCTGACGGTCGAGACCATCGGCAAACGCCTGATAGCAGGTCGTGGAATCGTAGAAACGGTCGCACAGGACCACCTTGCCGGCCGCAAGGGCGGGGGCGATGACCTCGTGCACCAGCTGGGCACGCGCTGCCTCGTAGAGCAGCAGCTCGCAGGTGTCGCCCATCGCCGTGTTGGCGGGGTCGAGCAGCAGAGCACGGATCTTTTCGCTGATGGCGGTACCGCCCGGCTCGCGCAGGCTCACAACCTGGTAGCCGGCGAGTTCAAGAGCGCGGGCAAGCAGGCGCGCCTGCGTGGACTTGCCGGCGCCATCGACGCCCTCGAGCGTGATAAAGCTATGTTGAGCGGGCTCAAAAGCCATGGGCGCAGCCCCTTCCTACAAGGCGCGTAAATGCAGATATATCAACCAAGCCATGATACCCCAGCGTCCGGCGCGTCCCCAATGGCTAATGGTGCCTTTCCAAAGTTGCGGTGAAATAGGGACTGATTGAAGCTCTGAGACCGCCAAACAGTCCCTATTTCACCGCAACTTATGATGGGGAATTTTGTGCGCTGGGTATAATCGTCGTATTGCATTGAAATGTGGCGAAAGGAGTGGCAATGTCTCGGTATTGCGCCTCGTGCGGCAAGCTTCTTGCAGATAATGCCAAGTTCTGCACCTCGTGCGGTGCACCCGTTGAGCAAACAGCCGCGAGCGATAGCCAGCCCGCTTTTGAGCAGACCGGCTCCCTTGATACGCCGCAAGCCAAGGCGGACGACCCCCTCGCCTATCGCCCCGACCCCGCCGCAAGCCCCGCGGCCGTCGAGACCACGCAGCGCATACCCGTCGCGAGCGGCTCGCCCCAACAGCGGCCGGCTCCCGCATACGCGCCCGCTTCGCCACAGACCCCCGCTCCCAAAAAGAACGGCGCCGGGCCGCTTATCGCCGTTATCGTTGTGCTGGTGGCGATCATCATCGCCCTGGTCGTTTTCTTTGTGATCAAGCCTTTCGACAACGCCGGTACGCAGACGACCGCCGAGGTTACCAAGCTGCACCACGATGTTGACGATGATGACCTTGAGCCTCTCGGCGATCCCAATAGCCTTTACGACGATGACGATGATGACGACGAGGATGGCGGCGAAGCAACGCTCTCTGAGCAGAACCTCTACCGCCGACTGAGCGAATACTACGACCTGCTCGAAGATCTCGACAGCCAGGTCCGTGGCTGCGCGCAGAACTTCAACGGCAACTATCTGGAAGAGGATCGAACCACCCGTCAAAATCTCGCCGACGTCGCCGAGCGCACGGAGGACACCATCGAGCAGTATTACGACATCGTCGAGGACCTGGACGTCCCGACGAGCTCCAAGAACTACAGCTCCTGGAAGGACATCATCGCCCTGTACGACGACCTGGATCACCGCATTGACGCAATCTGTGATGCCTGGGAAATCAGCCTGAAATACGCCAAGCCTGCGGACCACAAGAATGAGATCGTGGCGCCGCTGTCGCGCGACAACGTGGCGGGCACCAATGACAATAAGTACCGCCTAGACTTTGAGGAGCGCTATCCCGGCGCCAAACCCGTCGAAGTGAACTAGTCGCATGCGACGGTCTTAAACGACTAGTCATTCAAGAACGTCCCCAATGACTACGCAAAAAACGAGCGAGGATCATGGGACCCTCGCTCGTTTTTGTTTTGGGCTATGTTTCGGCTGCGCCGCTACTTGTCGGCGGCCGCCTTCTTGGTGGTCGTCTTTTTCGCGGCAGTCTTCTTGGCAGTCGACTTCTTGGCGGTCGAAGTCTTCTTTGCTGCTGTGGTCTTCTTCGCCGTGATCGCCTTGGTCGCAGTCTTGCGGCCGCGGGCGGGCTTCTTCTCCTTGGTCGGGCAGTCCATATTGACGCAGATACGCCACGGACCGCGCGCCGTGTTGACCACCACGATGGGAGCGCCGCACTCGGGACAGGTCTCGCCCGTCGCCTCGAGCTTGCCACGCGCCGGCAGCGGATAGCTCACGCCGCAATCGTCATAGTTGGTGCAGCGGATAAAGCGCTTGCCGCTCTTCTCGCTCTTGTGTGCGATCAGGTCGCCATGGCGTCCGGCCTCGGCACACACCTTGCACTCGCCCACCTTAAGGTCGGGCTCGTAGTTGGTGGGGCACGTGGGGTTCACGCAAATCTCGAAGGCCTTCTGGCGGAACGGCTGGCATTTAATGCGCGGCGCGCCGCACTCGGGGCACACGGCTGCCTCGCCCTCGAGCGGGCTCACCTTGACGCCGCTCGGCACCGGATAGGTCACATCGCAGTCGGGCCAGCCCATGCAGCCGATAAAGCTGCCACGGGTCTTGGCGCTCGTCTTCATAACCAGGTCTTTGCCGCACTTGGGGCAAGCGCCCACGCGCGCATCGGCCGTGACGGCGTCGCTGATGGCGTCGCCCAGCTCCTGCGTGTGCTTGAGCAGCTCATCGAGCACGCCAGCCAGCAGCGCGCGCGAGTGCGTCACGACATGCTCTTCGGTATCCTCGCCGCGCTCCACACGGGTCATATCGCCATCGAGCTCGCTGGTCATATCGGGGCTCGTGATGCGCGGGGCAAACTGCGTCAGCGCGTCGATGATGGCAATGCCCAGCTGGCTCGGCTCCACGGGATCGTTTTTGAGATAGCGCACGGCATATAGGCGCTCGATGATGCTCGCGCGCGTGGACTTGGTGCCCAGGCCGCGCTTTTCCATCTCCTGCACAAGCTTGCCCTGGCTGTAGCGCGCGGGCGGCTCGGTCTGCTTGGCCTCGAGTTTAATGTCGAACACGTCGACCGTATCGCCCTGCTCCAGCGGCGGCATCTGCTCGTCGCGCTTAAGTCCATACGGATACGCCTCGCGGAAGCCCGGAGTCACGAGCACATCGCCCGAAGCCACGAACGGCTCACCGTTCACGTCGAGCTCGAGCTTGGTGTTCTCGATGGTCGCGGGACCCATAAGCGTCGCCAGGAAGCGACGGGCGATGAGGTCGTAGAGCTTGCGCTGGCCGCCGTCGAGCGTGGACGGATCGCCCTCGCCCGTGGGGTAGATAGGCGGGTGGTCGGTGGTCTCGACTTTACCGCGCGTGGGCTTCATGGGACCAGCGAGTACCTTTTTGCACACGGGCGCCAGCGCCGGGTTGATCTTTGCCAGGTCACTCACCACGGCGCCCAAATCGAGCGTCGCGGGATACACGGTGTTGTCGACACGCGGATAGCTGATGAGGCCCGCCATGTAGAGGGACTCGGCGATACGCATGGTACGCGCAGGCGAGATGCCCTCGGCTGCGGCGGCAGCCTGCAGCGAGGTGGTCGCAAACGGCGTGGGCGGCTGCTGCTTGCGCGAGCGCTTGGTCACCGCGGCGACGGTTGCCGTCGCGACGCCGTCAACATGGCCGTACGCCGTCTCAGCAGCATCCTTGTCGGTAAAGCGTGCCGTCTTGTGCGCAATCTTAAATCGGTCGTCCTCGGCAGTACCCTGTGCGGCGCCCATGCCGCGGATCTGCCAATAGTCCTCGGGCACAAACGCCATGCGCTCGCGCTCGCGCTCGACCACCAGGGCAAGCGTCGGCGTCTGCACGCGGCCGGCGGAACGCACGTTGCCAAAGCCGCCAAACTTGGCGAGCGTCAGGTAGCGCGTGAGCACCGCACCCCAAATGAGGTCGATGTGCTGACGGCTCTCGCCGGCGTCGGCCAGGTTCTGGTCGAGCGAGACAAGGTTATCGAAGGCCTGCGTGATCTCGGCCTTGGTAAACGAAGAATACTGGGCGCGGGCAACCGGCAAGTCCGGCGCAACCTCGCGCACCTTGTTGAGGGCGTCCGAACCGATCAGCTCGCCCTCGCGATCGAAGTCCGTAGCGATGATGACGCTGTCGGACTTTTTGGCGAGGTTCTTGAGCGAGCGGATAAGCTCCTTCTCGGCCGGCAGCTTAATGACGGGTGCCCAGGTGAGATACGGCAGACTCTCGAGCTTCCAGCCCTTGATGGAGATACCGTCGGCAAGAAACGGCTTGCGCTTGGTGTCATAGGGCGGGCGCGCCAGGCCATCGGGCATGTCGGCCGGCAGCATCTCGCCGTCCTCGGTGACCGAATACCAGCCCAGCTTTTTATCGAACAGCACGCTGTCGCAAAAATCGGGCGCAAGGATGTGACCGGCAAGACCGATCGTCACGCACTCCTCGCCCTTCCACTCAAAACGGTAGATGGCGGTGTTGTACACCTTGTCCTTTTTGGGTTTACCCGTGGACAGACGCTCGGCGATCTGACGCGCGGCGTCGTTTTTCTCGGCGATGATGAGCTTCAAAAGAGGCTCCTATCTCGTGTCTCTGCGGCTACGCCCGCCCGTATGGCGGCCGATTTACGCCCTTGCTTGCTCGATCTGCCCGATGAGCCAATCGCACCAGGCATCCATGCCCTCGCCCTTGCGCGCGCTCACGGCAAAACGCGGCGCCTGCGGATTGAGGTCATCGAGTGTCTTAGTATACCTATCCATGTCAAAATCGAAAGCCGGGGCCACGTCGACCTTATTGAGCAGCTGCGCGCCGGCGTGCTGGAAGATGCCCGGGTACTTGATGGGCTTGTCGTCGCCCTCGGGCACCGAGAGAATCATGATGGACAGGTTCTCGCCCAGGTCAAAGTCGACCGGGCAGACTAGGTTGCCCACATTTTCGATAAAGATGACGTCGATGTTCTCCAGACCGACGGCCTGGTCGAACGCGTCAACGGCCTCCATGATCATGTTGCCCTCGAGGTGGCACAGGCCGCCCGTGTTGATCTGGATGGCGGGCATGCCGGCTTCCTTCATGGTGATGGCATCGACATCCGAGGCGATATCGCCCTCGATGACGGCACAGCGCAGGCCAGCCTTGTCGCGCAGGCGCTCGTTAGTGCCCAGGATCGTGGTGGTCTTGCCCGAACCGGGGCTCGACAAGACGTTGATCACATAGGTGTTTGTCTCATTAAATCGCTGACGCAGCTGATCTGCCAGGCGCTCGTTGCGCGACAGAATCGGCGATGCGATATCAATCGTTTTCTCGGCCATACTTAGCGCTCCTTACTTTGGCCCCTTTATACCCCATCACTAGATGGCTAGCGGGCTAATCGTCGGGGGTTTCGATTTCGATACTCGCGATATCGAGCTCGCGGCCGTGCAGTAGGCGCACGTTGGCACCACCACACTGGGGACAGCGACAGTGGAAACGATCGTGGTCGAAAACCTCGCCGCAGTCCAGACACTCGCTTTGTGGATGGACCTCCTCCACGGCAAGCTCGCAGCCTCGCGTGAGCGGGTCCTCGTCGCGAAATGTCTCCCACGCAAAGTCGAGCGCCTCGCGCACGACCTCGGTCATATCCCCGATACGCAGCGTTACCAAAACGGCGCGCGAGGCCCCCGCCCCACGCGCCGCGCGAATCACTGTATCGAGTATGCCGTTGACAATGCCAACCTCGTGCATACCGATTTACTCCTCGCTGTCCTCTTCGTCGTCCGAAAACAGGTCCAGACGGCTCACAAACAAGCCCTCCTTGCCCTCGCGCGCGGTAATGACCACGCGAGCGATGGCGAGCGAAATCTCGTAGAGCGAGAGCAGGGCGCCATACATGAGGCCCAGCGTAACGGGCGAGCCGTCGGGCGTAATCACAGCCGAGCCCACGAGCAGGCCTACGTACACGTAGCGCCAGGCACTGCGGAAGGCCGCGTAGGAAACGATGTGGAAGACGGACAGGTAGAAGATGATGAGCGGCAGCTCAAACGCCACACCAAAGCCGATCATAAAGAGCAGCTCCATGTTGACGTAGTTCTCCAGATCGGGCAGCGCCGTAGCGACGGCCGAGGTCTCGCCGATGAGCCACTCAAAGCCCGCAGGGATGATGATGAAGTAGCAGAAGATGGCACCCAGGAAGAACAGCACCGTCGAGGCGAGCACCGTGGGCACGACCCATTTGCGCTCGTTGGGACGCAGTGCCGGCAGGAAAAATGCCAGAACCTGCCAGATGATCATGGGCGTGCACATGACCACGGCCATCTTGATGGCCAGCGAGAAGCGCAGGCCAAAGCCGCCGAGCGTGGTGGTGATGTAGAACTTACCGTCCGGCACAAAGGAGCGGATGGGGTCTTCCAAGATGTCGAGCACCACGGGCGTGGCGAAATACAGCACGATGGCTGCGGCAAATACCGACACGACCACGATGGTCAAGCGGCGACGGAGCTCTCCCAGGTGATCGAAGAGCGGCATACGCGCAGGTCCGATAGGCATTACTCATCGCCTCCCTTCGGGGCGTCGGCGGCAGCGGCTTCGTCCTCGTCCTCGAGCTCGCGGGCGAGCTGGTCGACGACGGCCTTGCGCTTGCGGGGACGACGGGCATAGAGGTCGGCCGTCGTGGGCTCCGCCGGCTCGGGGTCGGGCTCTGCGGCGGGAGCGGGCTCAGCAGCCTCGACGGCAGCGGGCTCGCCCTCGGGAGCCTCGGCACCCTCGGCCTCAGTCTCCTCGGCAGTGCCCTCGCCCTCGGCGGCACCCTCGCTCGCGGCCTTCTCGGCAGCAAGGCGGGCACGGCGCTCGGCAAAGGTCTCCTTCTTGGCGGGTGTAGCCGTCTCGGCGGCATCCTCGTCCACGTCGGAATCATCGTCGACGGCAGCAGCCTTCTTGGGCTTAACCGGTGCCGAAGCGGCCTCGCTCACCGGATCGATAATCTCGGACTGAACAACGGCCGTCATCTTTTCCTGCGTCTCGCGGAACTGACGGATGGCACGGCCGATCGTGCGGCCCATCTGTGGGAGCTTATCCGGGCCAAACAGCAAAAAGCCGAAGACCACGATGATCGCGAGCTCACCCTCTCCAATACCAAACACACATACCTCCAAGGCTCGATGTGAGTCGAGCCCGCACCGCGCCATTCGGCCGGAACTCGTCTATTCATTCGGTCAAGTATAGCGCCCGGACGCCAAAACGTCCGAGCGCATCACAAACATATGCCAAACGGCACGCCCTTTTGGGGGCAAAGATTATGCAGCGGTGATCGAAATCTCCTGGTCGACACCCAACAGCTGAACCACGCGCATCACCGGGGGCTGCACATTGGTGCAGCTAAAGCGCTTGCCGTGGTCGACCGCGTGGTGCGCGGCGCCCACGAGCACGCCAATGCCCGTCGAATCGATGTAGCTCACCTGGGCAAAATCGAGCTCAACGGCCTCAGTGGGCTGCTCGAGCGCCAGGTCGATGGCATTACGCAGGCTATCGGCGTTAGAGATATCGATCTCGCCGGTTACCATAATGGTGTAGAGCTCTGGCGTGGGGTTGGTGGAAATACCCAAATCCATGTATACGCTCCTTTACGTATCGAAAGTGCGGATAGTACGGGAAGCCGCGCGTTAGGCGCGCTCGGCACGCGCAAGCTCGGCAGCGACGAGCTTAACGGCCAGCACCAGCACATCGAGCGCGGCCTCCAGGTCCTCGACCGTGGGATAGCTCGGCGCGATGCGGATGTTGGTGTCGCGCGGGTCCTTGCCATAGGGCCAGGTAGCACCGGCCGGCGTGAGCTTGACGCCCAGGTCGGCGCAAAGCGCAGCAACCTTCTGGGCCGAGCCCTCGGGACCATCAAAGCTCACAAAGTAGCCGCCGCGGGGGTGCGTCCAGGTGGCGCAGCCCGTGTCGCCCAAGCCCTCGGTGAGCTTGCGCTCGACGGCCTCAAAGCGCGGGCGCAAGAACTCGGCATGCTTTTTCATGTGCTCCCTGACCGCCTCGATGGTGGGAAGGAAGCGCACGTGACGCAGCTGGTTGAGCTTGTCGGCGCTGATGAGGCCGGCCTTCAGGCGCTTGGAGAACTCGGCGATGACCGCGGGGCTCGCACCGATAAAGCCGATGCCGGCGCCCGGGAAGGTGATCTTGGACGTCGAGGCAAAGGCCACCACGCGGTCCTCGGTGCCCGCCGCGCGAGCGAGGTCAAAGATGTTTGCGAGCTCGTCGGTCTCGTCGTACAGGTCGTGCACGCAGTAGGCGTTGTCCCAGAAGATACGGAAATCGGGCGCGGCTGTGGGCATCTCGACCAGGCGGCGCACAGTGTCCTCGCTAAAGGTGATGCCCGTGGGGTTGGAATACTTGGGCACGCACCAGATACCCTTGATGGAATCGTCGGCGGCAACGAGGCGCTCGATCTCGTCCATGTCGGGGCCGTTGTCAGTCATCGCGACGGGAACGTTCTCGATGCCCAAGTCGGCGGTGATGCCAAAGTGGCGATCGTAGCCGGGAACGGGGCACAGGAACTTGACCTTCTTGCCGTCGTGCGCGGCCTCGTAGGCGTCCCAGGGCTCGCTGCCGCACGAGCCACAGCGCCAGAACATGCCGGCGATGTCATGCTCGATCAAAAGGCTCGACGAACCCAGCACGAGCGTCTGCTCGGCGGGGCAGCCCAGGAACTCCCCTGCCAACTTGCGTGCCGAAGGAATACCCTCAAAGCAGCCGTAGTTGGAGCAGTCGACGTTGCCGTCGTGCAGGTCGGCATCGGCATTGAGGATATCGAGCATGGGGCGCGAGATGTCCACCTGGGAGGGCGACGGCTTGCCGCGGGCCATGTCGAGCGCCAGGCCCTTGGCCTTGACCTCGGCGACCTCGGCTTTGAGCGCCTCGATGGCGGCATCGAGTTCGGTGGTTTCCATCTTCTGGTAGATCGTCTGCATGGGGTGCGACCTTTCGCGAAGCGGTACGTTGCAGTTCGTCTAAGTATAGACCGCCACCGCCACAACGTTATGAAGCCGTGATAGATTAAGTCCATCGCAATAAATTACGAATCGCCGCGCATGCCGGCGTGGGGCGCCCAAGGAGGCACTATGGAGTACGGATCGTTCCAGGCCGAGGAATTCGGCGATCTGCAGCGCCTGGTCGACGGACTGTTTTACGACCGCCACGCCATCGACCGCTTGGATCTGATCGTACAGGCCGAAATCTTGGACCTGGCCCCCGATCTCATGGAGATTGTCAACCTGCTACCGCCCGGCTATTACGACCGCCAGTCACTTTGCGACCAGCTCAACTCGGCCCTTGCCGCCCACGGCTGGGGCGCCGTCTACGGCACCGTGGAATAAACCTAGTCATTTAAGAACGTCCCCAATGACTAAAACGCCGCTTGTGATGGTGTTCACAGGCGGCGTTTTCAAACTTGTATATGCTTTTACTCGTCCTTGGGCGCGGGGTGCTTGCAGACCACGCTCATGTAGATCATGCCGAGCACGGCAGCGGTGACCGAACCGGCAAGGATGGCGGCCTTGGCAGCCAGAACCTCAAACTGGGCCGTCGGGAAGGCGAGGCCGCTGATGAGAATCGACATGGTAAAGCCGATACCGCCCAGAATGCCCACGCCGGCAATCATATGCCAGTTGACATTGTGCGGCAGCTCGCAGGCCTTGAGCTTGACCAAGGCGAACGTCATGCCAAAGATACCGATCGGCTTACCCAGCAGCATGCCAAAGTACACGCCGAGCGTCACCGGGTCGGTGAGCAGCGTGCTCATGTCCACGCCCACTAGGCGAACCTGTGCGTTGACGAACGCAAAGATCGGCAGGATCACAAAGTTGACCGGCGTGGAGATCAGACGCTCCATGCGGATGAGCGGCGGGGTCACGCGGTGCATGACGCGCTCGACCCTGGTGGTCGAGACGGTAAAGTCATGCTGGCCCAGGATGTGCGCCTCGTCGTCGTAGCGGTCATCGAGCAGCGGCAGGCACTCGCCCAACCAATCGGTGAGGCTATCGAGCTTGACGCCGCACTTGGCCGGAATGGTGAAGGCCAGGATGACGCCAGCAAGCGTGGCATGCACGCCGCTCTTGAACATGCAAAACCACAGCAGCAGACCCAGTACCGAATACGGGGCAAGGCGGTAATGCTGCGTCTTGTTGAGCCACACGAGCGCGCAGGTCACAAGCGCGGCGGCGCCCAACCAAAACGGATTGGGGCTCTGGCCGTAGAAGATGGCGATGGCGGCGATGGAAATGAGGTCGTCGGCGATGGCGAGCGTCGAGAAGAACACGCGCACGCCGTTGGGCACGCGATTGCCCAAAAGCGACAGCACGCCCAGCGCAAAGGCAATATCGGTTGCCATGGGAATGGCCCAGCCGTTGTGCGCGCCGGCATGGTTGAAGATCAGATAGATGCAGGCGGGAACGACGACGCCGCCCACGGCCGCCAGCATGGGAAGCATGGCCTGGCGCGGGTTTTTGAGCTCGCCGACCGTCATCTCATACTTGAGCTCAATGCCCACCAGCAAAAAGAAAATCGCCATGAGGAAGTCGTTGACGAATAGCTCGACGGTGAGACCGGCCGTAAGGTTGCCCAGACCCACATACAGCGGGGTCTCCAAAAAGTGATGGATGGCCTCATAGGCATCGGTATTGGCGCAAATGACGGCGGCGATGGCGGCGAAGACCATGACGGCGGCGGAAATCGTGCCGTTCTCGGCGATGCGCTCCCAGATGTCGTGACGCTCAAAGCGCTTGCGCTCACGAACGTTGAACAGCTGCTCAGTTGCTGCCATGGGCGGCTCCTTTCACGGGAAAGCTCCCGTCTTAAAAAAGCACGGCCCGCCCAAGTGGCGGCGCCGCGCTCTAACGTATTACGCTTGCATCTAGCCTACCCTGCACGACAAGCACGCAGGCATGGCCGAAAAGCGGAACCACAGGTTGAACATTATTTGTTCAACGGCGCAGGCTCGCCTGTCCAAGAGACGACGCGGCGCCGTGCACAAAAAACGACCGGAGCGCGGGGCGTCCGCGATCCGGTCGTGGCGTTTGGTCAACTAAACCTAGCAGGCGGCCATGATGGGGGCAGCGACCTGCTTCTTACGGGAGAGGACGCCCGGCATCCAGACGCCGTCGTGCTCGTCGGCAATGCCCAGGCCCTTCTGAGCGGCCTCGGTCTCGCCCTCGAGCAGGACCTGCGAGCCTTCCTCCATGATGTCGGTGATGCACAGAACGATGCCGTCGGCACCCTTCTCGGCGGCGTAGACGCGCATGGCCTCGCGAATCTCGTCGATCATGCCGAGTGCGCGGGTCTTGTCGACAGTCTCGTACTGGCCGATGAGCAGCTTCTTGCCAGCAGGCTCGAACATCTTGATGTCGTTACCGACCATCTCGGCTGCGGTGAAGGAGCCGGACGGACGGGTGAGGAAGACCTCCATGCCAAACTTGACCGGGTCGACGCCCACCTGCTCGCCGAGCTTGGCGGCGACGGCGCGGTCGACATCGGTGGTGGTGGGGCTCTTGAGCATGAGCGTGTCAGTCATCATGGCCGAGAGCAGCAGCTTGGCCTGAACGTCGGAAAGCTCAACGCCGAGCACGCCGGCGAGCTTGGTGACGATGGTGCAGCTGGAGCCCCAGGGCAGGCAGATGTAGTGCAGCGGGCCGGCGGTCTCGAAGTCGCCGATGCGGTGATGATCGACAACGCCAAAGACCGTGGCGTCCTTAAGGCCGGCGACGGACTGGGCAGACTCGTTGTGGTCGGTGAGGACGACGAGCTGACCGGCCTCGACGGACTCGATCACGCGGGGCTCGGCAATGCCGGCGTCGGCGAGCAGCTTGGCAGACTCTGCCGGAAGCTGACCAAGGGCGCAGGCCTCGTAGGTGTTGCCGGCATACTCAACCTGGTTGAGCAACTGGGACAGGACGACGGCGCTCATGATAGCGTCGTTATCGGGGTTCTGGTGACCAAAGACAAGAACGTTTGCCATGGATATCCTCCACTTGATATGTGTACTTGGACGTAGCTATGGTAGCACGCCGATGCCGAGCCTTCGCAGACGGAAGGGCCACGGCATATTTTGGGGCGCAGGCACGGGGGCCAAGGCTGCCCCTTTTGCACCATGTTGGTGCAATGTAACCTGTCCCCCTTGCACCAGCTATTTACCGGCGGCGCGCAGGGCTACGTAGGCGGCACCGATGATGCCGGCGTCGTTTCCGAGCGAAGCGACCTTAATGGGCGTCTCGCGCGAGGCAGAAAGCGCGTAGCGCTGGAAATGCTCACGAACTGCGTCGAGGTAGACATCGGCCGAAGCGGACGCGCCGCCACCGATCAGGAACATCTCGGGGTCGACCACGTTGGCAATGAGCGCCAGGGCACGGCCGAGATAGTCGGCCATGGTATCGGCCGCGACAAGCGCGAGCTTGTCGCCCTCGCGGCAGGCCTGGAACACGTCCTTGGAATCGGAGGGGCCGGTGAGCTCGATGGGGTCGACGCCCGCCTTCTTGCACTCGGCAAGGTAGTTGCTCACCACGCCGGTGGCGCTGGAATACTGCTCCAGGTGGCCATGGCCGCCGCAGCCGCAGGTGCGCTCCTCAGCCGGGTTCAGGCACATGTGGCCGATCTCGCCGCCAGCACCCACAACGCCCGATACCACATCGCCGTTAACGATAACGCCGCCGCCCACGCCGGTACCGATGGTGACCATAACCACGTTCTGCACGCCCTTGGCAGAACCGAGCCAGGCCTCGCCCATGGCAGCGGCGTTGGCATCGTTCTCATACTTAACGACCGCATCGGGGCAGTGCTCCTGAATGGCGACCCTCAGCTCGGGCAGGTTAATGGCAATGTTGGCCTTGACCTTGGCATCGCCCGACGCCGGGATGGGACACGGAACGGCCAGGCCAATGCCCGCCACAAAGGCACGCGGAATCTGTGCCTTGGCGACCACCTGGTCGATAGCCTCGGTCACCGCGGCAAAGCCCGCAGCGTCAACGATAGGAGGCGTGGGCACGCTGGCCTTGGCAAGCAGGTTGCCGTCCTCGTCGAACAGGCCCTCCTTAACCGAAGTGCCGCCGACGTCGATGCCGATGTAGTACTGCTTAGGTTCCATGGGAGCCCGCCTTTCTCGTTTAAACATTGCCTGTATGGTACCGCTCCCAAGGCAAAAACCTACCAAAAAGGGACAGGTTTGTTTTGGCAGGTTTTATCTGGGAAAACGCGAATGGCCGCTTAACACGACATTACTCAGATGTTTATCTATTTAGAGCGCTCTAATTTATATGCAAAGCGACTTTTAATTATATCTTTCTCGAACTTTTTAAATATATAATAGGGATGCTTAGGTGTTAACTATACTTTCTTTTATACTCAACCAAGTTGGAAAGGAGGTTCCATGATTCCCAAATACGAGGCGATAGCTGCAGATATTCGTCGCACTATCGAGGATGGCGCTCTTAAACCGGGCGACAAGCTTCCCACCGTCGTTGAGTTCTGCGAGCTCTATAGCGTTTCCAAAATCACCGTCAAACGAGCTATCGAGCAAATCACCGAGGAAGGTCTTATTACCAGCCGACGCGGATCGGGTACCTACGTTAAGGACACGGCGGGACTTCCCGGCCAGGCGTTTTTCCAGGGCAAAAACGACCGTGCCCAGGGTTTTTCGTATGAGCATCGCGGGGAGAAGGTGACCTCGGTGGTCTACGATTTCTCGATCGTTAATCCACCGGCGGACATCGCAGCCCAGCTGGGAATTGCCGAGGATGACTTTGCCTATCACGTCGTGCGCGTGCGTCAGGCCGATGAGAAGCCCATCGTTATCGAGTACACCTACATGCCCCTCGAGCTGATTCCAGGCCTTAAAAAGAAGGACCTGTACGGATCGGTCTACCACTTCATCCGCGAGCAATGTGGGCTGAAGATTTCGAGCTTCCACCGTACCATTCGCGCCGTGGCAGCAACCGAGGAAGAAGCCGAGCGTCTGGACACCAAACTTGGCTCTCCCCTGCTCGAGCTCACCCAGATTGGCTTTTTGGACAGCGGCGCCGCCTTTGAGTATTCGGTCTCGCGCAACGTTGGCGACCGCTTTGAGTTGCACAACGTAACGTTGGCATAGGTTTTTGTAGTCATCCGGGCGCTCGCTTTGAGCTGTTTTGTGCAGCGCCCGCGCAACACAATGGGGGTATGAACATGTCCGATTTGATTAAACTGACGCCGATCTTTCACGAGAAGATCTGGGGCGGCCGCCAGCTCGAAACCGTATTTGGTTACGACATTCCCGAAGGTCCCATCGGTGAGTGCTGGGCCATCTCGGCCCATCCCAACGGTGACTGCCAGATTGCGGAGGGCCCGTATGCCGGTCACACGCTGTCGTGGCTGTGGGCCGAGCACCGCGAGCTCTTTGGCAATTGCGAGGGCAAGGAGTTCCCGCTGCTCATTAAGATTCTGGATGCCAAGGACGACCTTTCAATCCAGATTCATCCCAACGACGAGTACGCCGCCAAGCACGAGAACGGCAGCCTGGGCAAAACCGAGTGCTGGTATGTGCTGGACTGCGAGCCCGGCGCCACGATCATCGTCGGCCAGCGCGCGCACGACCGCGCCGAGGCCGCACAGATGATCGAAGAGGGCCGTTGGGACGAGATGCTCAACGTGCTGCCGATTCACAAGGGAGACTTTTTCCAGATCGACTCCGGCACCGTTCACGCCATCAAGACCGGCACGCTGATTCTGGAGACGCAGCAGTCGAGCGACGTGACATATCGCCTGTACGACTACGACCGCCCCGGCACCGACGGCAAGCTGCGCCCACTGCACATTGAGCAGAGCCTCGAATGCATCGACTTTGATGCTCAGGCTCCGACCGACGGCACGGTGACCGCGCCCGAGGTCGATGGCGTAACCAAGCTCGAGTCCAACCCCTGCTACACCGTCGATCGCGTGCGCGTCGACGGCAGCAAGACCTTGGAGCAGCGCTGGCCCTTCATGTGTCTGTCGGTCATCGACGGCGAAGGCACCATCTGCGGCGACCCCGTCCGCAAGGGAAGCCACCTGCTGGCCCCCAGCACCGTCAGCTCCATCGACCTCGAAGGCAAGATGGAACTGATCATCAGCCACCTCTAGGTCACAACAACAACCAAAACGAAACAAGGGGCTCCCCCGTTCATCAACGGAGGAGCCCCTGCTCGTATCTACATTTCAGCCCACCCGGTTCTCCAAATCAAAAAGCGGACGAGCGGAGCGGCGTTCGCAAGCAACGTTACCCAAGGACCTGGGCGGGCGTATGGGACAACATCGATCGCGAGTTCCGCAATCAGAACCACCCTTAAAAAGGGTGGTTTGCTCTTAGGGTATAACCCACGGGCTCCGGGCTCGCGTCTAAAGGCGCGGGCCCGGACTTCGTCCAGGCCTAGTGCATCTTGACCCGTGGCGTGCCGGTCGAACCGGCGGGG
>JAXJIO010000024.1:0-1657 GCA_036298675.1 Collinsella sp. | reverse complement strand
TTCAGCATCAGGGTAGCGCTGCGACGCGGAAATCGCGCGCCGTTGCCGCGCCCCGCAGTGCCCGCTTCCCCCGAGAACAATTATCAGTGCAGGTAGACGGCTTGTAAATTTTGCGAAAAACCAGTTATGGTCGACCCATGCGGGTTAAACGTAGTAGATAGGCCGTTTTTGTGGCTCGGTATTGGTGGGATGCGGCAAAGGGACAGCCCCTTTGCCGCATTGCCTAGTCTAGGCGGACTGGATCGTGGGGGTAGGCGTTGAGAATCTCGACGCCGGTCTCGGTAACCAGGGCCAAGTCCTCGATGCGGACGCCGGTGCGGCCAGGGAGGTAGATGCCCGGCTCGATGGAGAAGGTCATGCCCGGCTCGACGACCTGCTCGTTGACGAGTGAGACGTCGCCCGGCTCGTGGTCCTGCAGGCCGATCGAGTGACCCAGGCGATGCGTAAAGTACTGCCCATAGCCCGCGTTTTCAATCACATCGCGCGCGGCACGGTCCAGGTCGCACATGCGCACGCCCGGTGCGATGAGAGCCTCGGCGGCCTCGTTGGCGCGGCGCACGATATTGTAGATGCGTGCCGTCTCCTTGTCCGGCTCGCCCCAAAAGAACGTGCGTGTCATGTCCGAGCAGTAGTTGCGGCGGCGTCCACCAATGTCGAAGAGCACCACATCGCCGCGCTTGAGTACGGTGCCGTCGGGCTCGTGGTGCGGGTCGCCGGCGTTGGCGCCAAAGCTCACGATGGGCGGAAAGCTAAAGCCCTCGCAGTCGTGTTTGCGGTACAGGCCGAGCATCTGGTCGGCAATCTCGCGCTCCGTCACGCCCTCGTGAACGAGCTTGATGACATCGGCCATCACGGCGTCGTTGGAGGCCGAGGACACGCGCATGAGCTCCTGCTCTGCGACGTCCTTGTGGGTGCGTGCGGCGGTGACGGCAAAGTCGCCTAGGAAGAACTCGCTCGCGGCGTGGCGCTCCATAAGGGGCATCAAAAAGCCAGAGCGCATGACGGTGTCGATACCGAGCGGTTTGGTCGGATCGATCTCGCGAACGATGGCGTCGGTCACGACGTCGGTATCGGTGTGATAGGCCACGCGGGCATTGTCGTACTTGGGCAGCTGATGCAGGGCGTTGACCAAGATCACGGGCTCGCAATCGCGCGCGAGCAGCACGCCACAAAAACGCTCGAACATATCGGCATAAAAGCCGGTCAGGTAGTAGATCGACCACGGGTCGTTTACGAGCAGCTGTGCGCCGGGGTGCTGAGCCTCGAGCGCATCGAGCACGCGCGCCACACGCTGGTCATCGACATGTGCCATGAAACATCCTTTCGCTAGGGTGCCACCATGGTATCCCAAGCCCGGCACATAGGGACGTTCCTTTTATGCCGGCACCTCGGGACACTCCTTGGCATGGCCAGCCTGGCAGGTATGCAGGCAAAAGCAGCTAAAAGAGGCCCGTCCCAAATGGGTTGGTTTCAAAAGTATGGCGGATTACGGGGCTGGACCTGTATTACTTGACCATGGGAAAAATCGCGAAAACAAAACCGACGCTCCTATAAGTTGTCAAGAGGCAGTTTGCGGGAGCGTTCTCTCCAATTCGCACAGGAGCTCGTAATGCCTCCTCTCCAGTTTCGTCGACCGCCGTTTCCCCCGTTCCAAGTG
>JAXJIO010000023.1:0-37594 GCA_036298675.1 Collinsella sp. | reverse complement strand
GGCCCGCACAGGGCCAGGGCGGCCGCGACCGCCAGCGCGGCGGCGGCACCGGAAATTCGTTTCGTGGAGCGTCTCATGGAAAATCCCCCTAATCTAGCAACGGTTTCCAAGTCTACTAGATTGGGGGGACGGGAGCCAAGCTGCAATACCCCCAAGACACCCGTCTATAGGTCGTGACGTTGTCTATAAACAGGCTCACCGCCCGCGGAATAAAATTCGGCGCAAATCGTTTGAGCAGGCGACGCGCGGAAGGAGCGTGTAGGGCGGTAATATACTGACCGTCAGCCGCGGCATCCTCGCGGAAACCCATTTGTTGCCGGAACTATAGTCCCCGGCGCGGGCTCACCTTATCTCCCCGGCACGGGCTCGATATCCTCTCGGATATCTAATCGTCTTGGACTTTTACCCACCCAAGCACAGTACGGCTTTTACGTGCCGCCACGCAGAGCCTAGCCTGGAACTATTGTCTAAAACATAGGCCTTCAAAGCAACTTAGGTTCAAGTACGGACATGCAAATACGGGCACTGGATACAGGTCTTGACTGTCAATGGTTATCAATCGCATGTGTTTCTGGCAAATTACGCCCGTCTTATGCGTGCGATACAATCAGTCTCACCGAACACCAAACCAGCAACTCGAAGGGACCAACGTGTTAACAATTCACTATGGTGATATGGAAAACGTTATCTACAATACGTCGGTTTACTTCGATAACGTCTATTCGCCCCAGTGGTTTCAAGACGCCTTTGCTCAAAGGATTATTAAATCAATCGATAAAGGCAATGTCGTTGGACCCTGCGCAATAGACACCAAGATCCTAGGCATTATCCCTCCTGAAAGGCTGTCGGGAGGCACTAAGACGCTGTTGCTCATGTACTTCATGCCTCAGAACGTATACAACGCCACAACCTGCAGCGACAATTGCGCTTACTGGATTCTGAGAATTGCCACGCAAAAGGACTTAACCATCAACCTCTACCATCTGATGGATTTTGGAAACGGCAAGTTCACGGCTACCGTTGCAAACACGGGCGATGTCGTTCACACGATGTTCGACCTTGTCCCTATAGCCGCAAAATGCCTAAGGGAAACTCCTGACATGCACTTTCGTTAGGCTCTGTTAGACCAAGATTGACATACATATGTCATCACGGCGCCATATCGTTAGCCTCGTAGACCGCGGGGCAGCATGAACGCCGAGGACCTGGTAATCACCTTCAAGAGGGACATCGCGAGCCTCAGCAGGACCGAACGCCGCCGGCTCCGCCTACGAGGCCGAGCGCTCCCCGCGCTGCGGGTCCGCCGCGGTCGTGAAGAAGGGCAAATCAAAGAACGGCGAGCAGCGTTACCTCTGCCAGGATTGCGGCAGGACCTTCGGCATGGGCAGCGGGCACATCCTGGGGACGAGCAGGCTCCCGAAGGAGACCTGGATGGCCAATGCCGAGTGCTTCGTTCTCATGCTGCCCCTGCGCGAATGCGCGGGGCGCTGCCATGTCTGCCTCAAGACCGCCTACACCATGCGCCACAGGCTCATCGAGTGTCTCTCGGCCTACTCGCCCTCGTTCAAGACCGGGCGGGGCTGCGGCTGTGAGCTCGACGAGACCTACTTCCCCGAGTCGTTCAAGGGCAACCACACGAAGGGGTCATTTACGATGCCACGTCACTCCCGACATCGTGGCAAGCAGGTGCACAGGCGCGGACTGTCGCGCGAGCAGATCTGCGTCATGACCGGCGTGAACGACTCGAACGAGACGTTTCTCCAGGTCTCGGGACGAGGCATCCTGTCGAGGAAACGCGCCATGGACGTGCTGAGGGACCGCATCGCGTCCGCTTCCGTCGTAGCGACGGACAAGGCGTCCGCCTATGTCGACGTCCTCGCGGAGCTCGAGGTCGACGCACACACGGCCTACGATTCCAAGGACCCTTCCGAGGGGACCATCAACCGGATCAACACCGTCCATTCGCTCCTCGATACCTTCATGAAGCCGTTTAAGGGCGTGTCGACGAAGCACCTCGGCACCTACCTCGCTTGGTTCAAGTGGTGCCGGACCTTCATGGCGACCGATTCCGGCACCGCCGAGCGCACGGTCGCGCGACAGCTCGCCAACGGCGTGTGCAGGAGCCGCATCCATGATATGTTCAACGTCCTGCCGCCCTAAATGGACTACTGGACCGAAGCCGCCGCATAGAGACAGTAGAATGGTCGCATCGCGATATACGAGGAAAGGTGCAGCCATGCCGTCGAATATACCGGCCACGACGATCCGGATCGACCCGGAGGCCAAAAAGGAGGCCACGGCCATCCTGGACGAGCTCGGCCTGTCCATGTCCACCGCCGTCAACGCGTTCCTCAGGGCGCCCGTCCGGAAGGGCGGGTTGCCGTTCGAGATGAGGGTCAAGGCGCCGGTGCCCGACGGGAAGACGGCAAGATAGTCGGCAAATCGACTTGGGCGATGGGACCCTCACGATTGACCCGACAGATCTTGAGCACATCGCCCCCTTGCCGGATTCAAACCCGGCAAGGGGGCGATTATCTTGCAATTTCAAAAAGATGATTGGGGCAGAATGTCAATCATGGTCTAACAGAGCCAAATCAATCCAACAGTTTAGATAACGGGTAATGATTCGGGAACAGGGCGTTCGGCCGGATGGAACAGATAGATATGGACCTTGAATATCAACTTCATCCGAACACCTCCCATATTCATCTGTACATGTACGGAT
Organism: Collinsella sp.; assembly: GCA_036298675.1. Classification (GTDB taxonomy): domain Bacteria; phylum Actinomycetota; class Coriobacteriia; order Coriobacteriales; family Coriobacteriaceae; genus Collinsella. Next base: position 34,869 of record JAXJIO010000023.1, on the reverse strand, counting down.
GAATATGGGAATCCGATACCCTGAGGGCCGGATCGGCCGGCCCCGGGAGATCGGAGGACGCCATGTCCGGAAAGAGCAAGAAGGGCGCAGCGAAGGCGGTCCCGAGGGCCTACGGCAGGCTCACCAGGCACGAGCGGGATACGGTCCAGAGGATGCTGGAGCGCAGGGCCTCGTGCAGGGAGATCGCGAGGGAGCTGGGCAGGTCGCCCTCGACGGTGAGCGCCGAGGTGTCGTCGCACAGGTTCGTCGCCGCGCCCAAGCCCAGGCGCGGCGAGCGCGTCGACGCCGGCACCGACCTGTCGGCAGCCTGCCCGCGCCTGGCGGCGTGGCCGCGCTGCCGCGACGGCTGCGGCCGCTACCGCGCGGTGGGCTGCATGCGCTGCCCGCACGTCTTCTACGAGGCCCGCGCCGCGCAGCTGTGCGCGGACTCGGTGCTCGTCTCGTCCAGGCGCGGGATCGACGCCGACGAGCCCGCCGCGACGGCGAGGCTTGAGGCCATCAGGGACTGCCTGCGCCGGGGGCTGTCGCCCGAGCAGATGGCGGCGCGCAACGGCGGGCCGGTGGACCTGTCGCCCTCGACCATCTACCGCTGGGTCTCGGCGGGCTACGACGGCATGACTAACACAGGATGCGCGGGGACGAGAGAACGCTCGCCTACATGGCGAAGCGCAAGTCCGACGGCAAGACAAAGCGAGAGATCATGCGCTGCCTTAAGAGGTTCACAGCCAGGGAGGTTTACCCAACGTTGCGGCGCCCCATGAGGTTGAAGTACGCCCGGGGCTCGATACTGGCGGACATGCGAAAATCGCTCGGATTGACCCAAAAGCAGGTTGCCCGAGAGCTTAACGTGCCGAATGTAAGGCTCAGAGAAATAGAAAGAGAAGTATGCCCCCACGAGGAAATCAGACGCGAATACGACCGCTACTTGAATGCTAAAATGTCGTCCGATAAAGGACTTGACAGCCTATAGCAGCGTCATTCGGCACGCGATTCGTTAACCCTGGGGCTTAAAGCTGCCGAATGTCTACTTCTTTAGTGCTCCATTTACCTCCCCGTTCAATAATCTTCACTTGAAGCCTGACGGTGGCCCAATCATTGGATAACATATTCTTAAATGACATTTAATCGTCAATCGAAGAGGTCAAAGCGGGGACGGAAAGTGTCGAAGACAAGCAGAAAGCCAATCTCAGCATATGTCGAGCGAAGACTCTGGGCGGAGTCTGCCGGCAAATGCATGAATCCAGATTGTCGGGCCGATCTATTCATCAGCAATGGAGACATTGCTGAACGAGCCCATATCGTCCCATATTGCAAAAGCGCAGAGAACACGTTCGACAACCTTATTCTCATCTGTCCAAACTGCCATACGAATTTCGACAAAAACTCCGCTTTCACGGCAGATGAAGTGAGGAAATGGAAGTCGATTCGTCACGCAGAAATTGATCGCGTTTTCGGAAAGACGTTCAGTTCCTTCGACGACCTGCGCAAAGAGGCCGCACCTCTGCTCGCCCGAAACAAGTCGATATATGAGAATTACTACATGAAGGACAAGCGAAGACTGTGGGATGTTTTTGAAAAGGAAATAATCGTCAACAACCGAAAACTTTGCACGCTGTTCGAATCGAACTTGTGCCTGTTCCAGAACCACAAGGACAATTCCTTCTCCAACCAGGCCGCTGTCCGCGATTTTATCGACCATGCTAAGGAGTTCGAAGCCACCAGAGATAATACGGAAAGACAAAGGTCTATTCTTTTCCCCGAGGTCATCAACTCCATCTTCGGAATCCAGCCCATAGAAGGTGACCTGCTCCCCTCTGCAGAATCCCTAGAGCTGCTAATCAAAAAGCTTGACGAACAGGGGCGATTTATAGATGTTTCTCTAGATGCAGAACATCCATTGTTGCAAATAATAGAAAACGGGAAAGAGGCGGTAGTTTATCTTGACGATACGCCGCGTATCCGACAGATGTACTATGACGCCCGCTGCTTCAGGCGTGCCGAGATGAGGCTAGACAGCTTGATTTTTGCCCTAAAGTACTTCCGCCTGTGCGGAAAGAAAGCAACTCGCAAGTCGAAGACAAACCTTAGAGAATATATAGCGAAAGGAAAATGCTTCTTATTCGTATACGAATACTGTCTGAGCTATGCAGAGTTGGCCCGTTTAGCACCGGCAGAACATACCGTTGTCGTCAACTTGCATAGATGGAACGGTAAGCAATGCATCTCCGAAGAAGCCCAGGTGTTTGCGGGGCAAATTAACGTGAAGCTCCTCGATATGGATAGCTTCTTCCCATTCGTTCGCAAACTATGAACTATTTGAGACTCATAGACATTCTCGACAGCAACCTAGAACTGTTCTCTCAGTTTAATCATGTCTATCTGTTCGGATCTGCGCTGAGTGGTTCAGAGCTCAGTGCAGACAGTGATATTGATTTGCTGCTACTGTACTCGAAATATTCCGATCAACTTGTCTCCGGATGCGAACAGATATCCCAAAAGTTAGGTAACGAGACCGGTAGAGTAGTCGACTTAACGGTCCTCGGCATCGATGAAGAGCGACATGTCGGATTCTTGGATAGAATCTCGCCTCATTATAGAAAGATAAAATGACCATTTGGTAGAACACCTGGCATAGCCTGTCGTACAGAATGCTTTCTGCGTGGATTCCGGCAGAAGAGAAGAAGGCGTCAACGGTCGCGCCTGCATGTTCGGCACACGGCGTATCGCACTCTGGCGGGACCCCGGCTCTGGGCGCCAATCCCGCATCGACAAGATGAGGTACCCTGAATTCATAATGAAGCTTGCGAACTGTCAGTGGTAGCGTGAAACTGAACAAGTGTTCAGTTTCACGCTACCACTGACACCCGGCGGCCCAAGAGCCTTCGCCCCGCTCGTAGGCCTGGTACCACCCCGTCGGGGATGACCCCTTATCGGGCGAGACGGCGAGCTCGCTGTCGAGGGACAGCCCGAAGCGATCATCCGATGCCGCACAGCAACAGGTCTCCGAGGAGCTCGAATGGACACCTGCCAGCGAGTCCAGCAAGCGGGCAAGAGTTTACGTGGCTGCAGCATACTACAACGTCGTAGGGGCTCAGAGCACCGCCACTACGGCTTTTGGGCAGAATGCGCCTGAGCTGCTCGTGGTTGCGCTCACATGCCGACTACTGGTTGGATCTCATCGCGTCGCAGCAGAACACGCGGCAGCGCCGAGCTCCGCTTTCGAGACACCAGCGCTCCAGGCCCTTCCAATCATCGAACTCGACTCCTCAATCGACTAGCAGGATGCCGAAGATAGCCTCGAAGGCAGCAACAGAGCCTATGAGACTCTCTATATGGTCGAGGCAGGCAACGATGGCTGCCGGAGCTGGCATGACGCTTGCGCAAATAGATTTGGAACGCCCGGGCCACGATGTGTGCGCTCAGGATGTCGTAGGTGTTGCGCTCGTAGCCCTCAACGGAGTCACATTGGACCACGCGCGACCTGTCGGCAAGCGAGAGCGCCTCGAATTCGGCGTAGGTACGGCCAGTGCGGTCAACCCCGTCGCGCCCAGCACCTTCGACATCCCTGCGTTTACGCTTCCTCATACGGTCCTTTCGCGGGAGAAGCAGGTAAGGCGCGCCTGTCCCTCTCCTGATAGGAGCAGGCACTGCGCACGCACACAGGAAGCTCGTCAGCATGTGTGGCCCATATGGTCTCGTAACTCTGCCCCCGCCTAAACAAAGGGACCGCAATCGCGACCATGGCGGCGAGCTCGTCAGCGGTGAGACATAACCCTTCACGGGCCGCGGACAGGCGGGTGCGATAGGCAGCGTCGTAGCGACACTTGGGGTAACCGCACCCACTCCTGTTCCGACAGCCGAGATGACAGGCGTAGGGCCATACCTCTGTGACGGGACAAACTGCGATAGAGCGTACGCGCGCGCAGCGTCTCGAAGGAGTGACCACGCCCCATCATGTTAGTCTCGTTGATGAGGCGGTTCGCGCATTCCGTGTAACCGTTCGAGATGCGGCTCGGACAATCCCGGTAGTTAAATATGAACTCGCGGTGGTTCTCCACGGCCTTCGCAAGCCCCCGGAAGGGATCGTAGGCCTTGTCATCGGGGATGGATGCCTTCCACGCATCGAATGCATCCTCGGCATCCTCCCGCGAGAGCGGGTGCTCGTCGTAGATGTCGAAGAAGTCCTCTTTGAGGTCGTATGCGGTCATGAGGCTCGAGCAGCCCGCCTCCGATCGAAGCTAGCACAATGCCGATGCCTCGTAGGGGCCGAGGTCCCGGGCGCGCTTCCTCAAGGCGTAAGCCAGCGACCGCGGCGGCCACTACCGGTGGCAGGGCCGGATCGGCTATGCGCAGCCCAGGACCTCGCGCGCTCGATGTCGAGAAAGGGGTGCTCACCCGACAATTCAAGGACGGAGGGCTTCGGCAGGCTGAAGGTGGAGCTCTTCTACGGAAGGGGCTGGGACGATGTTGGCATGGGGGAATTCATGAAGATGCTGTACGCCTATCTGGTCTGGTATCGCGACAAGCGCTGCAAGAGCGACCTGGGCTATATGAGCCCGATGCAGTACCGAAGAAGCCTAGGTCTTGTAGCGTAGGAACACGGTCCAGGATTTCCACCGCGCTCCCAATTGACCGATTTCCCATGAACGGTAACAGGAGGCAGAGGCCGACGCGCTGACCTACCTGGACTTCCCCTACGAGCGCCACGCGAGGCTGCGCACCGACAACGTTCAGTAGCGCGTCAACCTTGAGCCATAGCACAGGCCCTTGAGAGGTTCACGAGCTCCCCCGCGATGCGGCAGATCCTCGGCTGCCCCTCAAAGAGAACGCAGAAGATACGGTCGAGGTCGACCGCGTCGACCAAACCGTAGTGACAGTCCGCATGCAGCGTACAGGCCCTTTCGCGCGGGTCGCCATCCGAGCCCTCGTCCGGTTTATGATGGCGCACCTCGACCCAGAGGCCCTCCGACACGTCGTCGAACTTGAAATCGAGCTCTACCTGAACGCTTTCACCGAATACGTCGCCCAGAGCGAACTCCGGCACCTTCGTCACAAGCCCGTCCATCCACTCAATCTCGATCATCGCGCGCACGTCGCAACCTCCTCCGGTAGGAGGCCGGCACCTTAAGCCGGCCATTATCCATACGGACAGAATGCGACAGCAGGGTGAAGCTCATTCGCACATCAGGGCGACGACCCCTCGCCTACCCCATGCATCGGAACCCCATGTTTCCGCAATCTGATCCGTCGGGCGATTCCCTGCTGGGACAACACGAAACTGGTCATCCTACGCATTAGACCAAGCGAAACCCGTTTTATCCCGAGAAGCCCTCCCCTAGATACCCATTAGCGATAAGGAACGCCGACAGGGACTCCACAGCGTCTTCGTCGCAAATCCGACAACGCCCCTCCCTATCGCACATGGAATCCAAGCCAGCTTCGGGGTCGCCGCAGAACTCATCCAGAGGGGTTATCCGAACGATCGACGACGGGGCACCCCGCCGCCAGCAGGCAGGGAGGCGATAACCTCGCGGGCACCTCGCACGCAGACCCCGAGCGCCTGGTAAACCAGATTATTGAATACGGACTCCTTCAAACCGCCGCCCTGCAAAAACCCATCCCATCGTCCGGCTGGAGTCGACACAGATCGAGCTCCTTCAAAGTCGCGGTGAACTCGACAACATATGGGCGCGCAGCGTCCTTCCATCTCCAAACCGCCTCGTTCCCATGCCCGACGACCTCTTCCAGAGCCCATATGGCCTCGGGATACCGCGAAAGCGTGGAGTACTCCCGGATGCACGACTTGTGGATGAAGGAGTTCACGAGGGAGTCTTCCGCCAGAATGTACAGAAGTCCATCTATCGGCTCCGAGGACTCCCGTCCGAGGAAGGCATCATCGACCAGGTCCAGGCTGAGCCTTCTCCCGTCGACAGACACGGTTCGGCTCGCCTTGTCGAAATGAACCCCGCAGCCCTCGAAAAGACGCGTAAGCGCACTAGGACGCGAGAGCACGTCCCCGATTCCGAGAATCCCGCTCTCGCGAATGGACGCGCAGCCATCCGTGTTGGCCGTGACGTGCCTGAGGTGCAGCAGCAGGTCGTCGGGGGCGAGGGACTCCCCCAGCCTCTCCCGGACATCGGCGTACGTCCCAACCTCGTCGCTGCGAAAACGCAGCTGCATATCTCCGAACTCGCACCCATCGATGCGCAGGGCGTCGAACAAGAACCTCTTCACCCCGTCAATGGTAAAGATGCCGAAATCGATCACGCTTATCCCTCAGTCCGATCGCAATCATTTGTTCTGCTAAATGGTGAATCTTCTCCCCAAAGGTTATAGTCTCAGCGAGCTGATCGTTGAGCTTCTTGATCTGCTTGTTCAACTTTACGCGTTGCGAGATATCAACTTGTGCCACGGCTTCCTCTAGGTGAGCGAGCTGCGTGCGGTACCGTTCTTGCTGTTCATGGACATAATTAGTGCGTACGCGGACCAGCAGGTCTGGCTGGTAGCGATGCATGTAAATAAGGCACTTGAAGCCGTTTTTCTTACCGAAATCAAGCATCCAGTAGATGGGGCGCTTCTGGTAGGTTGAGCAGTGATCCTTGTAGAAATCTTTGAGGAAGTAGTTGCGAATAATCTCACGCGGCGTGCACTTACCGTCCAGGGCATCAGACACAAAACGGAGATTCTCTTCCAGAGCATCCTCAGCACACACGTCGCGCGCGAAGTCCACGAAGCGGCCGATCGCGTCGAAAATGTTGGTGTAAGGGTGACGCCCCAGCGGCCGCTTAACGAAGAGCGGCCCTCGTCCTAGAATCTGAAATCACCACAACAACAGGTTCTAGGAAAGGACGAGGACCGCTATGGAAATCTTATCAGACCCGACGCCGGACATGCTCGCCATGCCCCGTTTCGACGACGGCGCCATCGACATGCAGGAGCTGCTCAGGCGCCTCGCCGAGCAGGTCGTGAACGCGGTGATGGACGCCGAGGCCGACCAGCTGTGCGGGGGCGGCATCAGAGCGGGCGAGCCAAATAAATACTAATTTCCAGAAACGCTCAAGCGTTCCCTCACGATGGGATCGAAGTCCCTCAGACACTCGGATTTGATGACGATGCCGAGATTCAACATGTCCTGAACGCTCACGTGGGCAATCGTGGATACGGTGATGTCTCCGAGAAGAGTTCTGATGGGCACAGCCCGAAGGATGCCAAGTAGATAGAGCCTCTTGCCCATGACCACAGCATCGTTCTCCAAATAAGTACCCTCGTTGTAGAGAAAGACCGGGGAACCGCTCGATCCCGGGTAGCACGCCATGTCAACCAGGAACTCTTTCTGCCCCTGATAGTCGTACCTATAGGGCGTCGCCGTGATACCCCGACGGACGATCGGCAGGTTGTTGGCCTCATCCCAAATGCCGTTGGGGTATCCGACCATGGTCACCTCGTCCATACAGCCCATGTCTTGAATCTGCTTATCCGTCGGCAGAAGCTCCAAGCTGAGCGGTATGGTAAGCAGATGCTTCCCCGCCCGGATAAAACCATTCAGTGCGGGACCGATGGGTAAGACGCACAGGTCAACACTTTCGTCAGGGTGTGCGATCCAGTCGCTCTCGGAGCCCCGCATGGTAAGTTGCTCGTTTATATTGAGCAGGTTTCCGTTCTCGTCAGATCTCGAAAAGATGACGCGATACTCGTACGCGCCCTCGACCACGTGCCTGTTGGTCACGATTGCCGGCACATAGGTCTTTCCGTCGTCGCAGAACTTGAAAAAGAAACCCGTTCCAACTGAGCAACCCCCCGAGGCCAACGAAGCTTCGATGCGAATCGTCGTGTGCAGAAGCTGCTCAGATAGCTGCATGGGTTTCCTTTCATTTGGACAAATAGTATATCGATTGCACCCTGAGATGCCCTTCCGTAATCAATCAGTATTGCCTCTTTGGGCACGTCCTCGCGCGCGGGGGGGACGCGAGCCAAGTCGAAAAAGGCAGTTAACCGGCGGCTATTCATGCCTTGATTTAGAACCGCTCGAGAATCTCCGCGGCATTCTCTCGCAGATAGATATCTAGGTCCGGCACGGCAAACTGCACGTAGCCCCTCTGTGGAGCCTGAATAACCTCTCTTTGTAGCAGCTTAGCCCTAATAGAGCTGACCTCATTGGTCTTTTTACCCATACGTTTAGCAATCTCAGATGATTTGGACTGCTGCTTATCCTCGCACATGGCCAAAAGATATTTGATATCGTTGAGTCCAAGTCCAGAAATCGCGGGCTCGTGAACAACATCGTGAAAACGAGCCTCTGCCAGCGCAATGCCTTCGATAACATCGCGCTCGCTCACGTTGGCACTTTTGACACGATGCAAGTTGGCGCGCTGCCAAATGGAGTAACCGACCAGTTGCACCAAATAGGCATAGCCCTTCGTGGCCTTAGCGGCTCTCGACAGCAGATCGTCCTCTATGGTCAAACCAGTCGCTATAAAGCTATCGCCCATAGAGAGCGCTACCTCCACCTGGTTGATAGGCGCCAGATCTTCGGGGAGGGCACGACGCAAGAATGTAAGTGCCTTGCCGTTAATAAGATCCATAACACCAGCGGGCAATCCGGCAAATGCGAGAGCAATATCGACTTTCTCCCCTATTAGAAGCTGCACAGCAGAAGCAATAGCGCGCATATCGTCAATCGGGGCATCCTGCACCTCATCTATTGCAATAAACAGGCCCTTGGAAGACTTTGCGGCCGAGCCAAGCAACTTTCTAAGACTCGACTCTTTTGGCACAACGTCGAATTTAGCGGAAACAAAGCCGGCATTTACGCCGACTGAAGCATTGGTCGCAAGGGAGGATTCTGCAATCTGATCCTTCAGGTCCAGCAATAGGTTGGGACCAGCAGAAACAATAGCCGTCTTCCAGCCAAGCTCTCGTGCACGATCTCTAAGATCACAGAGCAAAACAGTTTTTCCGGAACCCCTTGGCCCGGCAACGCGCATGAGCCTCGCAGGTGCACCAATTCCCGAATTCAAACTCTCGGTAAACTCAAGGGCAATATCATCACGACCAATTATGCGCGGAGGCTCAGCGCCGGCAGTGGGACGAAACGGGTTATGGAATATTGTGGCGCTCACTTGTTTGCCTCTCAAGGAAATCGATTATCGGTCAATCTTAGCTTTATTAGTTTATCGCAACTATATCGGATTATATCGAGTTGTATAAGCCTGTACAAACTTATCGTAGAAGTATCGAGCTATCGTAATGTAAACTAACAAATAGCCTAAACGCTGCCTTCTTCCCAACTCATGGCGAAGTCAAGCTGAGGGCCTTCTAACAACCATTGTCTAAAGCGAGAAGTACTCACTCTCGGAAGACAAGTTAGGCCCCAACCATGGATCACCCGTCAAGAAAAACTCCGGCCAGCGCTGCGTGAACAGTGCCTGTTCGCGTTTCCAACGGCGCAGCTTCTCCTCGTTGGCCTCTTCCCTGCCGCGCGAGGTGAACTCGTAGTGATACAGCTCGGCATAGGGCGTATAGATGGTGCGGTAGCCCGCCTCCCATACGCGCAGGCAAAAGTCTGCGTCGTTAAAGCCAACGGCGAATTCCTCGTTGTAGCCGCCGACGCGCTCAAATACGTCGCGGCGGACCATCTGACAGGCGCCCGTCACGGCGCTGAAGTTGCCCGGGCGCACGGCACGGGCAAGATAACCCTCGCGCTTTGCGGAGAAGTCCTGGTTGGCATGAGCAAGTGCGCCACGCACGCCAACCAAAATGCCGGCATGTTGTACCAGATGATCGGCAAAATAGAGTTTGGCGCCCACCACGCCCGCATCGGGACGCTGCAGATAGCCCATCATCTCTTCGATAAAATCGGGGCTTATGACCTCGGTATCGTTGTTGAGCAGCAGCAGATAGTCGCCCTTGGCATGCTCCACGCCAAAGTTAATGATCTGGGAGTAATTGAACTCACCCGGCCAGTACGCAACGCGCGCGATGCCCTTGCCTTCGGATGCTGCAGCCACGCGCTCTGACAGGGTTTCGTAATACGCAAACGTCTCCGGGGCTTCGCTGTTGTTCTCCACCAAGACGATCTCGTAATTGGTATACGTGGCCTTCTGGGCGATCGACATCACACAGGCGTCAAGCGTCTCAATGTGATCCTTGGTGGGAATCACAATGCTCACCAGCGGCGCAGGCTCCGGCAGCGCAAAGCGCATGCGGTAGACAAACGGCGTCTCGGTCTCCTCGACCGTTCCGCAAATGCCCAGCGCGTTAAAGTGGCGCTGCAGCGCAAGACGACCGGCTTCAATAGCATACGGCTTGCTATCGGCAGAGCCATCGGCGGTCGACCCCGGATGAACGCGCCAGTGATACAGCACGTGCGCAACATGTTCAAACCGCGCGCCCGCCGCAAGGCAGCGGAGCGTCAGGTCGTAGTCCTGGGCACCCGCAACGTCTTCTGGGGACGTGCCGATACGATCGATAAGCGCCTTCTCCACCATCAGGAAATGCGTCACGCAGTTATGGCTATAGAGCAAGTCTACATTGAGCTTGGTCTTAAAGACCGGCTGGCCCCACTCCCCCGTTTTCTGAAACATGTCCTCGTCGCAGAACAGGACCTGGGGACGCTCGCCCTCGGCAGCATTGTTCAGCGCGGCAACATAGTGGAACAACGCGTCCGGCTCCAGAATGTCATCGTGGTCCAAGAACGCGATGTAGTCGCCCATCGCTTGCTCAATACCCGCGTTGGTGTTGACCACAATGCCGCCGTTGCCGGGCAGCCCAAAGCGACGAACGCGCTCGTCGTGGGCGCCTGCCGCAAGGTCGGCAACCGCATCCCATTCAGGTGAGGCATCCATAAGGAGCAATTCCCAGTTGTCATAGCTCTGGGCTAGCACCGAGTCCAGCAGCTCGCGCAGGTAGACTCGATCGGTCTTGTAGCACGGCACCACAATGCTCACGAGCGGCCTATAGGCAAAGGCCGCCGAAGCGACACGCTGGCACGCCAAATCGCCCGGCTTTGCGCGATGCTGCTCAAACCAACGTCGATAAGCTGCGTCGTCTGCACGCGCGTCCTTCATACGGTTCCAGCTGTCGTCGACCATGCCGTTGTACAGGCGACCATCCATGGCGCAAAACCCGCTCTGGATCTGCTCTGTGGGATCGCTCACAATCGCGACAAAATCTCGTATATCCTGAGGCATCTCAACGCTCAGAAACGTTTTATTGACGCGGCATCCGTCCTGCTGCGGCACATCGACCTGCGACTCAAACACATGCACGGTGACATCGATGGCATTCATATGCGTATCGGAGATCTGGAACTCGGGTGCGCACTGGGGGTCTCCCGCCCAGGTAACCTCATAGCGCCACACCGCGCCGGAGTCTGCCGGCAAATAGCGAATGGCATCGATCTCGTAGCGACCGCAGCATTCGCCACGCTGCGCATCGCGGATAAGCGCGCACAGCGCAGGCTTTGCTTTGTAGTTAATCTTGGATTCCAGCTTGGCCACGCGGCTATCGAGGCGAATAGAGCCCAACCTTTGACCACCGGATGCAAAAACGACATCCATCGACGAGCCATCCAAAAACGGAAGTACCATGACGGCGAGCTCGCGCTCGTAACCGGAAACGGAAGGGCAAAGCGCCAGCACACGGCCATGATCGACCGGGAGCACCAGCGACGGCACACGAGAACCGCTCGTCGTCGCATGGACAAACGCTTGAGAACCCTCCCGCTCAATAAGCGCGGCGACATCCTGACCGGCAAAACGAAGCAGCACAAACAGACGGCCCTGGCTGCGGCAAAGTGCCAAACGTTTGATACTCATCTACACTTCTCGCTTTCCCAGGGCGTTCGCTGCCATGCGTTTGCAGGCACCCAGGCGCCCAAACCTCAAGACGTCGTAATCGAACATGAGCTTTTTGCACAAACGAGCAGCAGGGGCCTTACCGATAAGTGCCGCGCGCACCATGGCGGCAACCGAAGGAGCACATTGTGCGAGCGCAGCATCGTTGTCCACGGCAGAACCGTTAAGCGCCGCGGCAACTGCAGCAAACACTTTGCCGCAGTCCGAACCCAGCAGCCTGAGCGCGTCGTACAGCACCAGATCACACAGGAAGTACGCCAGGTCATCAGCATGCTGTGCGTCGAGACCGTCGCGCTGCCAGTCAGCCAGCATAGCGGAGTAAATCTTCACGTGCTCCAGCAGACGTGTCTCGTCGTCGTAGCGCATGGTGTCCATGAGCGAACCCTTGCGAGCCACGCGATAGTCGTACAACTTGTTCGAGATAAGCGCGGTCTTGTGCGAACGACCGTACACGGCAAAGTCGAAGACCTGGTCCTCGCCATACTTAACGGTTTCGTCGAACACGATCCCGTTGCCCAGCAAGAAGTCGCGCTTGCAGGCGGTGCGCCATGCAAAGGGACGAGACGCTTCCTTAAACAGCAGGTCGGAGCTATAGCCCTCAAACGACACATCGCGCGGGCTAAGCACATAGTTAAGCCACGGATACCCCGCCTCCAGCGGATACGGATTCGCGCCAAAGGTCAAAACGTCGCAGTCCTCGCGCTCAAAGGTATCGACGATCACGCGGCATGCATCGGGCGTAAAGCGGTCGTCGGAATCCAAAAACGCGACGATAGACGCCGTGGACGCAGCGATGCCTGCATTACGTGCACTCGACAGGCCACCGTTCTCCTTATCAACCAGCCTAAAGCGCGCGTCCTTATCGCAATAGGCAGCCGCAATATCGCGCGAACCGTCCGGCGAGCCATCGTTGACCAGCACACCTTCCCAATCGGGCATGTCCTGCGCAAGCAGGGAGTCCAAGCACCAGGCCAGGCACTCCTCCACCTTATAGACGGGAACGACAACAGAAATCTTGGGGTTAGCCATAGTCACTCGCTCCTACTGTGCGGCCGGAACGTCATCAGGGTGCGGGTTGTCGCCGTAGGTGCGCTGATACGTCAGCACGCGCCACACCAGCGGCAGGCCGCCAATCTTAAAGTAATGCTTAAACGTATTGAGCTTGCCCGGCTTCTTAAAGCCAAAGCGCGAATCGATATAGGCGCGGGACGACTTGACCATCAGGCGCAAGTCGGTCTCGCCACGCGGGTCGAACAGCGACAGATCAAAGCGACCGGCATCCCAATCGGCCTTGAGCTCAGACGAGGCTTTCTTCCAAAACTGCTCACGCAGTTCATCGACCAAACGCTCGTCATTCCAGCGGTACGTATCGACCTTCATGCGCATTAAAATCCCCTGGAGCTGAGCCTTGAGCTCGGGGCGCTCATCCAAAAAGCGCTGCATCTCGGCATATTCGTCGCATACGCAAAACACCTTGTTGGGCGAATTAACGGAGCTCTTCTCGTTATCCTGGCGATAGCACAAAATGGGGTCCGTAATAAACGCGGCACGCTCGGCGCAAGCCCAAACCTTAAAGTTAAAGCCTGCGTCCTGATACGAGGCGCCCGGCGTGGGAAGGAACCGAACCTGATTGTCGTTGAGGAACTCGCGTCGATAAATAGCCGACCATATGGAAGGTTTGCGGTAGAAAATTCCCGGGCGATCGACGGGGCGATACGCGGCGCCCGTCATATGCTCGTCGATAATCCCAAACAGCTCACGGCGTTCGCTGGGCGTGGACCAATACAGGTAAAAGTCGCCCTTTACCACATCGGCATGCTCAGCATCGGCCTTGGCGACCAGCTTTTGGAGTGAATCCTCAAACATAAAGTCGTCGGACTCAAGGATGCCCACGTACTCGCCACGCGCCATCTCCAGGCCGCGGTTCATCGAGTCGCCGTAGCCGCTGTTGGCTTTGTCGATCATCTTTACACGGGGATCGCGCTCCATGTACTCGCGGATGATATCTGGCGAGCTATCGGTGGAGCCGTCGTTGATGCAGATGATCTCGATGTCCTTGAGCGTCTGCGCCACGGCGGAATCGAGGCACTCGCGCAGATAGCGCTCGACATTGCAAATGGGGACAAGCAGCGAAACTTTAGGGGTATCAGAGTTCTGCAAGAGAACCTCCTGTTGAGTAGCGTGTAACAGGGTTATTTTAACAGCCGAGTTGCGGCGGGCGGCAGCGCTTGGAATTAGATAAAGCGCTCCAGGCAGGCTTTGAGACCGCGAGTCGAAAGATAGAACAGCGTGGCGTCTGCCATCGAAACGCCCGAGGTCGCCACAACGAGCTTGTGGGCAACACGGCGAACGGCGCCCTTAGCAGGCATATCCGTCCACTCCCTTCCCAAAAACGTCGTGAGGTCCATGTTGACGCGAGCCGCCACGCGATGGAAGTCATCGGCATCCAAGCGCGCCAGGTCGAACACAATAAGGTCCAAAAACCAAGTTATCAGCTCGCCGGGGCACAGGTCCAAAAGACCGTAGGCCGCCCAGTCCTTCAAGACCTCCTCGAGCATCCTCATGTGGGCGTCAAGCTTTTTGGCGCGAGCCTCGGCACTGTTGAACTCGTGCGTCGCCGATTCGCTCTCCATCACGTAGTGGTAGAACTTGTCTGGCATGACGACGGTCTTGTGGGCAAGCGCATAAGCCGCAAATTGGAAGACGACGTCCTCGCCCAAAGCCAAACCGGGGGCGAAGCGAATGCCTTCGCGATTGAGCAGCTCGCGCGAAAAAGCCGCGCGGCAGGCATAGGGCTGCGCATTCGAATGGAACAGCAGTTGGGGATCACGGGCGCCGAAGGTACCAGCTTTGGGGCTCATGAGTTGCTGGACGCGTTTGGGGGCAGCATCGGCAGGTTCACAGACGCCGCCAAAAACGGCGGTCTCGGCATCCGCAGACTCCATGGCATGCAGCACGCGCTCGACCGTCTGGGCATCGATATAATCGTCGGCGTCCACAAAAAAGACGGTCTCGCCCTCGGCAGCATCGATACCGGCATTTCGAGCGCACGAGACGCCCGCGTTTTCCTGGTCAATCACCAGTACGCGATCGTCGGCCTGCGCGATCAGGTGCAACACGTTCAACGAATCATCAGTCGAACCGTCGTTGACGCAGACAACCTGAATCGAGCGCTCGGACTGGGCCAGCAGCGAATCGAGGCATCGCTGAATGGAGCGCGCAGAGTTGTAAACGGGAACGACAATGGTAGCTTTAGGACACGAGGCCTCTCCCATGCCGACCTACCCCCTCAGCGATTCGAAGAGGAAGGCGGCGACCACGCCTGGACCTCCAACCGAGGCGTAATACTTAGCACGCCCCAAGGCACCATCCGTCGCAAAACTCGGATGCTCGTCAACCCAGCCCTCAGGATCTTTGAGGATGGCAGCGAGATTCGCGCGCTTCCACGGCTTGAGGTCGTCAAGCGAAAAGTCCCCGGCGTCCAAGGCCGCTTGGAACTCCTTGGCCATCTGAACCAGGAACTCCTTATAGAACTTAGGCGCCAGGCGCACGTAGTTCCACATGTACGAATCGTACTTAATGAGCTGATTGAACTTGAGCATGCGCGCGACATCGCCGCATACGTGGTCGCGGGCATAATCCTCACGAATCCAACGCTCAATCTCGGCATACTCGGTATTGACGCAAAAGACCTTAGCCGAAGAATTGACCGAGGAGTTCTCGTTGTCCTGACGATACGAAAGCACGGCATCGTGCAGGTAAACAGCCTTATCGGCGCAGGCAATCACCTTAAAGGCAAACGACGTGTCCTGAAAGGATGCTCCCGGAGTCGGCAAGAACTTGATGCCGTTGCGCTCAAGAAAATCGCGACGGTACACAGCCGACCAAATCGACGGTTTCTGCTTAAAGAACTGCGTCGTGTCGCTCGGGTGCACCGGCTTACCGCAGTCCTTGGCCTTAAACATCTCGTGCAGCGAACGGCGCTCCTCGGGCTTAGACCAGTAGAAATCAAAGTTCGCCTTCGCAAAGTCGGCATTATTGCTATCGGCGGCCGAGACAAGCTTTTCGAGTGCGTCGGGCGCCATAAAGTCATCGGACTCCAAGATGCCAACGTACTTGCCACGCGCCATCTCCAGACCGTGGTTCATCGAGTCGCCGTAGCCGCTGTTGGCCTTGTCGATCATCTTGACGCGCCTATCGCGCTCCATATACTCGCGGATAATCGCCGGCGAGTTGTCGGTCGACCCGTCGTTAATGCAGACGATCTCAATATCCTTGAGCGTCTGCGCCAGGGCGGAATCGAGGCACTCGCGCAGGTAGCGCTGAACATTGTAAATGGGAATAAGCAGCGACAGAACAGGGCTGCCAGAGGCGTTAGTAGACAAATGTGCTCCTTAGGAAATACCTGTCGTTTCATGGTATCAAAGGGTCAGCGCGCCAGCGGGCGTTTATATAATCTATGGAGCCTCTTGCGGGCAAAGCAGCCCCACGTCATGCGGCGGGCCCATGGCAGGTTCCTGCGTTTTATTCAAAGCTTGCCGCTAAGGTGCGCCGAGCCTTTACAATAGGACAGTCCCAAGGACGTATTCGATAGCTTCCGCGCAGCACTCGCCCGCCGCGCGTGAAAGGATATATTGCCCCATGCCTTCAACCCTTCCCGCTCCCATCGACAAGCTCGCCATCGTCGTCGTTACGTACAAGCGCCAGGAACTCCTGGCCAACTTGTTCGACTCCATGACCGAGCTCACGGCAACGCCCTGGCGCATCGTGATTGTCGATAACGAGAATTCGCGCGAGACCGAGGCCATGTGCACCGCATTCAACGAGCGCCTGGCCAACCTGTGGGGCATCGACACCGAGCAGCCCGACGCGCAGGGCGGCACCGACCGTGTCATCTACGCCCCGCAGCTCAAAAACGGCGGCGGTGCGGGCGGCTTCTCCGCCGGCACTAAATGCGCCTACGACCTGGGCGCTCAGTGGTTCTGGGTGATGGACGACGATGTGCTCGTCATCCCCGAAGGCATCGAGCGTCTTGCCAAGTGGACCGACCGCTACGATGTCATCCAGGGTTCGCGCCTGGACTTTGACGGCGGCGCCTTCTTTTGGCAGTACCAGCTCATCCTTTCGCTCGGCATCCCTAACCCCATCGCCAAGTGGGATCTGGGTCCCGAGGGCTACCGCGCCATGAACCAGCTGTGCTTTGAGGGCGGCATGTTCTCGCGACGCGTGGTCGACAAAATCGGCCTGCCCGACGCGCGCTTCTTTATCTACGGCGACGATGCCTGCTACGGCTACGTAGCCAGCCAGCACTTCCCCGCCGCCGTTGTGGCCGACGTGGTGCTCAAGCGCGCCCGCGCCGTCTCTAACTGGGACATCGCCGGCAAGCGCCAGCTCAACTCTACGAGCGACACCAACCGCTACTACATCATGCGCAACCGAGGCTTCCTCGCTCGCTATATGCAGATCTACGGTGACTACCACCCCATGCTGTTCCGCCTGGGCAATGCCGCGACCTTCTGCAAGGAATTCATTCGCCTGGCTGCGGTCGATAAGTGCTTTAAGACCGGTATTCCGGCGCTGCGCCGTGGCATGAAAGACGCCCGCAAGATCATCAAGGATCCCAACTGGAAGCCCATGCCGCCCATGAAGGACACCGAGTAACGGAAGCCGGAAACACCTCAGCGCTTAAAGCCTCTGGTACACCGTAGCCACATGCTGCCCATCAAAACCGAACCCCCAGCGCATGCGGCCAACGCCGGGTCGCGGCACACGGATTTCGTCGATGCCGTCGCGCTCTATGTCGAGCAGCGCCTGCACGGCCAGCAATTCCAGGCCCAGCGCATCCACACCGGGGTCATACATCATGTTGATCGTTATCAGCGGACGTTCATCGAGCATACCGATCGTATCGGCTATGTCGAACACGGCGCCCGTAGGAAAAACCTGGATGTCCCAGCGATTCGCGCCACACTTTCGCCTCGAAGCAGGATTGGCATAGCCCGGCAATCCAAAGCAGAGTCCTTGCAAGAGTAGGTGATATGGCAGCGGTGTATCTGGGTCGGTCACACCGATTCCCGCATCTCCCAAGATGCGGCTTAGCGCCCGCCTCACGGTATCCTCGTTCCCATGGCACAGCCCGTCGCGAAACGCATCGACGTCTCGAATGTCTTCTGCAGCGCACTCAAACCACTCAATAATCACTAGACGCAAGGCCTGGCGAAGCTCGTTATTGGGCAATCGCAAAGCACAGAGGCGATCGCCATACTCTGGCTCCTCAGTCATATCTGTCGTCAGGAAACCTGACAGATACAGCGCCGTCCACAAGCCATCATCAGGCGAGGCCTCTAGCCCCGCAGCGCCCAAACAAAGCGGGACCCCAACGCATCCATGGGCCTCGAGCAAATCAAACAAGACCGAAAGGCGGTCGAGATTCCAGTCACTAACTACCCTACTCAGGCAATCCGCATACCCATACAGATCGGCACGCACGGGCGCCGTGCAGCCTCGGTCCAGAAAACCGATCACACGCGCTGGACTCGAGCAATAGGCCCTACCAAACCGATATCCCTCGAGCCATTCACGCGCATCATCCAGGTATTCCTCGCGCCCAGCATGATTCAAAAGAGCCTGGACCTCGGCATCCGAAAAGCCGAAACAACGGTCACACCAGGTCGAAAGCGGCGTCGTCAGACAATACGAGCAGCCATGCAAAGAAAGCGCCGCTTCGGCAGGGCCGGGATACTCCCCCATCAGACACGTCAGCCGCAACGAATCGCGCGCAGTGGCAATGACCTCGAAAAGCACGCGATCAAATATCCCTGCCGGATCGGCGCCGGAAGCGACCCTCGCGCTCGCACGGCCCAACCACGCCGCGTCGTACCCATCAACGAGCAATACAACCTGCTCATCGCAGGCCATCTCCAGCAGCTCAATGAGCACGCCAAGCACCGAGGCGACCTCGTCCTCGCTCGCCGCGCCACGCGCAACACGTTCGATGTGACGCACCTTGTCTCGAGCTAAATCCGGAGCCTCCAAAAGCGCCAGCAGGCGGGCGCACTCGTCCGAAAGAGCATCGCGCACGACGTCGGCAATAGCGGCGCCACGCCTCGCAGCGCCAGAAAAATCCAGCGATATCACCGGATAGCAAGCGTACTCATCCCGATAGCGCCCGCCGTTCGCATCCCAAATCTGAGCATCGGCAAACAAACGCTGACCAGAGCGACCGACCGCTGGACGCTCCAGAAAAGCCCTGAGCATCGACAAGCTCATGCTCTTGCCAAAACCCTCGGGTCGACAGCACACCACAACGGACGCGTCGCAGTCCAACACATCGGCAATAAACATGGTCTTGTCAACCAGCATGCAGCAACCAAGGGCCTCCGCATAGTCGTGCATGCCAATGGGCAAAACCGCATCGTCGGCACAGCCGATCAAGCGCACGCCAAAGCCAGCAGCACAATCAACATTTGCCTGTTCAGACACCAAAACGTTCCCCCTAAATCGCAGCACGATGCCAATTGTAATGACCGCATCGCATGTACCGATGACGCCGCGCAAACATATCGGGCAACGGTAGCAACAAGAGGTGTGAGGGGGCACAACTAATCGTTGCACAACAAAACGGGGCCCGACGCATTCGCACCGGACCCCGTCCCAACTCTTTAGTTATCTAGCAACCAAGAGGCTACTCCTCCGAGCCGTCCTCCCCAGAAGCTTTCTTCTGCTGATCGAGCTTATGCTTACCACTTACGATAGACGTAGCGCCCAGTGTGGCCAAGCTTGCACTGGCAAGGCTCGCCATAACGATAAGGTCGCCCGTCTTGGGCATGTTACCGCCAGATGACTTGGTCGTTGTAGTCGTCGTGGTTGTAGTGGTCACCGTCTTGGAGTCATTTTGCTCCTGGTTCTGGTTGTCGGTGTTGCCCTTACTGCTGTCCTCGCCCTGCTGCTTTCCGTCCTCGGTCTTGTCCTTGTTCTTGTCCTTCTCCTCAGATTCAGACTTCTTGTCCTCGTCCTTCTTCTGAGCGGACTTGTCGTCCTTCTCATCAGAGCTAGAACCCTTATCGGATTCAACCTTCTCGGAAGCCTTATCCTTGGAATCGCCCTTTACGGCTTCGGTCTTTTCCGCGGAAGCCTGATCAGAGTTGTCCTTGTTCTGGGTCGAGCCGTTATTGACGCCAGCCATCAGCGAAGAGCCCAGCGTAGAACCAAGCTGCACGGAGAAAGAAGGCTTCTTGTCCGGCGAAGCAACGGGAGCGTCCGGCGCCTTATTCGAGTCGTCCTTGGAAGCATCGGAATCAGGGGTTGCGTCAGAGCCGGAGCCGTTGTTAGAGCCGGTGTCAACGGACGAATCGCTCGAGCCGGTGGATGAGTTAGAGGTGCCAGCGCCGGTCGAACCAGAAGCGTCGCTGTCCGTATTGCCGGCAGAGCTTGAAGACGAATCGCCCGCAGCAGAGCCGTTCGAATCGGAGCCGTTCGAGGTAGAGCCGTCGTTGGTAGTGCCACCAGCAGAGCCATTACCGTCAGCATCGGTCGAGGGCGCATCCATCCTGTCATCGTTGGCATCGTCACTCGAGTCGTCATTCGAATCAGGTGTCGGCGAGGGCGCCGGCGTAGGCTCGGGCTGCACGGGCGTCGCAGCGGCAGCCTCATCCTCGGCGATAAAAACCAAGCAGTCCTTCAGCTCATTCTTATAACGATTCTTCCAGCCCTCATGATACTGGGGCTGACTCGAAAACTTAGTGGCGACATTGTTGGCCACGCTATTGGAGAGCGCCGTCACAAACTCGCGGTCGGACATATCGTTGGAAAGATTCGCCCAGCGGAAAAAGTCCCTGCAGCCACCGGTGCCGCACATGTTGGTAATGCTCCACACCATGCCCTTGACGCAATCGGCGCGGCCCGAAATATCAATACCCAGGCCGCTCTTGAGCCACGCCTCGGTCACCGCATAGTACGAGTTGTACGCATACGCATCCTGAAGTGCTGAGAACTCAACAGGATCGGTGTTGTACGCGCCTTGGAAGGCATCCTGCGCGATATGGCCCAGCTCGGTGAGCTGGCCGTTCTCGTACATGGCATTGCTCGTGTTGGAAATCTCGCTGCCGCGATCAATCGCATCCTTGAGCATGCTGTATTTTTCGGGGTTGTAGTTGTAGGCCTGCTTCATAAACGGAATGAGCGACCAACGACGGTCGAACTGGTAATAACCCAGCGCGTTATAGCCGTCACCGTACGAAAAGCCCTGGTTGTAGTTGCCATGGCTCTCGTACTTGGTAAAGTACTTCATCTCGGGAGTCACGTTGACAAACGAAACGCCCTGGACCGACCTCAGTACGCCCGAGAAGGACTGCTGGGTGTAGAGACCCTTATCGATATCGGTGGCATCCGAGGCAACGCCCGGCGTGGGCTCCTCGGCAGCAGCGGGTGCCGGCGCGGAAATGGCGCCAAACGAAAGCGCCAGCGTCAGGCCCGCGACAATCGCGGAATGCTTGGGCTGCATAAGATCCTCCCTGCATTGGTATAGTTAAAGTGCAGTTTGCAAAGATAGAAATAAGTATTGCAGCTCGCCCGTTGTTGCACAACAACCCCTCGGTAAACGGCAACAACCCTCCGCGAAATCTTAAGGAATTAAACAAACTGGTCGTCGGGCGCCATCAGAAGCTCGCCGTATCGCTCCATCAGCCCGTCCCTCAACTGACAAAAAGCGGGGATATAGACGTTCAAGATGCGCTGAATCAAGTCTTGAGCGAGCTTGTTGTCGTAGATATGGACGTTCGTATTGCGGTCTCTGAGCATATCTAGCCAGGCCGCCTCATCAATAAAGTCGTAGAATCGGTACGACTCCTTCAAGATGGCACGAGGAGACCCCGACGCGGCAAGCGTGGCGCCTTCATACTCGAGCAGACGCTTAAGGAGCTTCCAGCTCAGTTCAAATTGAAGATTGAACTTATTAATCAATCCACTCTGAACAAAATCATTGTTGAGATCCTGATTGGGCGCATCCTCAAGATTCGCCAAGGCGCTGGCAAAGTTCTCATATTTTTTCATACAGAATCACACCATCCCTGGCAATTTCATCGAGCAATTGCTGCGATAAGGGCTCATCGAGATTGACGACATCTACATCTAAAAGAGTATCAAGACGCTCCTCGATCAAATATGACAACCGGCCGAAATCCCGGCAACCTGCTACTGCGATGTCAATATCGCTCTTAGGCAAGTTGTCACCTCGAGCGCGGGAGCCAAACAGCACAACCTTCTCGGCGTCACACTCCCGAGCAAAAACTTCAATTTGCTTATACACCTTGTCGAGAGATGCCATTTGCAGCCCTACAGCTTAATGTCAAAGTTGATTTCGGGGACGGCGGCCAGGTCGGCCAACGTCACGCCGTCGACGTACTTTTCGATCACGTCGTCCAGGCCGCGCCAGAACTTGACGGTCGAGCAAAGATCGCTGCGAGTGCAGCTGTTGTCGATGCCATCGCACGCCACTGGAGCCGTGCTGCCCTCGACGGCGCGCAGGATGTCGCCGGCACGCACCTCGGCCGGGTCCTTGGCCATCATGTAGCCGCCGCCCTTGCCGCGCACGCTCTTAAGCAGGCCCGCCTTCATAAGCGGACGAACCAGCTGCTCCAGATACTTTTGTGAGATATGCTCGCGGTCGGCAACCTCGCGCAGGGCAATCTTGCCCTCGGCGTCGCCCAGCGCCGCGATATAGATCATCAGCCGGAGGGCATAGCGGCCCTTGGAAGAAATGAGCATACCTACCCTCCCATCGCATCTGGGACAACATAACCAGGTTTGTTTGTCCCAAATCTTAAGTAAATGGGACAAACACAACAGGTCATTTTGTCCCAGAATTTGAAAAGTCGAGTGGATTAGTCGGGTTTTCCCTTGACTAACGCCGAACCCATAGTAACTTTATTCCGAGAAGATTCCTAGGGTTTAGTACACCTATGAGTACACCATATACAGAGAGGGACAGCATGAGCGCAAATCCGCTGCTTTCCATCGAAGGTCTGACCGCCTCCGTGGACGAAAAGACCATCCTCCACAACGTCAACCTTAACGTCGCCGCCGGCGAGACCCACGTGCTGATGGGCCCCAACGGCGCCGGCAAATCCACCCTTGGCCACCTGGTCATGGGCGACCCCGTCTATACCGTCAATGACGGCCGCATCGTCTTTGACGGCCAGGACATCACCGAGCTCACCACCGACAAGCGCTCGCGCGCCGGCCTGTTCCTGAGCTTCCAGGCACCGGTCGAGATCCCAGGCGTGCCGCTGTCGAGCTTTTTGCGCGCCAGCATCGCCGGCCGCCCCGGCCTGGAGATGAAGGGCAAGGAGTTCCGCCGTCGCGTCAAGGAGCTCGCGGCCGAGCTCAACATGGATACCGCCTATCTCAACCGCGAGCTGGGCGTAGGCTTCTCGGGCGGCGAGAAGAAGAAGGTCGAGATGCTCCAGCTTCTGCTGCTGCAGCCCAAGCTCGCTATTCTGGACGAGACTGACTCCGGCCTGGACGTCGACGCCCTTTCCACCGTCAGTCATGGCATGGACGCCTACCGCAAGAGCTGCGACGGCTCCATGCTCATCATCACGCACAACACGCGCATCCTGGAGCACCTGGATGTCGACCGCGTCCACGTTATGGTCAAGGGCCACATCGTGCGCGAGGACGACGCCTCGCTGATCCCCTGGATCGACAAGAACGGCTTTGAGACCTTCGAGCGCGAGGCCGCCGAGCAGCGCGCCCAGGCCGAGGCCGCCGCTGCCGAGCAGCAGGCGTAAAGGGGCGACGCAATGACCAAGAACCGCACCGAGGTCGCGGACATCGACCGCAGCCTCTACGACTTCACCTTTGGCGAGGAGGGATTTGAGCGCCTCGACGCCGGCATCACGCCCGACATCGTGCGCGAGATCAGCGCCAAGAAGGACGAGCCGCAGTGGATGCTCGACCTGCGCTTAAAGTCCCTCGAGATCTTTAATCGTTTTCCCGACCCGACGTGGGGCCCCTCCATCGAGGGCCTGGACATGGATAACATCGTCACCTATGTCAAGCCCAACACCGACCAAAAGCACGACTGGGAGTCGGTGCCCGACGACATCAAGAACACCTTTGAGCGCCTGGGCATCCCCGAGGCCGAGCGCAGCTACCTGGCAGGCGTCGGCGCGCAGTACGACTCCGAGCTGGTCTACCACAACATGCAGGACACGGCGTCCAAGATGGGCATCGTCTACTCCGGTATTGAGGAAGCCCTGCATGACCCGCAGTGGGAGCCGCTCATCCACGAGAAGTTTATGACGCTCATCCCGCCCACCGACCACAAGTTTGCGGCCCTGCACGGCGCCGTGTGGTCGGGCGGCTCGTTTGTCTACGTGCCCAAGGGCACCAAGTTGGACTTCCCGCTGCAGAGCTACTTCCGCCTTAACGCCAAGGGCGCCGGCCAGTTTGAGCACACGCTCATCATCGTCGAGGACGATGCCGACCTGCACTTCATTGAGGGTTGCTCCGCGCCCAAGTACAACGTGGCCAACCTCCACGCCGGCGCCGTCGAGCTCTTTGTGGGCAAGCGTGCGCACCTGCGCTACTCGACCATCGAGAACTGGTCCAAGAACATGTACAACCTCAACACCAAGCGTGCGCGCGTGGACGAGGACGGCGACATCGAGTGGATCAGTGGCTCCTTCGGCAGCCACGTGGGCTACCTCTACCCCATGAGCGTGCTCAACGGCCGCCGCGCCCGCTCGAGCTTTACCGGCATCACCTTTGCCGGCGCCGGTCAAAACCTCGACACCGGCTGCAAGGTCGTGCTCAACGCACCCGATACCTCGGCAACCGTCGAGACCAAGGGCATCTCTAAGAGCGGCGGTATCCAGACCTTCCGCAGCTCCATCGTGGCCACGCCTAAGGCCGAGGGCTCCAAGGCAACCGTGAGCTGCCAGTCGCTGATGCTCGACGACCAAAGCCGCTCCGACACTATTCCAGCCATGGACATCCGCGCCAAGAACGTCGACATCGGCCACGAGGCCACCATCGGACGTATCGGCGACGACAAGGTGTTCTACCTGATGAGCCGCGGTATCTCGGAGGAAGAGGCCCGTACCATGATCGTCAACGGCTTTGCCAACCCGGTCTCCAAGGAGCTGCCGCTGGAGTACGCCGTCGAGATGAACAACCTGATCAAGCTCGAGATGGAAGGAGCGATCGGATAATGAAACAGACCACTAACACCGCTGCTACCACCCTTGATCAGGTCAACGCGATGCCGGCCGCCACTTGGGGCTGGCTGAAGATGAATCAGACCAAGCTCGAGCTCTCTGACGAGCTTACCGCCGCTCCCACCGAGGCCGTTGAGGTCGAGGGCTTGGACGAGCAGTTTACTGGCGTGGCAGACGCGTTCGAAGCCGCCATGGACACCATGGCCGAGCGCTTCCCCGAGCGCCGCGCCTCCGCCCCCGGCGACGCCGCCGACCGCGCCCGCATCACGCCCGAGACCGAGCTCGACGTGCCCGCCACCTCCATCTACCAGGCCGGCGCCATCAAGCTCGAGGAGGAGCTCTCCCCTGCCGAGGCCTTCGAGACTGGCATGGGCGAGGCTACCTACACCTACCTGGCCGACCACGCCACCAAGCGCGTCGTCATCGATGTGCCCGCATACAAGCACGCCACGGTTACCGTGCGCGTGAGTGGCGTCGACGCTGCCGCGGCCATCGCCGCCATCGATGTCGTCGCCCGTCCGCAGGCAACGCTCGACCTGCGCATAGCCCTGGACTCCCCCGTTGCCGGCCAAGGCGTCGTGGGCTCCGCGCTACGCGTGTGCGCCCACGAGTACGCCACCGTCAACGTGACCTGCACGCAGACGCTCGACGATAGCTGGATCGCGCTCGACGACACCGGCCTGTTCCTGGACGAGGGCGCGCGCGTCAACGTGCAGCACACCGTCCTGGGTGCTGGCGCCAGCGCCACTGGCCTTGCCGGCGACCTGCTGGGCGATACCGCCAAGGTGACGATCGATACCGATTACCTGGGCGCCCGCGAGCAGGTGCGCGACTTTAACTACGTGCTGCGCCACCGCGGCCGCAAGACCGAGTGCGAGATCGACGCCAACGGCGTGCTGACTGGCACGTCCAAGAAGGTCTACCGTGGCACCATCGACCTCGTGCACGGCTGCAAGGGCGCAACCGGCACCGAGCGCGAGACGGTGCTTTTGGCCAACAAGGGCGTCGACAACAAGACCGTTCCCGTCATTCTCTGCGACGAGGACGACGTCGCCGGCAACCACGGCGCCACGATCGGCCACGTCCGCGACGAGCAACTGTTCTATCTCGCCTGCCGTGGCCTTGACCAAAACGCCGCCGAGGACCTGTTCATTCGCGCCAAGCTGGAGGACGCCGCGCTTTCCGCCACCGACGAGCGCACCCGCGCAGCCGTCGTCCGCTTGGGCAACAACCTGATCAACAACTTTGAAGAGGAGCTCGCATGATCGACACCGAGCACGTTAAATGCGATACCTGTACCGCACCGGAGCCTATGGAGCTCGACGCCAGTGACGAGGCCTCGCGCGGCTGGCCTACCGTCGACATCGAGACCAATCCCTACAAGGCACAGTTCCCGCTTTTCCAGCAGCACCCCGAGATCGCCTTCCTCGATAGTGCCGCCACCGCGCAGCGCCCCGCCTGCGTGCTCGACGCCGAGCGTGACTTCTATCAGCGCATGAACGCCAACCCCCTGCGCGGCCTGTACTCACTGTCCGTCGAGGCCACCGACGCCATCGCGAAGGTCCGCCAGCAGATCGCCGACCTCATCGGCGCCTCACAGGCCAACGAGGTCGTCTTCACCCGTAACACGAGCGAGTCGCTCAACCTGGTCGCCAAGAGCTTTGCACCCACGGTGCTCGAGCCCGGTGACGAGGTCGTCATCACCATCATGGAGCACCACTCCAACCTAATCCCGTGGCAGCAGGTCTGCCGCGAAACCGGCGCCAAGCTCGTCTACCTCTACCCCACCAAGACCGGCCAGCTCACCACCGAGGAGGTTCTTGCCAAGGTTGGTCCCAAGACCAAGATTCTGGCCGTGGGTCAGGTTTCTAACGTGCTGGGCGTCGAGAACCCGGTCAAGAACCTCGGCAAGCTCGTCCACAAGTACGGCGGCTATCTGGTCGTCGACGGCGCGCAGTCGCTGCCGCACATGCCGGTCGATGTGGCCGACCTGGGAGCCGACTTCTTTGCCTTTAGCGCACACAAGGCCATGGGCCCCATGGGCATCGGCGTGCTGTGGGGCAAGATGGACCTGCTGAACGCCATGCCGCCCATGCTCACCGGTGGCGAGATGATCGACTCTGTCACCGAGCAGGACGCCGTCTGGGCGCCCGTCCCCGAGAAGTTCGAGGCCGGCACGCAGGACGCCGCCGGCATCTTCGCCACGGGCGCCGCCCTTGATTACCTGGTCAACACGGTGGGTTACGAGAACATCCAGGCCCGCGAGCAGGCACTCGTCCACTATCTGATGGGCGAACTCATGCAGCTCGACTTTGTCCAAATCATCGGTTCCATCTACTGGGACAACCACCACGGCGTTGTGAGCTTTAACGTCAAGGGAATTCACCCGCACGACGTCGCAAGCATCATGGACATGGACGGCGTCTGCATCCGCGCCGGCCACCACTGCGCGCAGCCGCTGCTCACCTGGCTGGGCGTCGAGAACCTTGCCTGCTGCCGCGCCAGCGTGGCCTTCTACAACGACAAGGCCGACATCGACAAGTTCATCGCCGGCCTGCATCACGTTTGGAGCACGTTCAATGGGTAATCTGTACACCTCCACCACGTTTATGGAGCACAACTCGCACCCCGACTATAAGTACGAGATGGATGCTCCCACGCACGAGCACGACGGTATCAACCCCAGCTGCGGTGACGAGCTCACCTTGCAGCTACGAGTCGAGAACAACGTGATCGAGGAAGCCTCCTTTACCGGCCACGGCTGCGCCATCAGCCAGGCAAGCGCCGACATCATGGCCGACCTCATCACGGGCGAGACGGTCGAGGAGGCGCGTCGCTTGGCGGGACTCTTCCTCGCCATGATCCGCGGCGAGAAGCTCTCCGAGGACGACCTGGAAGACCTGGACGAAGCCGCCCAGCTCCAGGACATCTCGCACATGCCCGCCCGCGTCAAATGCGCCGAGCTCGCTTGGCGCACCCTCGACGGCATGCTCGAGGGGCAAGCAAACCAGTAGTTTATGCCCCGAATCCAAGTTTTTTGATTGCCGAGCCGCCCGATACGGGCGGCTCTGTTTTTACCTAATGAGCGCGAACGCACAAAGTCCGCGCGTCCGGCGCCCCGTCTGACATTTGCCACACAGCCAGACGCGAGCACGGGCGTTTTCCACAGCACCAAAGGCCTGCGGCAGGGCCCCGGGCCCGCCAAGCAATGCGCCAAGCCCCGTTCTGCGAAGCTCCGACTCGCTTCGCGCCTGCCGCAGACGGGTCCCATAGGAAGCGGCGTGCATTTTTGCGAGTATTCAGCACGCCAAGCTGTGTGTATACGCATCGAAAGCGTTAATCAATGTCTTTAGGCGCATATATATTGTGTTTTAGAACAAGCATCGCGGTCTGACGGGACGCAGGCACGTGCTTCGGGGGCGCAACGGCAGGAATCAATAGCTTCGGGACCCGTATGTTGCAAGATTGCGGCGGTGCCGACAGCAACACGATGCTGAAAACTCGGTTTATTGCACGGCGCAGACGGGGGTAGGCACGGGCAAATCCGGACTGAGCCGTTATTTTATGCAAGATGGCGATTGTTCTATGCATATTAAGAAGTGCAGTTACCGTACCAAGCTTTTGAACGCTGGTTGCGGCGTATGGACGACCCCAGCTGCGGTGAACAGGCGACCCTACATCACGCTTCCGCCAGCCCTCATCGCCGTTCGCGCGCGGGCGCGCACGATACGAGAGACGGTACTTTTGCCAATCCCGGTATACCGCTCAATCTGGCGCACCGTAAAGCCGGCATTGTTCAATCCAACAATAACAGTATCGCGCTGCGCCGGCGGTGCAGTTTTAACCCCGTTGAGCGGAACCCCGAGACTCTTCGCCAACTTGCCGGCAAAGGCATGGCGTTCCCACTCCGTCTCTTTCATATCGCACAGCGCTGGTTCACTGCCGTCGGGCGTCGAAAGCGAATAGGCAATAAAGCCCTCGGCAGAACCAAAGAGCTCAAGCACGCAAGAAGGATCGGAAAATCCCCTCGCGACATCAGCCGCGTCACCGTCGTAAGCGCATAAATACTCCGCAAAGCTACTCCAGGGATAACGCTCGATTAGGCCAACGCCCGCCTCCTGCGGATCGGCGTGTACGGAGCGAATAGCCTCCATCACCTGCCAGTCGGTATCGAGCGAGCGCCGGTCAAAACGGTTCTGGAACAGATGGCCTGTGCGCCCCGCGCGTTTATTAAACCGCCGCGCGTGCGTCAAAAGCAGCCGGTGCATCGCCGCGCTCATCCTGTCCTCGTAATCTGCAAGCACCAAATGCACGTGATTGCCCATAAGGCACCAGGCGATAACCGTCACGCCCTCCTCGCGGCAGCACGCGCGCATCAGCTCCAAAAACTCCCACCGGTCCTCATCGCCCTCAAAGATGAGCTGCTTACCCGTACCGCGGGCACAGACATGGTAAAAGCCGGTAACCGTTCTCCAAACGCGCTGCATGGCGCTCCCTTCGCCGGGATCTGTCTGCCATCCAATACAGCACGATTGAAGCGTGCCATCAAAACATTCACGCAAAACAATACACTCGCGCGGCCAAAGGCAGTAAACGGGCGGCGAACGGCACCGTTGCAACAGGTCAACCCCTGCAACGCTTACAAGAGCCGACCAAAAGCTTGCCAAAAACGGACCCCCTCTACGGAAGTTCACGACCACAGAACATAACGTTAAACCGTTTCAATTAAAACTTCCGGACTTCTCGCTACGAAAACTGAGCCGTTCACCGAATATTCCGTGCATTTCGCGGTATTATAGGGCTGCATGTCATGTCCCTTTCGAAGGGTCGCCCGGCAATCGCCAGCCACGACCCCCAGACGGGACGCCAACACGATAGAGAGGAGAGGCATGCAGTACTCACAGGAAGTGGAGAACATGTGCCCCGTTGCCAAGGGTGCATACCACGGCCCCGCACCCATCCCCGAGGAGGGCAAGTGGGTCCAGGCTAAGGAGATTTCCGACATCTCCGGTCTTACGCACGGTGTGGGTTGGTGCGCACCTCAGCAGGGCGCCTGCAAGCTCACGCTGAACGTCAAGGACGGCATCATCGAGGAGGCCCTCGTTGAGACCATCGGCTGCTCGGGCATGACCCACTCTGCCGCCATGGCTTCCGAGATCCTTCCCGGTAAGACCATCCTCGAGGCCCTCAACACCGACCTCGTCTGCGACGCTATCAACGTTGCTATGCGCGAGATCTTCCTGCAGATCGTTTACGGCCGCAGCCAGACCGCGTTCTCCGAGGGCGGCCTGCCCGTGGGCGCCTCCCTCGACGACCTCGGCAAGGGCCTTCGCTCTCAGGTCGGCACCATGTTCGGCACCAAGGCCAAGGGCGCTCGTTACCTCGAGCTCGCTCAGGGCTACGTCACCCGCATGGCTCTCAACGACAAGAACGAGATCATCGCGTTCGAGTTCCTGAACCTCGGCAAGTTCACCGACGCCGTCAAGGCCGGCAAGACCCCCGAGGAGGCCATCGCTGGCGCTATGGGCCACTATGGTCAGTGGGAGAACGCTGCCAAGTACATCGACCCGCGCACCGACGAGGAGACTCACTCCGTCGCCAGCGTGTTCCCGGTTCACGAGTAGAAAGGGAGGGAAATAACTATGACTGTTACGTTCGAAGGTTACGAGCGCCGCGCTGACAAGATCAACAAGTGCCTCGCCGACAACGGCATCGCCTCCCTCGAGGAAGCTCTGCAGATCTGCACCGACAAGGGCTTCAACCCGCGTGAGATCGTCAACAACACCCAGTCCATCGCCTTCCAGAACGCCGAGTGGGCCTACACCCTCGGTTGCGCTCTCGCTGTCAAGCGTGGCGCCAAGTCCGCTTCTGAGGCTGCCGCCATCATCGGCGAGGGCATCCAGGCCTTCACCGTTCCCGGCTCCGTCGCCGAGGACCGCAAGGTTGGTCTGGGCCACGGCAACCTGGGCGCTATGCTGCTCTCCGACGACACCGAGTGCTTCGCCTTCCTGGCCGGCCACGAGTCCTTCGCTGCCGCTGAGGGCGCTATCGGCCTGGCTCTGAACGCCAACAAGGCTCGCAAGAAGCCGCTGCGCGTTATCCTCAACGGTCTGGGCAAGGACGCCGCTCAGATCATCGCCCGCATCAACGGCTTCACCTATGTGAAGACCCAGTTCGACTACTACACGGGCGAGCTCAAGGTCGTCGAGACCATCCCCTACTCCGATGGTCCCCGCGCTGCCGTTAACTGCTACGGCTCCGACGACGTCCGCGAGGGCGTTGCCATCATGTGGCACGAGAACGTCGACATCTCGATCACCGGTAACTCCACCAACCCCACGCGCTTCCAGCACCCCGTCGCTGGCACCTACAAGAAGGAACGCATCGAGGCTGGCAAGAAGTACTTCTCCGTCGCTTCTGGTGGCGGCACTGGCCGCACCCTGCACCCGGACAACATGGGCGCCGGCCCTGCCTCTTACGGCATGACCGACACCATGGGCCGTATGCACTCCGACGCCCAGTTCGCCGGTTCTTCCTCCGTGCCTGCGCACGTCGACATGATGGGTCTCATCGGCATGGGCAACAACCCCATGGTTGGTGCCACCGTCGCCTGCGCTGTCGCCGTCGAGGAGGCCCTCAAGGCCTAATCGCGCCCGCGCGATGCTCATATAGTTGAGCTTTAGAGCCGCTACCCACCCGGGTAGCGGCTCTTTTTTGTCCCTCCCTCAGTTGCGGTGAAATAGTTCCTAAACAGCCGCCCCATCCTTCCAAACAGGAGCTATTCCACCGCAACTTCTTAGCGGGCGTTAAGGTATCGGTGACGCCCACCTTCCAATTTGGCCCTTTACCGATTTATCCAATCTTTGCGACACCTTTGCCGATCACCCATGCGACAATGCGCCGGACGAGAAAGGAATCCGATGGAATCGACTGATGTACTGGTAATTGGATCTGGCATTGCGGGCCTTTGCGCCGCCATCGAAGCGGCACGCACGGGTGCAACCGTCGCTGTGGCAAGCGCCGGCAAGACCATGAGCGGATCGAGCTTTTTCCCGGGAACCTGGGGTCTCGGCCTTATTGGCCCCGTCGACGAAGACGACGAACAGGACCTCATCGATACCATCCAGACCGTCGGCGGCGGCGTT
The DNA here is from genome assembly GCA_036298675.1 of Collinsella sp. Taxonomy (GTDB): domain Bacteria; phylum Actinomycetota; class Coriobacteriia; order Coriobacteriales; family Coriobacteriaceae; genus Collinsella. The sequence continues at coordinate 2,649 of JAXJIO010000023.1, read as the reverse complement.
ACCGACCCCGAACTCGTCAAGACATTTGTCCACGGTATTCCTCAGGCCATCCAATGGCTCGAGCAGGATCTAGGTGTTGAGCTCCAGCGTCCGCAAAGTGCCGCGAGCGCCCAGCAGAAGCAGTTTATCCCCTGCTTTGACCATAAGACGCGTATGTGGCGCGGCCTCACCCGCAAGCCGCTTGAGGACGCGTGTGCGGCCCAGATCGAGTTGCTCGGCATTCGCCTGCTCCCCCGCCATGAGCTTATCGACCTTGTTGAGGACTCGAACGGCAAGATTGTCGGCGCAGCGCTCTACGACCGTGCAAACGAGCATCTCGTGCCTATGGCAGCCAAGGCCACAATCATTGCCGCCGGAGGCACGGGTGGCCTATTCGAGCGCAGCCTCACTTCCGCCGACGTGCTCAGCTCCTCGCAGGCCATCGCGCTGGTGCACGGCGCATCGCTTACTAATATAGAGTTCATGCAGATGATGCCGGGCTTTATCGAGCCCAAGCGCAACCTTGTCTTTAACGAGAAGACCTGGCGCTACGTACATGTAGACCAGCCGGTCGATATCACCGACGACAAGCTGGACGATCTGCTTGAGCAACGCTCCGGATATGGCCCCTTCACTTCGCGCCTGGCTTCCCGCGCCATTGATCTTGCCATCGATCAGGCAGGTGCAGAGGGCCTAGCGCTGCACTACGACTTCCCCCAGGAGAATGTCCCAGAGTTTGTGCAGACCTTTGCCTCGTGGCTCCAGGACGAGCACGGCATTGCCCCGACTGATGAAATGCGCGTGGCGATGTACGCCCACGCTGCCAACGGCGGCATCAAGATCGACAAGACAGCCTTCACGGGCGTCGAGGGACTCTATGCTTGCGGTGAGGCGACAGGCGGCATGCACGGCGCCGATCGCATCGGTGGCCTGTCGAGCGCAAACGGCATCGTGTTCGGGCGCATTGCGGGCGCTTCAGCGGCTCAGGCGGCGCAGGAAGTTCCAGAGGCAGCCCTGAAGGCGGATATCGCCCTCCCCCAGTACGGCATTGCCACAACAGATGCCGAACGCCTGACGCACGGCCTCAAACACACGATGAGCACCCATTGCATGATCAACCGCACAGAGACGGGCCTATCCGAGGCACTGCACGAGCTTGAGGGCTTGAAGACGGAGGCAACGACCTTGAGCACGCAGAAAGTCCTGGACAGCGAAGTCGCAGCCCTCGCCCGCCTGCAATCGCAAATTAAGCTGGCAACCGAGATGGTCAAAGCCATGCGCAGACGGACCGAAAGTATGGGTTCGCACTATCGAGCGGACTAAGCTGAGCACCCCTCTAGAGCAGAACACATCTTCTCGATATTAATGGGTCCCGTGAGCTCAAAGCGACACGGGGCCCATTCGTGTCCGCGCGGGCAAATATACTCATTCTGAATACGGAGTCGGCATAGTCCACGTAGACAAACGAACAGAAAGGAAGAGATATGGACAGCAGGGATATCGAGAAGTGGCGTGTCGAACTTGATAGCTACGCCAATGTGGAAGACGGCGTTGAATATTGGCTCGCACGCGATTTAATGGAACCCATGGGGTACACTCGATGGGAGAACTTCGCCGAAGTTGTTAAGAGGGCAAAAGTCTCGTGCGAAACAAACAAAACTCCAGTTGATTCCCATTTTCGTGACACCACGAAAATGGTAACTGCCGGTGTCGCCGCTCGCGCGGTTAAAGACTACAAACTTACGCGCTACGCATGCTATTTAATCGCCCAAAACGGAGATCCAAACAAGCCGGAGATCGCGCTCGCGCAGGCATACTTTGCCGTCCAGACGCGCCGCCAAGAGCTCATAGAGCAGCGCTTCGCAGAGATTCAGCGCTTGCAGGCGCGCCACTCGCTATCCGATTCAGAGAAACAGCTCTCGGGTATTGCGTTCAAACGCGGCGTTGACTCCAAAGGATTCGCGATCATCAAGTCGAAGGGCGATGAGGCGTTATTCGGCGGCAGAAGCACGGCGGAAATGAAGCAGCAGCTCGGCGTACCCAAGAGCGCGGCATTGGCGGACAGGTTAGCCGATGTCCTCATCAAAGCAAAGGACCTTACGAACTCGATGACGGCCTTCAACGCCGAGGAACACGACCTGTACGGTCTGGACCAGATCAAGCAAGAGCACGTCGAGAACAACACAAGCGTGCGTGGCAGCCTCATCGACCGCGGAATTGTCCCCGAGAACCTACCGCCTGCCGAGGATACAAAGAAGCTCGAACGTCGCGTGAAAGCAGACGAGAAAAAGCTCAAGGAGGGTACTGACGGTTTTACCGATCCCCAGGGTAGGCTCGATCTGTGAAAGCAGCTGTGCACCGACGGGTTCGACCCCATGCGAGGTCAGCAAAAAAGACGGCCAACTTTCGTTGACCGTCTTAACTTGCTTTGGCGGGCCCTCAGGGGGTCAGCCTGCTTCGCAGGCGGCCGCTGCGGCACTTCGCGCCTTGCGCGCTGCGCTGGCAAATGCTTACGCATTTCCTCAGCTCCGCGCCCCGACGGGTTCGACCCCATGCGAGGTCAACAAAAAAGCGACCAGTCTGGGCCGGTCGCTTTAACAATCTTTGGGTGGGCCGTCAGGGGGTCGAACCCTGGACCTTGGGATTAAGAGTCCCCTGCTCTACCAACTG
>JAXJIO010000022.1:0-17223 GCA_036298675.1 Collinsella sp. | reverse complement strand
TCCGCAGCCACACTCGGGCACTTGGAACGGGGGAAACGGCGGTCGACGAAACTGGAGAGGAGGCATTACGAGCTCCTGTGCGAATTGGAGAGAACGCTCCCGCAAACTGCCTCTTGACAACTTATAGGAGCGTCGGTTTTAATGCCAGAATTCTGCGATTTCACCGCCGAAAAATGTGGATGCTTCAGGGGTCCAAAAACAGCCGTTCACTTCGCGGAAAAGTATTAGACCTCGATAGCGGGGGATGTGGTGCCGGTGCAAAACGGCGTCAAAGGTTGGTCGAGCAGGCGGTTTCTCCATTGATGTCCGCACGACATGTGACACTTACCCTGCCGTCCGGCTCTGCCGCGGCGGCACGTACCTGAACAACGATCCTCTAAGGAGTTCAATATCGATGAGTGACAACACCAAGCACCTCGCAAAGAAGTGCGTCAAGGACGCGGGGCCGTGTCTTGCGCTGTGCGTGGCCGGCGCAGCGGTCGCGCTGCTGGCTGTTCTGGGGCCATTCGACGTGCTCCGAAGTGCCAGTTCTCTGCACGTTTGCATGGCCTTTGCCGGCGCCATGATGACCGGCGGCGTGCTCGATCTGATTTTTTGGGTGCTCGACCCGTTTGGATGGAAGAACGAGGGGTAGGTCCTAAAGGATGGAAGGGCTGGAACGGTTGGCTTAGTGATCGTGCAGAATGTGGGCTAGCGACTTACAGGGAAGTGGTAATCCGATGACGGTCTATGTGACGGGCGATATTCACGGCGGCCTCGACATGCAAAAGCTGCGCGATTGGGATCTTGGGGAAAGCCTGACGAGCGACGACTATCTCATCATTGCCGGCGACTTTGGCTTTCCGTGGGATTTCTCTGCCGAGGAGTGCGTCGACATCGCTTGGCTGGAGTCGCGCCCCTATACCGTGCTGTTCGTCGACGGCAACCACGAACGTTTCGACCACTGGGCGGAGCGACCCATGGAGTTGTGGCACGGCGGACTGACACAGCGCCTGTCGGACACCTCGCCCATACGGCGCCTGACGCGCGGCGAGGTTTTTGAACTCGACGGCTCAACGGTCTTTACCATGGGCGGCGCCACGAGCGTGGACAAGGAATACCGCATTCCGTATTCCAGCTGGTGGCCGCAGGAGTTGCCGGACGAGCGCAACTTTGAGGAGGCGCGGACAAAGCTCGACAGCGTGGGCTGGAAGGCCGACTACGTGATCACCCACACCTGCTCCACGCGCATGTTGTCGCCCACGCTCTATCCGGCGCCCGGCTGGAATTATCCCGATGTCGATCGACTCACCACGTTTTTTGACGAGCTGGAGGACCGTCTGGACTACAAGCGCTGGTACTACGGGCATTTTCATCGGGATGTCAACCCGGCCGAGCGCCATACCGTGCTCTACGACTGCATCGTTCGCCTGGGCGACGAACTCCAGCCCTGGGATGTTGCGTAGAGGCGGGGTGGCTGGCTACTCGACCGTTACAGTGAGGTTCTCCCGATGCGTACGGATAACATCCCAGCTAAAGTGCTCGACCAGCTGCTCGGCAGAGCGCGGTGTGGCGTCCGGCGCGATGCCCGTTTGCCCGGCGAGCCATCCCAGCAGCGTCTCGGGCGTGCCAAAGCGTGCGCGTAGTTCGCCCAGGTCCAAATCGCGGTCTCGCTTGGAAAGGCGGCGGCCATCCGGCGACATGAGCAGCGGAATGTGTGCGTAGTGCGGCGTTGGAAGTCCCAGCAGATGCTGCAGGTAGATTTGGCGCGGCGTGGAGCCCAGCAGGTCGCATCCGCGCACAACCTCGGTGACGCCCATGGCAGCGTCGTCGACCACCACGGCCAGCTGATAGGCAAACACGCCGTCGCTGCGGCGCACCAAAAAGTCTCCGCACTCGGTGGCGAGTGCCTCGCATTGGGCTCCGTACGTGCGGTCCACGAATTCGATCACGTCGTCTGCGAGGTCGTCGACGACGGGCACGCGCAGGCGCGTGGCCGGAGCGCGCAGGATGCTGCGGCGGGCAACCTCTTCGGCAGAAAGGCCTCGGCAGGCGCCGCGGTAGATGGGTGTGCCGTCGCTCGCGTGCGGTGCGCTCGCGGCATGGAGTTCGGCGCGCGTGCAAAAGCAGGGATAGGTGAGGCCGGCGTCTTGCAGTTGATGCAGAGCACGCTCGTACAGGTCTAGGCGATCATGCTGGTAGTAGGGGCCTTCGTCCCATTCGAGCCCCAGCCAAGCCAGGTCGTCAATCAGTTGGGCGGCAAGCTCCGGCCGCTTACAGCGATCGTCCAGGTCCTCGATGCGCAACACGATGCCGCCGCCCTGGCTGCGGGCCGAAAGCCACGAGCACAGACAGCTGAACACGTTGCCCAGGTGCATGCGGCCCGAGGGCGACGGGGCGAAGCGTCCCACGACGGGGGTGGGCTCTGCCGTTGCCGGTGCGTCCGCGGCGTGTGTTGCTATGTTGCGTGCGTTGATATCCATGCGGACGAGTATAGCGCGGGAGGTGGGGGAGGCACCGGCTCGACAGCTCGATCGCCACCCGCCAGCCCAACCCCTCAAACGACAGAAACCCCGGCAGCTCTTCGCAACTGCCGGGGTTTCCGCGGAAAAGGGGGACATGATCCTCAAGCGAACGGCAAAGGGGCAAACCGTTTTCGCTCAACTGCTTTATGCCCCTTGCTCGCGGACTCAATCAGTGCGCGTGCGGCAACACAAAGCCGCTACACCTGTGACGGAGCTATGAAGTGGTATCTATTGCCGGAGCGGGCTATGCCAAGGAGTGTCCCAGATTGCCGGCAGATAAGGAACGTCCCCAGGTGCCGGCCGCGGGCGTGACTTTCGTCCCGTTTGATACTCCGCTGGCCTAGATGTTCGTCATGTGCGCCCGTAAACGTGGGACAATGGCGTTGCTGGTATCACAGACAAAGGATGTGCCTATGAACGCCCCCGTTGCCAAAACCTGTCGGCAGCGCCGCCTGTTTGCGCGATTTGCTTCCGTCTGCGCACTCGTCGCGCTTGCATTGCTGCTACTGCCCGCCGCCGCACACGCCGACGGTTATTCCATGACCCAAACCTACATCAGTGCCACGGTCGAGGCCGATGGATCGCTGACCGTTGTCGAGGGGCGCCAGTTTGAATTCGATGACGACATCAACGGCGTGTTTTGGGAGATTAATACGGGTACCAACCAGCAGGGTGGCACGGCGGGCGTCGATGTGCTGAGTGTCGAGGAAGGGGACACCGCGTTTAACAAAGTCGATAGCGCGAACAAGGGCGACTCTGGCGTCTATACGATCGAGCAGGCCGGTGACGGCGTAAGGATTAAGGTGTTCAGCCCTCACGAGAGCGGTGACAGTGCAATCTATTACGTGAGCTACACCATGACCGGTGCGGTTATGAACTGGGCCGATACCGCCGAGCTCTACTGGAAGTTCGTGGGTGACGGCTGGTCGGCGGATTCCGACGATGTCGAGATGGAAGTGTACTTCGCAAATGCCGCTGCCGGGACGGCGGCCGTCAAGGGCGATAACTTCCGCGCATGGGGCCACGGCCCGCTGACGGGCGATGTATCGCTCGATGCGGACGAACCCATGGTCACCTATACCATTCCCTGCGTGCATCAGGGCGAATTCGCCGAGGCACGCATCGCCTTCCCCGGCGACTGGGTGCCGCAGCTTGCCGCTTCGGGCGAAGAGCGCATGTCAACGATCCTGAGCGAAGAGAAGGAATGGGCCGACGAAGCTAACGCCCGCCGCGCTCACGCTCGCATGATTGCCAATGCACTTGCCGTGCTAAGTGTTGTTGCGGCGGTGGCCTTTACCGGCACAATCGTTATGCTCAAGCTGCGCAAGCGCAAGCCCAAGCCGCTTTTCCAGGACGAATATTTCCGCGATGTGCCCTCGGCCGACCATCCCGCCGTGCTTTCGGCCCTCATGAGCTGGAACGAGGTGCCCGATCAGGCATATATCGCCACACTGATGAAGCTGACCGACGACCGCGTGATCAAGCTGGAAGAAGCGACCGAGACCAAGAAGAAGGGTCTGCTCCGTCGCGAAAAAGAGGAGCAGACGTATCGCATCACAGTGACCGACGAGGCCTGGAAGGCTGCCAAGAAGGACGGCATCGATCGCGATGTGCTCAAGGTCTTCTTCGCCGGCGTTAAGCCCGATAAGGACGGAGTCCGTTCGCGCACGTTTAGTGAGCTGGAGGAGTACGCTAGCGAGCGTACCACATCTGTTGGCGACAAGCTCGAGGACTATCAGAGCACAGTTAAGGGCAAGCTGGAAGCGCGCGAGCTTATAGCATCGGATGGCACTATCGCGATGGTGGCCGGCCTGGTTCTCGGCATCATCATTGTCTTTGGCATTCTGGGCTCTCTGTTCTATACCGACTTTGCGGACGCCAACGTCGGTGCCGCTATGATCTCGATCCCCGTCACGATCGTGGGCTTTGTCCTGAGCTGCACCTTCCGCCGTTACACGCCGGAGGGCGCCGAAGTGGCGGCTCGCTGCAAGGCGCTTAAGCATTGGCTCGAGGACTTTACGCGCCTGAAGGAGGCCATCCCCAGCGATCTGATTCTGTGGAACAAGCTGCTGGTGATGGGCGTTGCCCTGGGCGTTTCGAAAGAAGTGCTGCGACAGCTGGCTGAGGCCGTGCCTGCGGACCTGCGCAACAGCGACGATTTCTACGACAACTACCCCTGCTACTGGTGGTATTACCATCACTACGGCAACGAGTCTCCGCTCGATTCGTTCAATGATGTGTATCACGAGACCATCCGCGAGCTGGCTTCGAGTTCCGATAGCTCGAGCGGCGGCGGTGGCGGTGGCTTTTCCGGTGGCGGCGGTGGCGGCGTCGGCGGAGGAGGCGGCGGAACGTTCTAGTGCGCTCTGATTTTTGGGATGGATCTTCTCCGGCGACTGCCGACGGATCCATCCCATTTTTATGCGCTACCTACGAAGGCTGTCCCCAACGACTAATCACTGGGAACGTTCCTAAATGACTAGGTATGGCTGCCAGGTTTAGGCTGTTAGGTCGAGTTCGTAGAGGAAGCTTTCGCGCGGCATGTCGTGACGGCGCTCTTCGCGGTTGGCGCGGTGCGTGGCCGTGCGCTTAAAGCCGTGCAGCTCGTAGAACTTCCACGAGCAGTTGGAGTCGGTGTACAGGTGCGCCCTCGTCGCTCCAAGCGAGGACAGGTGCGAGACCGCGGCATCGAGCAGAACCGTGCCAACGCCCAGGCCATGGACATCGCGATCCACGGCAAGCAGCGTGACCTCGTTGTCGTGCGGCAACGGGCTGCTCTCGAGCAGGCGGTTGTTGGTTCGGATGGTTGCGCGCACAAACGAGAGATACTCGGCGCAGGCATCAGGCTCCAGCTCACGCATCTGCGATAGCAGCGCGCGTTCGGTATCCATCCAATGCTCGTTGATAGTGACGCCGGAGTTCTGTCCTGCGCGTGCAAGTGCAATGCCGCGCGCCTCGCCGTCAATCACCGCAACCTGCGAAAACGTCGATGACGAAAGGCAATAGGCGAGGTCGCACGCGGCCTCAAGGCGGTTGTACTCATCGTTATCCGAATTGTTATGCCAAAGCTGTTGCAGAATCAGCGCGATGGCGTCGAAGTCTTCGGTATCAAACGGTCGGTAGAGAACCCGCGAGACCATGGTGCCTCTTTCTTTTGCGGATGCATATCGAGCACAGTTCTACCACGCCATTGGCATCTAATTATGGTGCCCCTGTGTTCCATGAACTCACCGTGCCCGGTGCCATGCCCATCCCCTCCGCTCGCAAGCTTTTTCTGCACAGCCGCGCGTTGCGGGGTGCATCGTCGCGCTCGATGCGCTACATTAAATCAGTATTTTCAATGCCGCTGCGCGAGCGCTGCAGATCGACGTATCACCGACTCACAGAGCACGGCGGCGTACCGGACAGGAGGACTGCATGGGATCTGATGTGAAGATCGCACGCGCGTTGATCTCGGTTACCGATAAGACGGGCGTCGTCGATTTCGCACGGACGCTGGTTGACGACTTTGGCGTCGAGATCATCTCTACGGGCGGCACGGCTCGTGCCATCGAGGACGCGGGCGTTCCCGTAACCCCCATCGAGGAGTTCACGGGCTATCCCGAGATGATGGACGGCCGCGTCAAGACGCTGCATCCCAAGGTTCACGGCGCGCTGCTTGCCCGTCGCGATTCCGAGCAGCACATGCAGGAGGCCGCTCAGCACGGCATTAAGCTGATCGACCTGGTGGTCGTCAACCTGTACGAGTTCGAGAAGACCGTCGCCAACCCCGAGGTCACCTTCGCGGATGCCATCGAGCACATCGACATCGGTGGCCCCTCCATGCTGCGCTCTGCCGCTAAGAACGCCGCGAGCGTTACCGTCATTTCCGACCCGGCCGACTATGACGCCGTCCTGGCCGAGATGCACGAGACCGGTGGCTGCACCACGCTTTCCACCCGTCGTCGCCTGCAGGTGAAGGTCTACCAGACCACCGCCGCCTACGACACGGCTATCTCCCGTTGGCTCGCCGCCCAGGCAAGCGACGTGGCGGATACCTCTGCCAAGCTCGAGATCTCGCTGGAGAAGGTCGACGACCTGCGCTATGGCGAGAACCCGCAGCAGAAGGCCACGGTCTATCGCTTTGCCGAGGGCTGCGAGAACACCGCGAGCTCGCAGTTCCCGCTCGTGGGCTCCGAGCAGATCCAGGGCAAGCCGCTCAGCTACAACAACTATCTGGATGCCGACGCCGCTTGGAACCTGGTCCGCGAGTTCGACGAGCCCGCCTGCGTGATCCTCAAGCACCAGAACCCCTGCGGTTCCGCCGTTGCCGAGGATATTACGGCTGCCTACGACCGCGCCTTCGCCTGCGATCCCAAGAGCGCTTTCGGCGGCATCATCGCCTGCAACCGCGAGGTTCCCTATGAGCTGGTTGAGCACTTCGCCGATCAGAACAAGCAGTTTGTCGAGGTCATCATCGCCCCGAGCTACACTGCCGAGGCGCTCGAGCGCATGGCCAAGCGCCCCAACCTGCGCGTGTTGGCGACCGGCGGCGTGGACCACGGCGCCCAGGTGGAGCTGCGCTCTATCGACGGCGGCATGCTGGTGCAGGAAGTCGACCACGTGACCGAGGATCCCGCGACCTTTACGTTCCCCACCGACCGCAAGCCCACCGACGCCGAGATGGCCGAGCTCGAGTTTGCCTGGAAGGTCTGCAAGGGCGTCAAGTCCAACGCCATCCTGGTCTCCAAGGGCAAGGCCGGCATTGGCATGGGCCCGGGTCAGCCCAATCGCGTTGACTCTGCGCTGCTTGCCTGCGAGCGCGCCGAGGACTTCTGCGAGCGCGAGGGTGTGGAGAAGGGCGGCTTTGCCTGCGCAAGCGACGCATTCTTCCCGTTCCGCGACAACGTCGACGTGCTTGCTGCACACGGCGTGACCTGCATCATCCAGCCCGGCGGCTCCAAGCGCGACGACGAGAGCGTCCAGGCCTGCAACGAGCATGGTATTGCTATGGTCTTTACGGGCGCCCGCCACTTCCGCCACTAAGTTCCGCCTTGGGACAAAATAATCTCCGCAAAAGACGGCTGCTCCGTTTGGAGGGCCGTCTTTTTGGTATAAGAGGACGGAATGACTAACACGAAAGGTACAACCATGCCCCAGATTGATGATGCCGAGCTGTTTGGCAATGCCGAGGATCAGCGTGCGTACGAGGACTTTTGCGCCAATCAGGAGGCGGTCGAGAAGTTCACGCTCGACAAGCCCGCGCTCATCTGCCGTTGGCGTATGTCCAACAAAAAGGTGCCCATGCTCAACCGTCACATCCGCGCGCTGTCCGAGCGTCTGGTGCAGGGCGAGCCACTTACCCATAACATGCTCAGTTGGGCCAAGCAGCACGTTGAGTGGTCACTTGCCGAGGGCGATTACACCGCACACGACGGTGTGCTCATGCTGGTGATCGACGTTAACGGCAACGCCGCCATGACGGTGGGGGAGTACGAGCCGCTGGCCGACACGTCGGCCAAGGCGTTGCGTGCCCGTTCTGCCGAGGCTCGCTCCGAGGCCGACGAGACCGGCGTGGCGCCCGAGCTGCTCGCTGCCGTCAACGACGGTGAGCTGGCCTTTGTGGCGCCGGCGGACGAGTGCCTGTGCGGCACGGCGACGCTCATCGAGCAGCTGGCCCAGACCAAGGGCATCCCGGTCACGCGCGTAGACATTCCCGCGCAGCTCAAGGGCGCGCTGTTCCTGGTGAGCGACGAGCACGGCGTTGTCCCCGCAACCGAGACGGAGGCCGCCGAGGCCGACGCCGCCACGGTCGCCTTCTTCGCCGAAGGCTACGAAAAGCTCCGTGCCCGCCGCTAAATGATTTTTCTGGGACGGGGATTAAGAATCATTTTGGTCCCCGCCACCGCTGCGAGTGCGAGGCGGACAAAACGCCCCCGCTCGCGAACAGTTCTGTCACCTTGGTACCGCGCGCGGTGCACACCTGCAGTTTCGCGGCCATAATGGTGGCAAGACAACCAAGAGGGGAGCGGAATCCATGGCGCTAATCTATATCGTTGAGGACGACGAGCCCATCCGTCGCGAGCTCGCCGACATTTTGGCGCGTGCCGGTTTTGAGGTCGAGGCCTGCGAATCGTTTGAGCATGTCTCGCGCGATATTCTCGCCGCCGCGCCCGACCTGGTGCTGCTCGACCTCACGCTTCCCGTCAAGGACGGCCAGCATATCTGCCACGAGGTTCGCCGCGAATCCGAGGTCCCCATCATCGTCCTCACGTCGCGCACGACCGAGATCGACGAGGTCATGGCCATGACGCTCGGCGCGGACGACTTTGTTCCCAAGCCCTACAGCGCCCGTGTGCTCGTGGCGCGCATCAATGCCTTGCTGCGTCGCACCGCGGCGGCAGGCGAGCGCAGCACGCTCGTCCACAAGGGATTGGAGCTCGACCTCGCCCGCTCCATGGTCACCAATACGGCAACCGGCGACAGTACCGAGCTCACCAAAAACGAGCTGCGTATCCTTTCGCTGCTCTTGGGTCGCGCGGGCAAGATCGTCTCGCGTCCGGCCATCATGCAGGACCTGTGGGACTCCGACGCCTTCGTGGACGACAACACGCTTACCGTCAACATCAACCGCCTGCGCACCACGCTCGAAAAAATCGGCATCAAGGGGTATTTGACGACGCACCGCGGCCAAGGCTATTCGGTCTAGGGGCCGGCTATGTCGTTTGGCAAGTTCTTTAAAGATGCGCTGCTTCCCGTCGCCGTGTGGACCTGCGGCGTGCTGCTGAGCTGCTTTGTGCTGACGGTCGCCGGCGCACCCGTTTCTATCGTGGTCGTGGCGGTTGGCGTGTCCTTTATTTTCGGTATGCTCGGCATCGTGATCGAGTACGCTCGCCGTCGCCGTTTTCTGCGTCAGTTGGAGCGCGCGGCAGAGGAACTCGAGAGTCCCGCATGGGTACAGGAGATGGTGCAATGCCCGACCTATGCCGAGGGCGAGCTTGAGTACGAGGTCTTGCGCCGGGTGGGCAAAGCTGCCTGCGACGAGGTTGCCGAAGGCCGGCGCCGGACCGATGATTATCGCGACTATATCGAGAGCTGGGTCCACGAGGCCAAGCTGCCCCTGGCGGCAGCCCATCTAATTTTGGAAAACCTGGACGGCAGCGAAGACGATCTGTCGCGCGTGGATGACCTCGGTCGCGAGCTTGCCCGCGTGGAGCGCTATATCGACCAGGCGCTGTACTACGCACGCTCGGAAGTCGTGGAGCGCGACTACCTGATTCGCCGCTGGGATCTCAAGACCTTGGTGACGGGCGCGATTAAGGCCAACGCACGCGAGCTCATCGCGGCGCACGTGGCTCCGGTGTGCGAGAACCTCGACTTCGAGGTCTTTACCGACGAGAAATGGCTCGAGTTTATTCTGGGCCAGCTCATTCAGAACAGCATTAAATATGCGCGTGAGGACGGCGCAAAGATCGTGTTTTCGGGCGCGTTGCTGGACGAGGGCCTGGCAAGCGAGCGCATCGAGCTTACCGTTGCGGACAACGGCTGCGGCGTGTGTGCGGCAGACCTGCCGCGCGTGTTCGAGAAGGGTTTTACCGGCGACAACGGCCGCACCACCAAGCGCGCAACGGGCATCGGCCTCTACCTGGTGGCACGTCTGTGCTCCAAGATGGGCATCGACGTCACCGCATCGTCCGAGCCCAGCGAAGGCTTCGTCGTCACGTTTGCCTTCTCGACGAACAAGTTTCAATACTTCGAGTAGCCAGGCCGCGTGGCGCGATCGACGGAATCTTCCCGTTTGGGAAGATTCTAAATGAACGCGTTAGAATCTTACCAAATGGGAAGATTTAGATGGCTTGAGCTATAATCTTCCCAAACAGGAAGATTGATGAGGTGGCTTATGGCTGGCTTTGACGAAAAAGAGAAAATAGTTCGCTCTTTAGAGGATTTGGGCAAGCAGATTCGCTCCAGACGAAAAGAGCTTGGCTATACGCAGTGTGAAGTCGCTGAGTTCAATCAGTGTAGCCCCAGATTTGTGGGTGATCTTGAGCGCGGGAAAGCCGGCGCAAACCTAAAGCAAGTACTCGAGATAGCAAATAGTCTCGGTATTGACATTATGCTTAGGAATAGGGGGTAGGGAATGTCTCTTTGTGTCATGCGTGAGTTCCAAGGAGAGTTTGAGCCGGTGGGCTCGTTCGATGCGGTTGATACCGGCGACATTATTTTTTCCTACAGTGAGCGTTATTTGTATCAGAAGTCGGCGGCACCGTTGTCTGCCTCGTTGCCGCTTCGGCGCGAACCCTTTCACTCGAATGAATATGGCGGCTTCTTTTCTGGGATGATTCCCGAGGGGCCGGTTCGTGCGGAGTTGTCCACGCGATTCCAGATTCCTCAGTCCGACTACCTTTCGATGTTGGCGCGTTTGGGTGAGGAGTGCGTTGGGGCTCTCATGTTTCGTTCGGATGACGCCGTTGAATCGCGAGCTGGGTTTAGGCCGTTGACGCAGGCGGATGCGGATGAGTTGCATAAGAGCGAGATTGTTGAGATCGCGAATGCGATGCAGATTTCGCGATTATCGCTGGCGGGGGCGCAATCGAAGACTGGTTGGTATTTACCTCGCAGTGCGGATGCGAAGACCGCTGGCCCCGGACAATGGATGTTGCCAATCGGTTCTGCTCCCTCGACGCATATCATTAAGGTCGCCTCGGGCAAGCATCCAGATTTGCCCACGAACGAACAAGTTTGCATGGATGTGGCGCAGGCCTCGGGATTGTGCGTGGCGGGGTCGTTTGCGTCTGAAGCGCTCAACAATGTATTTATCTCGGAGCGCTATGACCGTGTCTGGGCTGATGGGTGCAGTATTGTTGAGGGAAATCGGACTCCCATGCGCCTCCATCAGGAAGACTTTTGCCAAGCATTGGGTTGGCCGTCGTTTATGAAATACGAAAACCAGCAAAATACAAATTATATGGCGATGTGCGGACGACTTCTCAGGGAACAGTCGTCAAACGCTATAGCGGATGTTCAGATTTTTGGCCGTCAAGTGGCAATTGACTACCTTTTAGGAAACTGCGATTCGCATCTCAAAAACCATTCGCTTCTATTGGGACCCAACTGGCGGTCAAGGCGTCTGTCGCCGGCGTATGACATTGTGTGCACGACGATTTTGGGCTATGACCATAATCTCGGTATCGACATCGGTGACCATCGCGTTATCGATGAGGTGGATGCAAAGGACTTTGAATTTGTTGCCGAAGATTTAAGTTTGCCGCTCAGGCGTTACCGAGCCATCTGCTGTGAGGTTGCAGAGTGCACAAAACAGAAGCTTGGCGAATTGTCTGAAGCATCTGGTGATCTAGGTCGAGTTGCGACTCAGATTTTCGGAGATGCAGCTCCCAGAATTAAAGTTCTAGAACAATTTGCTTCATAACAAAAACGTGCCGCCCCAAACGGGGCGGCACGCCATCTTTTAATCAGCCAACTCGCTGAAGTAAGGCTGCGAAGGCCGCGGGGCCGGGAGGGGTTTCCTAAGGGCACATCCCGCAGCCGCAACGCGGCGAGGACGTGCCCGTGGAAACCCCGCAGGCCCCGCGGCCGGTGGGAGCAACGCTACTTTACGACCAGAATGTCGCAATCCGTATTACGCAGCAGGAACGTCGAAATCGAACCCAGGAGTGCGTACTTAATCGAGGACAGACCGCGGGCACCGCAGAGCACCAGATCGGGCTTGACCACGTCGAGCATCTCGTCCTTCAACGTCTCACGAATACGACCGGCGCGAATCATGACTTCGACCTCGGGGATATCGGGATTAGCCTTGGCCTCCTCGAGCTGCTTCGCGATGGAGTTGTTAAAGGCCTCCTCCAAGCCGTTGACTAAGTCGACCGGGTAAGCTCCCGCGCTCTCGAGCGCTGTGGAGTCGATCACGTGACCGATAATCAGCTTTGCGCCGTTGTTTGCGGCCACCTTGATGGCGCGTGCGAGCACAAAATCCTGCTGCTCAGTACCGTCGAGTGAAACAAATACCTTGGTGTAGCCCTCGTTCATGGTTTCCTCCTTGGTCTATCGCACGGGCGCAGGGCTCGTGCGTCGGGCGGCCGCGGATGCGCGGACCGCCGGACACTTTATCTTGTTGCAGTTATACCCAAGGATTTCGGTTTGACCGCCTGCAATTCTGTGAACGGACAAGATTTTTGGTAAGGGTTGGCATGTGTGCGTCGCCAATGGTTGATAATGGGACATCGCCCGCACCGTCCGCAGAAACATCTATCGGCGGGTGTTAAACGAGGGGGTCCCTTTGGATATTATCGAGCTTCTAAAATCTGCCTTCATGGGCCTGGTCGAGGGCATTACCGAATGGCTGCCCGTTTCGTCGACGGGCCACATGATCCTGGTGGACGAGTTCGTCAAGATGAACGTGAGCGAGACGTTCTGGAACATGTTCCTGGTCGTGATTCAGCTTGGCGCCATATTGGCCGTCTGTGTGCTGTTCTTCTACGACCTCAACCCGTTCTCGCCCAGCAAGGGCAAGGAGGGTCGTCGCGACACATGGGTACTGTGGGGCAAGATTGTGCTCGGCTGTATTCCCGCTGCGGCGATTGGCCTGCCGCTCAACGACTGGATGGAGGAGCATTTCTATAATGCTCCCGTCGTGGCGCTGGCGCTCATTGTGTACGGCGTGCTGTTTATCGTGATCGAGAACTGGCGCGCGAACAAGCGCGACCAGGCCGCTCTTGCCGGCTCGCTTGGTTCGCGTGCCGTGGTGGCGGGCGGGCGTCCCGCCGGTGCACACTTTGCGGCGCCTGCTGTGGCTGCCGCCGAGGATTCGGGCAACGATGACGAAGACCTCGACTTTGGCTCCATTGCGACGCTTGAGGACCTAAGCTGGAAGACTGCGCTGGGTATTGGCTGCTTCCAGGTTCTGTCGCTGGTGCCGGGCACATCGCGTTCCGGCTCCACCATCATCGGCGGCCTGCTGCTGGGCTGCACACGCTCGGTGGCGTCTAAGTTCACGTTCTTCCTGGCCATTCCCGTCATGTTTGGCGCGAGCGCGCTCAAGCTGGTCAAGTACTTCGTTAAGGGCGGTACCTTCGGCACCAACGAGATCGCCATCCTGGGCGTGGGCTGCATCGTCGCCTTCGTGGTTTCGCTTATCGCCATCAAGTGGCTCATGGGCTTCGTCCGCCGTCACGACTTTAAATGTTTCGGCGTCTACCGCATTGTCCTGGGTATCGTGGTGCTTGCGTACTTCTTCGTCCTGGAGCCTATGCTCGGCCTGTAACTTGGTTGACGCTGCGCGGCGGCCAGAGCGACAACTTGTCATTCAAAGAGGGTGGCGTGACCAAAAGGTCTATGCCGCCCTCTTTTCATGTCAATTTGTTCGCTCTGGCAGCCGCTCGCTACCGTTGCCATGACATCGGTGACTCCGTGATTGGTGCATTGGGGTCAGGTTACTTTGCAGCAACATGGTGCAGACTAACCTGCCCCCATTGCGCCAAATCCGCTGGGGCGGGCTCGATGGCAGCGCGCGGAGTCGTGGTGTGATTTGCGTCGGTGTCCGCGCGGCTCGGTATACTGGTACGGCTCAAACTATGGCGCTGCCCGCAGGCGCGCCGTCCGTCAGATGAGGAGTCGCCCATGACCCAGCCCTTGCCCTGGGAAAAGAATGCCGCGGTACCCGTGCCGCCCGCACCGGCACCCGTGCCGCTTGATGCATACACTGCCCCCGCTGCGCCGGAGCCCGAGCTCGTCCCGCTCGACATCTACGATGCTCCCGCACCGGCACCCAAGCCCGCTAAGCCGCTCGTCGACATCGACAGCCTTAACCCCGCCCAGCGCGAGGCCGTCCTGACGACCGAGGGTCCGTTGCTGGTCCTTGCCGGTGCTGGCTCGGGCAAGACCCGCGTCCTGACCTTCCGCATCGCCCATATGCTCGGCGACCTGGGTGTTAAGCCCTGGCAGATCCTTGCCATCACGTTTACCAACAAGGCCGCGGCCGAGATGCGCGAGCGTCTGGCGGCACTTATTCCCAGCGGTACCCGTGGCATGTGGGTGTGCACCTTCCATGCCATGTGCGTGCGCATGCTGCGCGAGGACGCCGACCTGCTGGGCTATACCGGTCAGTTCACCATCTACGATGACGACGATTCCAAGCGCATGGTGCGCGACATTATGCAGGCACTCGGTATCGAGCAAAAGCAGTTCCCCATCAACATGATCCGCAGCAAGATCAGTTCGGCCAAAAACGCCATGATCGGGCCCGAGGACATGCTCAAATCTGCCGATAGCCCCAACGATAAAAAGGCCGCACAGGTCTATATGGAGCTGGAGCGTCGCCTGCGCGCCGCCAACGCGATGGACTTCGACGACCTGCTCGTGCGCACGCTCGAGCTGCTGCGCACCCGCCCCGAGGTGCTCGACAAGTACCAAGAGCGTTTCCGCTACATTAGCGTCGACGAGTATCAGGACACCAACCACGTCCAGTACGAGATCGCCAACCTGCTGGCCGCCAAGTACCAAAACCTCATGGTCGTGGGCGACGATGACCAGTCCATTTACAGCTGGCGTGGCGCCGACATCACCAACATCCTGGACTTTGAGAAGGACTTTAAAAACTGCAAGACCGTTAAGCTGGAGCAGAACTATCGTTCCACGGGTCACATCCTGAGCGCCGCCAATGCCGTGGTGCGCCACAACTCGCAGCGCAAGGACAAGCGCCTGTTTACGGCCGAGGGCGATGGCGAGAAGATTCAGGCCTTCCAGGCGAGCGACGAGCGCGACGAGGGCCGCTGGATTGCCGGCGAGATCGAGAAGCTGCATGCCAAAGGCACGAGCTACGACGACATCGCCGTCTTCTACCGCACCAACGCTCAGTCGCGTATCCTCGAAGATATGTTTCTACGCGCGGGCGTGCCCTACAAGATTGTGGGCGGCACGCGATTCTTCGACCGTGCCGAGATCCGCGACGTCATGGCCTACCTTAAGATGATCGTGAACCCGGCCGACGAGATGAGCGTCAAGCGCGTCATCAACACGCCGCGCCGCGGCATCGGCTCCACTTCGATTCAAAAGATTGAGCAGCTGGCACGCGACAACCGCTGCTCGTTCTTCCAAGCCTGTGAGATCGCAACAGCCGAGACGGGCATGTTTAGCGCCAAGGTGCGCAATGGCCTGTCGAGCTTTGTGTCTCTGGTGCGCGAGGGTCGCCGCATGGACGGCGAGCTCAAGGACGTCGTCGAGATGATTGTCGATAAGACGGGCCTGCTGCAGGCTTTCCGCGCCGAGGGCACCATGGAGTCCGAGAGCCGCGCCGAGAACATCCAGGAATTCCTGGGCGTCGCCGCCGAATTTGAGGAGACGCACGAGGATATCGAGGGTACGCTCGAGAGCCTAGAAGAGCTGCGCGCAGCCGGTGTTGCCGACGTGCCTGCCGGCGCCGAGCCCGAGCCCGGTCCGTCTGCGCCCGCGTCTTCGTTTGAGGCGCTCGTTGGCGCGCGCGATGCCGCGGGCTCTAATCCGCTCGATGGCTTGGCCGCTCCGGCACTGTCTCCGCAGGATGCCCTGGCCGCCGCCATCGCGGGCAACGCGTATGCCGCGCCGACGGAGCTGCCGGCGGGTGCCGTGCATGCCGACGAGATCGAGCGCACCTACGGCCCGCTCACCTGCAAGGCGCTGCCTGCACTCATGGAGTGGCTGGCCCTGCGCTCCGACTTGGATTCCCTGGCCGGCGAGACGCATGCCATCACTATGATGACCATCCACTCCGCCAAGGGCCTGGAGTTCCCGGCGGTGTTCGTGGCCGGCATGGAGGAGGGTATCTTCCCGCACGTGCATGACTTTGGCGGCAGCGATGATCCGGGCAAGCTCGAGGAGGAGCGTCGCCTAGCCTACGTCGCCATCACGCGCGCCCGTAAGCGCCTGTTCTTGACCTATGCGGCCACGCGTCGCACCTACGGCTCGACCTCTGCCAACCCGCGCTCGCGCTTCCTCAACGAGATTCCGTTTGAGGATATCGAGTTTAGCGGCATCGGTTCTGCCGGTTTTGAGGGCACGGGCTGGGAGAAACGCGGCGACCGTCACGGCACCTTTGGCTCGGGCATGGGCTCGGATATGTACGGCGGCAAGGTGTTTGGTTCGCATACGCGCTCGACCGGCGGTTCCGGTTCGCGCGGTGGATCGAGTTTTGACGATTTCTTTGGCGGCAGCAGCTACGGGACCGAGCGCCATCGTGGGGTCTCGCCCGACGCCGGCCGTGTTGCCTCGACCTTTGGTTCGGGTGCGCCGCGAGCCAAAAAGCCGTCATCTAAGGTGTCGCCGACAGTGGAGCGCAAGGTCGATCGCGCTAGCGCGTCGCAGGACTTTGCCGCAGGCGATACCGTGAGCCACAAGACCTTTGGCACGGGTACCGTGATCTCGGTCGTCGGAGACATGATCGAGGTTCAATTCGAAAAGACCGGCCAGACCAAAAAGCTAATGAAAGGTTTTGCACCGATCGTCAAACTGTCGTGATCCCGGCGGACCTGGGCGGGCGTATGGGGCAACATCGCCTGCTCGGGCAGTCCTGCGCAAGACGGAGAGCACATTAAGTGCTCTCCTTTGCGTTCAAGACTTTAGTCTGCTGGGCGCGCAGCGGCCAGCTTCAACCCACCCGCTATGCGGGTGGAGACAAACGGCTTTACAAAGCCACCCCTCCGACCGATATTGACGATTGTTCAGGCCGTCAAGAATTCGAGTCGAAGGG
>JAXJIO010000021.1:0-3548 GCA_036298675.1 Collinsella sp. | reverse complement strand
GGCCGAAGAGGCGTCAGCAGGTCAGTGGGTCATCGTCCCGGCATTCAGCATCAGGGTAGCGCTGCGACGCGGAAATCGCGCGCCGTTGCCGCGCCCCGCAGTGCCCGCTTCCCCCGAGAACAATTATCAGTGCAGGTAGATAGCTTGTTACAAAACTGCCTGGTCGCCAAAGTGCTAAAAGTCTACTCACTTAGATTGCAGAGTGCCCCCCATTAGCTGCAATTCCAAGGTAGTTAGTACTTTTGGACTCAGGTCGTCATACTGGACAAGAATATGAGTTGAGTTTTCAGGGGCAGATGCGCCATCGGCACACCAAAAACAGTCACCGATATCGATAAAAGGGATGCTCGAGCGCGTGAGGGCCCGTGCAATAGTGCTTCCGCCCGTTCCACGCTCCGCAACCACGGTGCAGTAAAGGCCCGCGTCTGCGTGTTCGATCGAGACTTCCCCTGCCGGAAATGCCTTCCGTACAAGCGCCGCCAGGCCATCACGCGCCTCGCGAGCACGAACGCGCACGCGGTTCACATGTCGCTCGTAATCACCCGATTCCAGCAAACGAGCCAAAGCGACCTGGTCAACAGAACTCACCGACGAGGCGTAAAAACCAAGGTTGCGCCTAAACCGCTCCATTAGCTCATCGGGCAGCACCATGTACGCTAGACGCAACGCCGATGACAGGCTCTTCGAAAACGTGTTGGTGTAGATAACCGACTGGGAGGCATCGATCGACGCGAGCGCGGGAATTGGCTTGCCGGCAAGGCGAAACTCACAATCAAAGTCATCTTCGATGAGGTACCGACCTGGTCGCTCGGCGGCCCAGCTCAGCAGCGCATAGCGACGCGCAATGCTCGTCACAAGACCGGTGGGATACTGATGGGACGGCATAAGGTGAAGGACATCGGTCCCAGTTTTCTGCAGAGCGCTCAGGTCCACGCCGTCGTCATCCAACGGGATATGTCGTACTTGGCAGCCCATAGCCTGATAGATGCGCGTCAGACGCAAATAGCCCGGGTCCTCAACGGCATACACCTTGTCAGCGCCAAGCAACTGAACCAACATGGTATCGAGCAGCTGGGCGCCTGCACCGATAACAATGTTGTTGGGGTCGACATTCATGCCCCTTGTCCCACGCAGATGGTGAGCAATTGCGCGTCGCAGCCGAGCGGTGCCCTGCGCCGGTGCGGGCGAAAAAATTTCGCGCTCATCTTCGGATGCCAGCGTCGCCCGTAGTGCGCTTTGCCAAAGCCGCGCCGCCTCCAAAGCGGAAGGAGAAAGTGCATCGAACAGCTCGACCTGTCCGTTGACATCATGCGCGCTGAGGCCCACAGAGACGGTATCTCGGTCGATGCCCTGCGAAGCCAAAGGCAAAACCGGTGCATCCGGAAGCTTGCAAGCGTAGTAGCCACGACGCGGCATTGAGCAAATATAGCCCTCGGCAAGTAACTGGCTATATGCATTCTCGATGGTAATGACACTGATTCCCAGATGACTGGCAAAGGCGCGCTTAGACGGAAGATGCTCCCCCGCCACAATACGTCCAGCAACAATATCATCTCGAATTTGCTGGTAAACATACTCATAAAGCGATGCTTCGCCGCGTTTTTCCAAATTGTAGTCAAGCATGAGTTTGCCACCTGACCTTATCGAGCTGTTCAATCTGGTATTAGGCTGACATTATTATTATCTCGAAAACTGAGTATTTTGCCATACCCAGCTCCCCGATAGGATGTTCCGTCAAGCAATGCACATGCCAACCAAGGGAGCAACCATGGCAGAACAGACCAGCAAGGCCGATCGCGTCAAACTCAATCGCGAACTCGCGCAGATGCTCAAGGGCGGCGTCATCATGGACGTCACCACGCCCGAGCAGGCACGCATCGCCGAGGAGGCAGGCGCCTGCGCCGTCATGGCACTCGAGCGCATCCCGGCCGACATCCGCGCCGCAGGCGGCGTCTCGCGCATGAGCGACCCCAAGATGATCAAGGGCATCCAAGAGGCCGTCTCCATCCCCGTCATGGCCAAGTGCCGCATCGGTCACATTGTCGAGGCGCAGGTCCTACAGGCCATCGAGATCGATTACATCGACGAGTCCGAGGTTCTCTCCCCCGCCGATGACGTCTATCACATCGACAAGACCCAGTTTGACGTGCCGTTTGTCTGCGGCGCCCGCGATCTGGGCGAGGCGTTGCGCCGTGTTGCCGAGGGCGCCACTATGATTCGCACCAAGGGTGAGCCGGGTACGGGCGACGTCGTTCAGGCCGTGCGTCACATGCGCAAGATCCAAAAGCAGATCCGCGACGTTGTTGCCCTGCGCGACGACGAGCTCTTTGAGGCAGCCAAGCAACTGCAGGTTCCGGTCGAGCTGGTACGCGAGGTCCATGCCACGGGCAAGCTTCCCGTCGTGAACTTTGCCGCCGGCGGTGTAGCGACCCCGGCCGATGCCGCGCTGATGATGCAGCTGGGTGCCGAGGGCGTCTTTGTCGGCTCGGGCATCTTTAAGAGCGGCGACCCCGCCAAGCGCGCCGCTGCCATCGTCAAGGCCGTGGCAAACTTCACCGATGCCAGGCTCATCGCCGAGCTTTCGGAGGACCTGGGCGAGGCCATGGTGGGCATTAACGCCGACGAAATCGAGATTATCATGGAAGAGCGCGGGCGCTAGTCCAGCAGAAAGGATCGCACATGAGCGATTATGCAGACCAAACGGTTGCCGTGCTGGCGGTCCAAGGCGCTTTTGCCGAGCACGAGGCAAGACTATTCGAGCTTGGCGCACACTGTATTGAGCTGAGGCAGGCGGCTGATTTGAAGCAGGACTTTGACCGTCTGGTACTTCCCGGCGGCGAGTCTACCGTTCAAGGGAAGCTGCTTGATGAGTTGGGCATGCTCGAGGAGCTTCGTGCCCGTATCGCTGAAGGTATGCCCGTCCTGGGCACCTGCGCCGGCCTGATTCTACTGGCTCACGACCTTGCCGCCCATGACGATAAGGGCACGCCGCGTCTGGAAACCATGGATGTACTTGTCGAGCGCAATGCCTACGGCAGGCAGCTCGGCAGCTTTCGAACCAAGGGGCAAATTGCCGGCATCGACGGTGAAGTGCCGCTGACGTTTATCCGCGCGCCCCGCATCGTCAAGGTCCACGGCGACGCCAAGGCCTTAGCGAAAGTCGACGGTCGTATTGTCGCCGCCCGTCAGGGCAACCAGCTCGGCGTAACCTTCCACCCCGAGCTCGACGACGATACCCGCCTCCACGAACTGTTCCTACAAATGTAGGCATCGAAATCAACAAACGAAACGAGAGTGGATGATCTCCCACTTTGAGCTTGAATGCAGGCTCAAACCGGGAGATCATCCACTCTTGTTCTATGTAGTCGTTTAAGAACGTCCCCAATGACTACAAGGAGTGTCCCAAGCTGCCGGCAGAGACGATATGAGCAGGACATAAAAACATTGAGAGCCCCTGCTGCATGAAAGACCGCGGATTAGGCCGACAATGGTGAGTGTCTAATCCAACCGTGGCGGCCACGCCGCATTCATGGAAGGGGCTCCCATGC
>JAXJIO010000020.1:0-11146 GCA_036298675.1 Collinsella sp. | reverse complement strand
GCATGGGAGCCCCTTCCATGAATGCGGCGTGGCCGCCACGGTTGGATTAGACACTCACCATTGTCGGCCTAATCCGCGGTCTTTCATGCAGCAGGGGCTCTCAATGTTTTTATGTCCTGCTCATATCGTCTCTGCCGGCAGTTGGGGACATTCCTTAGTCATTGGGGACGCTCTTAAACGACTAGTCTGGGCGGCGGCCGTGTGCTGCTGTCCGCGTGGCGGCGTATAATCGGCGGCAGATGACTTGGACGTTAGGAAACCATGACCGATAGCATGCAGCAGATGGCGCTTGACACGCTCGGCGCCTATTTTGGCTACACCTCGTTTCGCCCGGGGCAGGACCGCATGGTCGATGCGATCCTTGCCGGTCGCGATGCGCTGGGTGTTATGCCCACGGGCGCCGGCAAGTCCATTTGCTACCAGGTGCCCGCGCTCATGCTGCCCGGTATTACCTTTGTGGTGAGTCCGCTGCTGTCGCTTATGGAGGACCAGACCCGCGCGTTGCTCGCGGCGGGTGCGCGACCCAGCTATCTCAACTCCAGTCTTACTCCGGCCCAGCAAAACACCGTGCTCAAGCGGGCGCGCGAGGGCCGCTACCAGCTTATGTACGTGGCGCCCGAGCGCCTGCTCGAGCCGCGCTTTTTAGCCTTTGCCCAGGAGGCCGCGGGTTCCGCCGGCATTGGCGTGCCGCTCGTGGCTATTGACGAGGCCCACTGCGTGAGCCAATGGGGCCAGGATTTCCGCCCCGCCTACCTGCAGATTCGCGAGTTCATCGATTCCCTGCCGCAGCGCCCCATCGTGGCGGCCTTTACCGCCACGGCGACTGAGCGCGTGCGCGCGGACATTCAGCAGATGCTCGGACTGCAAAACCCCGCGACCGTGGTGACGGGCTTCGATCGCAAGAACCTCTACTTTGGCTGCGAGGAGATGGGCGACAAGGCCAAGGCCGCGTGGGTGCGCGACTATGTGATCGCGCATTCGAGCGAGAGCGGCATCGTGTATTGCTCGACTCGCAAGACGGTCGATGCGCTGGCCGCGGAGCTTGCCGAGGCACTGGGCCCCAGCGGCATTCGTGTGGGGCGCTACCATGCCGGCATGGGCAACGACGCCCGCCGCCAGAGCCAGCGTGCCTTTATCGACGACGATATCCAGGTGATGGTCGCCACCAACGCCTTTGGCATGGGCATCGACAAGCCCAACGTGCGCTACGTGATTCACAACAACGTGCCCGAGAGCATCGAGGCCTACTACCAGGAGGCAGGCCGCGCCGGCCGCGACGGCGACCCGGCCAGCTGCCACTTGCTGTGGAACGGCAACGATTTTCGCATGCGCCGCTTTTTGATCGACCGCGGCGATGCTGCCGACGAGGCGCTCGACGACGAGCAGCGCGCATGGGCGCTCCAGAACCGCTATCGCCTGCTCAGCCAGATGGAGGGCTACTGCAATACCACCGGCTGTCTGCGCGAATACATGCTGCGCTACTTTGGCGACGAGGCCGCGGCCGAGCATGCTGCCGCGGCTGGTGCGGGCGCCACCGCCACGGATGACGCCGAGGGTTGCGGCAACTGCAGCAACTGCCTCACACAGTTCGAGGTCGAGGACGTCACCGACATGGCCCGCGCCGCCGTGCAATATGTGGCCACGCGCCCCATGCGCTTTGGCAAGTCGCTGATCGCCGACGTGCTTCACGGCGGCAACACCGAGCGCATTCGCCAGATGCATCTGGACGAGGATCGCGGCTACGGTGAGCTGTCGAGCGAATCGGTCGGGCGCATCAAGGACATCATCGGCCAGCTGTGCGGGCGGGGCTACCTGGCCACCTCGCAGGGCCAGTATCCGGTCGTGGGTCTGGGCCCGCGTGCCGGCGAGGTCGAGGACGAGACGTTCGCCTTTACCGTTAAGCGTCGCGCGTCCAAGCGCAAGGCCTCGGCCCGTGCCCGCCGTGCGGTGGATTTGCTGCGCGAGGAGGCCGAGCTGGATCAGCGACCGCGCGTGGGCGACGACGCCGAGCTGTTTGAGCGCCTACGGGCACTCCGCAAGGAGATCTCGACCGAGCTGGAGATGGCACCGTACATGGTCTTCTCTGACAAGGCCCTGCGCGGCCTGTGCCGTCTACGTCCTCAGACGCGCGACGAGCTTATCCAGGTCAACGGCATCGGCGAGAAAAAGGCCGACGCCTTTGGCGAGCAGTTTATGGCGGCGATAGAAGAGTTTGAATCCGAGCATGCACGGGATGGAGCGTAACGATGGCGACCGATAACAAGACCGACCGTACTGACGTGCCCGCCGTGCCGCTATACCAGCAGGTCATGGACGACCTAAAGGGCGAGATCGCACGCGGCGTGTACGCGGCCGGCTCGCGCATTCCTTCCGAGATGGAGCTCGCGAAGTCTTACGGCGTGGGGCGCATCACCGTGCGCCGTGCCATCGAGGAGCTGTCGCGCGCGGGCTACCTCAACCGCCAGCAGGGGAGGGGCACCTTTGTGTGCGCTCCCAAGCTCAAACGCAAGATTCGCCAGAAGGGCGACGTCCAGAGTTTCACCGAGGGTTGTGCCGCCAACGACATGGTGGCCGGAGCGCGCCTGGTGTCGCGCACGGTGGTTGCGGCGACGCGTGAGGACGCGGCATTTTTTGGCGTGGAGCCCGGCTGCGAGCTCATCGTGGTCGAGCGCGTGCGCACGGCAGATGGCGTGCCCGTCATGCTCGAGAACAACGCCTTTGTGCTTGCCGACCATCCCTACCTGCAGACGTTGGCCGATGAGGACCTCACCGATAACTCAATCTTTGCGCTCGTTGCCGAGCATTCGGGCCGCGCGCCGCTCAAGTCCGACCCCTGCACCGTGGAGATTGCGCTTGCCGATGCTCAGGCGGCCCCGCTGCTGGAGGTGCCGGTCGGCGAGCCGCTCTTCTATATGGAGGCATACTTTACCGATGAGGACGAGCGGCCCCTGCTGCTCGGTCGTCAAAAGATCGTGGGCTCGCGCTACGTGTTCGACATCTAACGTTCACGAATAGAACAACATGGAACAAATTTATCGCAATGGCTTCCACCGTGGCTGCATGCGTGGTATATATAGAACAACATAGAACGACAGCAGGTACGAGCAGCCGTCGCCAAAAGCCGCCACACAAGGAGGGGCATCAGCATGAACGCACATGATCTGATTCAGGAAATTATCGAGCGCAAGGGCAAGGTCGAGAACGTCTTTTGGATCGCCTGCGGTGGTTCGATGATCGACCTCATGCCGGCCAACGAACTGCTCAAGCGCGAGGCCACCACGTTTACCTCGACGGTCTACACGGCGCGCGAGTTTTGCCTGATGACTCCCAAGAGTCTTGGCGAGAAGTCACTCGTCATCGCCTGCAGCCACAGCGGTAACACGCAAGAGGTCGTCGACGGCTGCGAGATGGCGTTGGCTGCCGGCGCCGAGGTCATTGCCCTTACCGACTGCGAGGGCTCAAAGATCGACAACGGCAAGTGGACCACCTGGGTCTATCCGTGGGGCGAGGGCGTGTTGCAGGCCGAGGTGCCGCAGGGCATCGGCGCTCTGATCGCCGCCGAACTGCTCGACCAGCAGGAGGGCTACGAAGCGCTCGCCGACATGTACGAAGGCCTTAAGCAGATGGATGCGCTGCTGCCCGCCGCGCGCGAGAAGGTCAACGCCGAGCTAGGTGCCCGTTTTGCCGAGCTCTGCCAGCAGCACAAGTTCTTCTACATCCTGGGCTCCGGCCCCAACTTTAGCCAGACCTACGCCATGGCAATCTGCTCGCTCATGGAGATGCAGTGGCAGCACTGCTGCTACATCCACTCCGGCGAGTACTTCCATGGCCCGTTCGAAGTCACCGAGCCCGGCGTGTTCTACTTTGTGCAGCTCGGATCGGGCGAGTGCCGCCCCATGGAGGAGCGCGCTCTTGCGTTCCTCAACACGCACACCGATACGATCATGGTGCTCGACGCGCTCGAGTACGGCGTGGGCGACGTGCCCGCCAGCGTGCGTTCGTACTTGGAGCCGATCTTCTTCTACAACATGAGCTGCGAGCTGCGCGCCGCCCGCGGCAAGGTGTTTGACCACAGCCCCGAGGTTCGTCGCTACATGGGCATCGAGCAGTACTAGGTAACGGGAAAAGCATTAACCTTCGATTCGCAAGCGGGCCACATGAGTCAAAAAGCGGGCCGCGCCGGGGATTTCCGGCGCGGCCCGCTTAGTATCGCGCATAGATTCGCAAGGTTGCGGTAGCCAGCGGCCTACTTTGCGTCGTAGGCCTCGGCGTCCCACCAGTCGAGCTGGGCGATGTTGTCGCGGATGTGCTGGCAGCTCTTGTGGAAGCCCTCGAGCTCGTGCTCGGACAGGTCCAGCGTGTAGACCTCCTCGACGCCCTCGGCACCGATCGCGCACGGCAGGGAGGTGAAGATGCCCTCCTCGCCATACTGGCCGGTCATGAGCGTGGAGGCGGAAAGCACGGCGTGCTCGTTATGCAGCACGGCGGCGCAAACGCGCGCGGCGGAGTTGGCGACGGCGTACTCGGTGCACTGTTTGCCCTGGTAGGTTACGTAGCCGCCCTTGCGCGCGAGCTCCTCGACCTCCATGTGGTCAAAGGCGTACTTGTCGGGGTTCTCGGCCTGAAGCTCGTTAAGGCTCTTGCCGGCGATGGTTGCGGCCTTAAAGGCGGCCAACTGGCTAAAGCCGTGCTCGCCGATCATGTAGGCGTCGATGGACTTGGGGCTCACGCCGACCTTCTTGGAGATCTCGGTGCGCAGGCGGGCGGAGTCCAGGCCGCAGCCCGAGCCGATGATCTTCTTGGGGTCGTAGCCGGTCAGGTGCCACAGCTCGGTGCACACGACGTCGCAGGGGTTGGAGATGCTCACGAAGATGCCGTCAAAGCCGGCGTCGACGATGCGCTTGGCAAAGGTGCGGGCGGCGTCGGTGGTAAAGAACAGCTCGCCGTCGCGGTTGCCGGCGGCCAGCGCGACCTTGCCGGCGGCGTTGACGATGACGTCGCAGCAGGCAAGCTCCTCGTAGTGGTCGTAGCAGTTGACGATCTTGGTGTTGTACGGGACAAACGAAAGGGAGTCGCGCAGGTCCTGGACCTCGGACGTCACCTTGGCCTCGTTGATATCGCACAGGTACAGCTCATCGGCAATGCCCTGCATGAGCAGACTGTTGGCAACATGTGCTCCTACGTGGCCCTGGCCGACCACACCGATCTTACGCGTTTGGTACATATATGTATCCTTTCGGCCGAGTTTTTCGCGTCGAACCATTGTAGCGTCCTGCTGCCACTTTGCTAGGCTAAAGCGCCATAGATTTTTGGGCATGCCTTAATCTCTACTTTTGGAGTGATTTGGGCCGCTGACGGCATCGCCGGGCGATGTACTCGCGCGGATGGGGCCGGTCGTTGTACCATAACTGCAACTGACTCGTAAGGAGCATTCATGCCCATTCGCATCCCCGACGCCCTCCCTGCCGCCGCGCAGCTCGAGAGCGAGAACATCTTTGTCATGACCGAGTACCGCGCGCTGCACCAGGACATCCGTCCGCTGCGCGTGCTCATCCTCAACCTCATGCCCACCAAAATCGCTACCGAGACGCAGATCATGCGCAAGCTCTCCAACACGCCGCTGCAGGTGGAGGTGGACCTGCTGCGCACGAAAACGCACGAGGCCACGCACGTGAGCGCCGGCCACCTGGAGACGTTCTACCGCACGTTCGACGACATCCGCGACATCCACTACGACGGCCTGATCATCACGGGCGCGCCGGTGGAGCAGATGCCGTTCGAGGAGGTCGACTACTGGCCCGAGCTCTGCCAGATCATGGATTGGTCCACCACGCACGTGCACTCTACGCTGCACATTTGTTGGGGCGCGCAGGCCGGCCTGTACCATCATTACGGCATCCAGAAGTACGACCTGCCGGCAAAGGCGAGCGGCGTGTTCGAGCATTATCTGGTGAAGCCGCAAAGCCCGCTGGTTCGCGGCTTTGACGACCGCTTCTATGCCGTACATTCGCGCAACACCGACGTGCGCCGCGAGGACGTGGAGGCCGAGCCGCAGCTTGAGGTCGTGGCCGTGTCCGACGAGGTGGGCCTGTACATCGTCAAGTCGACCGACAGCCGTCGCTTCTTTGTCTTTGGTCACCCCGAGTACGATACCGACACGCTGCGCCTGGAGTACGAGCGCGACGTGAAGCGCGGCCTCAACCCTCAGGTGCCGGCGCATTACTTCCCGGGCGACGACCCCTCCGCCGATCCGCGCAACGTCTGGCGCAGCCAAGCTCAGCTGTTCTACACCAACTGGCTCAACTACTACGTCTACCAGACCACGCCCTACGACCTGGCCCGCGCCGGCGAGGAGCACTAGGCTGCGATGGTACTGCTGTAGCCGTGGCTGATATGGCAGCGATTAGGCGCTGATGATGTGGGGTAGTGGCAGGTCGTGAGCGTCGGTGGGAACGCGGTCGACACGCTGCTCGTCAAAGGCGATGCCGATGATTTGGCATGCGGGCGAGAGCATGGGCAGGTAGCGGTCGTAGCAACCGCCGCCGTAGCCCAGGCGCGCGCCGGTTTGGTCGAAGGCCACGAGCGGCACGACGATCATGTCGAGAGCTTCGGCAGGCACGATAGGGAAGTGGTTGCTGTCGATGTCCGTGGCCGCAAAGGCCCGCGTAGGGTGGGCGATAAACGGAGCCGCGGACGCATCGTCGGCGGCAACTGCCCGCATACACATGCGCTGGCCACAAGCTGCGGCATCAATTGCCGAGAGCATGCACGGATAGGCTACGCGCCAGCCGCGCACGGCGGCCGCAGCGGCAAACGCGGCAGGGTCTGCCTCGGAACCCATCGCGGCATAGACGGCAACGGTGCGCGGCGCCGCGGCATCCAAGCGGCCCAGCAGCTCAACCAGCCGCGCACAGATATCAGCAGACTTCGCCGCCCGTACATCCAAATCGAGATCGTCGCGCCGAGCAATCACCGCCCGCCGCAACTCAGCCTTGTCCATCCCGGCCCTCTCTCCCAAACCTACCAAAAAGGGACAGGTTTATTTTGGCAGGCTTTATCTGGGCAAACGCGATAAAGACGGCAAAACCACCACGAAGGTGCTGTCTCCTTTGTGGTGGTTTTGATTGCCGTGCCTTAGCCCAGCAGGTCGACTACGTTAAAGCCGGCGTTGCTCTTGGCGATGACGTCTCGGCCGCCAAAGACGCAGGTGGGCGACTCGGCTGCGATGCGCGTCACGTCGGCGCCGAGCGAGCGCAGCTCACCGGGCGTGGCGGCGAGCATCTGGGCGCGACGCTCCTCGCGCGCATGCGAATCGAGCCCGGCCAGGTAGGTCGTGTTGCGGCGCTTGGTGAGCGCATACGGCTTCACCGGCGCGTCCATGCCGCTCACGCAGCTCACGATAAAGCCTTCAAAGGCGGCCTCGTCGGGCTCAAAGCTGCCAAGCCATGCACCCGCGCGCTTCACGCGCTCAATCGAAGGATCGATCGCCGGGTCGCGGTGGGTGTAGAACGCCGTCTGGCGCTCGCCGGCTGCGCGGAATCCGCAGCCGTACGCACCGCCCTTCACGCGAATCTCGTTCCACAGGTAGTCGTAGGAGAGCGCGTTGGCAGCCACGGCCCAGGCGCCCGTCACGTCGATGCCCAGGCGGCGCGGGTCGCACGCGCGCGCCGCAAAGCAGATGTCGCTGGGGATGACAAAAGCCTCGTGACGGTCGCACGGCGTCGGCACCACGAGCGTGCCGCTGCCAGCGCCGTCGCCAGCGCCCAGCCCCAGGTCGCCCGCGGCGTCCCAGTACGCGTCAAAGTCCTCATCGCTGCCGGTAAAGCTCGCCAGGCAGCCATCGGCCACAAAGATGCGGTCTGCCAGCTCGGCAAGCTTGGCGCGCAGGCCGTCCAGGCGCTCGTCAAAGTGCTCGAGCAGATCGCGCAGGAACAGGTAGAAGTCCACGCCCGAAAGCTGCTCGCGAACCACGGCCGAAGGCGAGCTGTAGCTCATCGCGCGACCGAGCGCCGCCGAGTGGCCGTTGTTGATAAAGCCTTGCTCAAGCCCAATGCGAATCTGCGTGAGCACGTCGCGCACGCGGTCGGCGTCGGCATCGAGCAACAGCGTGCTCGACCACACCTCGCGCGGCAGGCTCGCCAGCGCGTCGATCTTTTCGGACAGGGCGCCGGCACTCACCAGCAGGTAGGGGCGCACGCCGTCCACGTCGGGCTGCGTCATGACCTCGGTCGTAAAGCTCAAAAAGCCCAGCTTGCCGGCAAGCAGGTTGTCGAGCTCCTCGGCCGAGTGCTCGCGTGTGGGCAGCTGCTTGAGCAGGCGGCAGAGCAGTGTCACGTAGGGCAGGTCCTCAAACGCGACGCAGCTCAGGTCGAAGTACTGCATGGCGTAGGCCAGACGGTTGGTGGGGATGCCGTGGCGCAGGCAGGGGATGGGCGCGGTCGTGTCCACGACCAGCGGCGGCTCGGGGCGCGCCGCGCCAATGTCGGATACACGCAGGCGCGGCAGCGTTGCCTTGTCCTCGGGCGTGTCCTCCGCCTCCTGCGCGGCACGCAGCGCGGCCGTGCGCTCGACCACGTCCGCCAGCTCGGCATCGGTCATGGCGTCGCGCTTGGTAGCCAGCTCGGCAGCTTCGGCGCCCTCCACACCCTCGGCAGCGTCCACCGGCACCAGCTCGACCAGCGCCATGTGGTCGTTTTCCAGCACCAGTTCGCGCAGCAGGTCCTCAAAGTAGCTGCCGTCCAGCTCGCCACGCAGCTCCTCGTACACAGGGCCGTACTTGAGTGCCAGCGTCGCGGCGTCGTCATCGTAGAGCCAGGTGCTCAGCGCGTCGCACGCAATGGCCACGCCGTCGGCGATGCCATAGTCGCGCTGGCGCAGGTCGTACTCGTTGCTGCTGATGATGGCTTCCAGGCGCTCGCGCGGAACGCCGTGCTCGCACAGGTCGCGGCAGGCGTCCTGGAACACGCGGCGCAGCTCGCGCGCTACGCCGGGCTGCGCGTTTTGCAGCATGATGAGCTCGTAGGGCTGCAGGCTCTCGGCCGCGGTGTAGCTCACCACGTTGCCGCCCAGGCCGGCGGCCAGAATGGCCTTCTTAACCGGTGCCTCGTTGGAACCCAGCAACGCCTCGAACAGGATGTCCGCCGCGATCGTGCGCTTGCGGTCGAGCGCACTGCCCAGCACCAGGCCCAGGCCCACCAGGGCGTTCTCGGGCGTGGTGGCCATCTCGACGCGCTTATACTCGCAGGTCACAGGCTCCTGCACGTCCAGCGGATTGGGCGCCAGCGCGGACGGGTCCTCGCCGGCGGCAACGGCAGCGTCCATGCGCCGGCTCGCGGCACTCGGCTGCGACAGATAACGCTCGTCCAAAAACGCCAGCGCGCGGTCTACATCTAGGTCGCCGTAGAGCGTTATATAAGAGTTGGAAGGATTGTAGTGGCGCGCGTGCGTGTCCAGGAACTGCTCGTAGGTGAGCGCGGGAATCGCGCGCGGGTCGCCACCGCTCTCGTGCGCATAGGCGGTGTCGGGATAGAGCGCGGCGTTGACGGCGTCGTCCAGCACACTCATGGGGTCGGACAGCGCGCCCTTCATCTCGTTGAACACCACGCCGTTATAGCGCAGCGTGCCCTCGCGCAGGCTGGCGGCGCTGCCTTCGCCCTCGGCGCCCTCCGGCAGGTCCAGCTCGTAGTGCCAGCCCTCCTGCTCAAAAATGGTCGGCTTGGTATAGATGGCCGGGTTGAACACGGCGTCCAGGTACACGTCCATCAGGTTGTACAGATCCTGCTCGTTGGTGGTGGCAACGGGGTAGATGGTCTTGTCGGGGTAGGTCATGGCGTTGAGGAACGTCTGCATGGAGCTCTTGATCAGATCGACGAATGGCTCCTTGACGGGGAACTTGGCCGATCCGCACAGCACCGAGTGCTCAAGAATATGGAACACGCCGGTGGAATCGGCCGGCGGCGTCTTAAAGCCAATGGCAAAGGCCTTGTTCTCGTCGTCGCACGCCAGGTACAGCAGGCGAGCGCCCGAGGCAGTGTGGCGCAGCACGTAGGCGTCCGAGTCGAGCTCGGGCACGGTCTCGCAACGCTCGACGGCAAAGCCGTGGCAGGTGGTGCCGGGCACCAGCAGCGTGGCAGCAGCGGCGCGCGGGTCGGTTGAGGTGATGGGCATATGCAGTCTCCTTTGACGCCCCAGCGGGGGCGAATCGAGTCGAATCCTCGAGAGTATACCCATATGGGACCGCGGCTCTGCGGCGAACTGAAGACGATGCCAGCGGATTGGGCATAGGCCCCGCGTGCCCGCCGAATGAGCGTGGATTTTCGGATGAAATAATCCGTCGCAGGTCCAAATGCCGTCCAATTATCCACTCCCGCACACCTTTCGTCTCCAACCGTGAGATGAGAGATAGACGAGAGACGTATACGAAAGATGGCTGTACAGCAAAGAGCCAAACAATTAATAGTGCTGTTTGGTCGGTGATTGTTTTTTCAGTAAAAACACTTACGAATAAAGCAAGTTGCAAACAGCTGCCCCCTTATTTCGTGCTCATTTTTAAGGCGAGAAATTGCCGCCATATGATCGGACGAGTTTCAACGATTGCGATTTAGTATTTGGCGCGGATGCGGTCGATTCCGATGAAACGCTAGTTGACCACGCGGTAGATTGTGCTTTCTCCCAGACGCCCCGGCAATGCGCAATAAGCCAGATAGCGAAGCGATTACCGGCGCGTCTATCCATAGGGAATTCCGGGAAAGCTTCTGCGGACAGTCAAAAGATTCGTCGGCCCCAAGCGGATTAAAGGTATTTGCATAGGACGTCATTTAACTAGAGACGATGCATATTGAATCGTTCAATGAACTTGCACGCTGTGTCCAACAACGCCGATTGTTGTTTTAAGGGGCTTGATGAAAGAACGGGACCAAAATAGTACTTGCATAGTTAGTTATATAAAGTATTATAACGTTATGGGATGAATGAAGGGTTCATCTAAGTGAGTTAGGAGTAAGGGATGTTCAATTTCGATGAGCCTCGTTACGAGAAGGTTGTGAGCGATGCCCTCGCTCTCCGTCCTCAGATTGAGGCTGCCGTGGACAAGGTCTGCGAGCAGGGTTATTCCAACATCTTCTTCATCGGCTGCGGCGGCACCTGG
>JAXJIO010000019.1:0-67094 GCA_036298675.1 Collinsella sp. | reverse complement strand
TCCGCAGCCACACTCGGGCACTTGGAACGGGGGAAACGGCGGTCGACGAAACTGGAGAGGAGGCATTACGAGCTCCTGTGCGAATTGGAGAGAACGCTCCCGCAAACTGCCTCTTGACAACTTATAGGAGCGTCGGTTTTGAAAAGCAGGAAGACCGGCCTGCTCGGAATGTTCAAAAAAGTCTACTCACTTGCCGCGTAAAGCTTCTGCATGAGAAAAAAATGGGGTTTTCAACAGGGCTTCGTCCAGCTCTCGACAAGCTTTTGGCCAGTTGGGGAGGGCTGTTGAAAACTTGGCAGTCCGTTCGGCGCCATTTTTGGTGCGTTCGCGCCAATGCGTGACTGACTGGGTTGAAATTCGTGTTCTCCTGTGCCTATGAAGGATCTACTTTGTGACATATCGGCTTTTAGGTACTGGCGTTTGCCTCCTCAAGTCCGCGCTTTGTGTCCGCCGCTTCCACGACCGGAAGAAGACCGGCAGCGATATGATCTC
This sequence comes from Collinsella sp., assembly GCA_036298675.1. Classification (GTDB taxonomy): domain Bacteria; phylum Actinomycetota; class Coriobacteriia; order Coriobacteriales; family Coriobacteriaceae; genus Collinsella. The sequence continues at coordinate 66,602 of JAXJIO010000019.1, read as the reverse complement.
GCCCGCAACCCGACGGCTGCGGTCGCGCTCGGTTTTCCGTTGCATACATTGGTTCGGACGAGAAACAAACGGACTTGTCCTGCCAGCATTAGGCAGCGGCTGTTTCTTGGTGAGCTCCCCAGGGAATCCGTGCTGGAAACGGAGCATGGATTTTTGATTACGTCTCCTCTACTGACGGCATTCATCATGTCACGGCATCTGACGGATCTTCAGCTTCTTTTGGTATTGGCGGAGATGTGTGGCTTGTTTGCGGTGTGTGCCCTGCCGGCGTTACTTGAGACGGAGCTTTCGCGTGCAATTGATTCGGGTGCGATTTCGACAACGTTCGGTTGGGCGCGCTGCCCGTCCGAGGACGGCACCGCCTCAAATTTATGGCGTCGAGACGCTTTGGTTTTGGGCGGAGACCTTGACCGTTTTTGTTCAGATGTTTGTGGGATGCGTTACGGCAATAGATTTATGGCGGTATCGCAACTCGTTCCATTGGGTGCCGCGTCGCCTTTTGAGGTCGAGGCGTATTTGCTACTTGCACTGCCGCGATCCCTGGGAGGCGAAGGTTTTTGCGGCATAGAGCTTAATGTTGAAGTGATGCTAAACACAAGTGCTCGAGCGATTGTGGGAAAGTCCCGTGTATATATCGACCTACTTCTTTCTTCGCCGGACGGTAGGCGACAGGTGGCCATTGAATGTCAGGGAAAGGCCTCGCACGGACGCGCGGGGGATGGCTTGCGTGACGCTGACCGCATGACGGCCCTTCAGGCCATGGGCTACGATGTACTTCTCCTGACACACAGACAGATATCCGATGAGGGTAGATTCCGCGCGATCGTTAAGACCGTATGCAGGATGCTCGATGCTGAATATCGTGATAAAAGCTCAGATGAGCAAAGGGCTGAGGCATTACTCCGGTCTGAACTATTCGTTGACTGGACAAAATTGGGAGTAATCGACGGAAAGATGCCCGCTAGACACAAAATGGCTCGATCGTGGACGGCTGCGGTTCTAAGTGAGTAGGCTTTTAGCACTTTGGCGACCAGGCCGTTTTGAAACAAGTCATTTACCTGCGGCTTTATAAAGCAATATGGATGGCGTGCTCGGCAAGTTCCAAAAAGTCTACTCACTTAGTTTTTGACGAGAAACCTATGCCGAAGGCGGTCCTATTTCAGGTAGTTAACAAGTTTGTGAGGCACGAAAAAGGCCCGAACCAATACGGTCCGGGCCTCATTGAGCTAGAGGTTATGTCTCAGGCGTTTGGCTTAGCCAAAGTAGCGCTTGAGCAGGCCGGCGAAAGCCTTGCCGTGGCGGGCCTCGTCGCGAGCCATCTCGTGCACGGTGTCGTGGATGGCATCAAGGCCAGCGGCCTTGGCACGCTTGGCAAGATCGGTCTTGCCGGCGGTGGCACCGTTCTCGGCCTCAACGCGCATCTCGAGGTTCTTCTTGGTGGAGTCGGTCACGACCTCGCCCAGGAGCTCAGCGAACTTGGCAGCGTGCTCGGCCTCCTCGTGGGCAGCCTTCTCCCAGTACAGGCCGATCTCGGGATAGCCCTCGCGATGAGCGACACGCGCCATGGCCAGGTACATACCGACCTCGGAGCACTCGCCCTCAAAGTTGGCGCGCAGGTCGGCAACGATGTCCTCGGAGACGCCCTCCATCTTGGCGACGCCCACGACGTGCTCGGCAGCCCACTCGAGCTGACCCTCCTCCTGCTTCAGGAAGCGAGAACCGGGAACGCCGCACTGGGGGCACTTGAAGTCCTCGGGCAGCTGGTCGCCGTCGAACTCTTCCACATAACCGCAAACGGGGCAAACAAACTTCATGATTCGATCCTTTCGATCGATGGCGATTGTGCGCTCGTCCGGTCCCGTAAGGGCCCTCTCCGGACGTGCGTCTTGACGAGTTCTATTATCCATAAATGCAACCAAATGTGAAGCCTATTAGGAATGATTTTTAATAAAACAATTTCGAGATATGAAGATGTTGATTGATTAACGATTGGGAGGCCGTCTGCGATTTTTGCTGAGTACAATCGGGCGAGCAAATGTTGACCTATCAACAAATGAAGGAGTTTCCTTTATGCATCTAGCCCGTCGTGCCTGGTGCCGAACATATCAGACGGTTTTTCGCATTGCATTGCCGATCCTGCCCTATACCGAGCCGCGCATTCTGGAGCATGCCGAGGATGTGCCCGCGGTGCTTCAAAAGCGCTCGATCCAGAAGGTCCTTATCGTGACAGACCCTGGTATTGCACGTTTGGGACTCACGGCATCACTCGAGCGTGCGCTTACGGCTCAGGGGATTGGCGTTACGGTCTATGCTGAAACGCGTGCGAACCCCACGGTCTCGAATGTGGAGGAGGCGGCGTCCCTGTATCGAGAGCGCGCCTGCCAGGCCATTATCGGTTTTGGCGGAGGATCAGCCATGGACTGCGCCAAGGGCGTGGGCGCACGCATTGCGCAGCCAAGCAAGCCCATCAACAAGATGCGCGGGCTGCTGCGGATTCATCGTCGTCTGCCGCTGCTCATCGCCGTTCCCACCACGGCAGGCACGGGAAGCGAGGTCACGCTTGCGGCGGTAATTACCGATGACGAGTCGCACTACAAGTACCCCATTAACGACTTTGTGCTGATCCCGCGCTATGCGGTGCACGACCCCGAGTTTACGCGCGGCCTGCCCGCCTCCATTACGGGGCAAACGGGCATGGACGCCCTGACGCATGCCGTCGAGGCCTTTATCGGGCGCAGCACCACGCCCTATACGCGCAAGATGGCGCGCCAGGCGGTGCAGCTCATCCACGACAATTTGCTCGAGGCATATGAGCACGGGGAGAACATGCGTGCGCGCCGCAATATGCTTTCGGCGGCGTATAAAGCGGGTGTTGCCTTTACGCGCTCCTATGTTGGGTACGTCCATGCCATCGCGCACAGCCTGGGCGGGCGTTACGGGATTCCCCACGGCTTGGCCAACGCCATCATCTTGCCGCACATGCTTCGTGCCTATGGCGAAGCCGCTGCTCCTAAACTCGCCGATCTCGCCCGCATGGCCGGTATCGCGCCGGCTAACGCGCAGGATAGCCTGGCGGCCGAGGCCTTTATCGATTGGGTCGATCGAATGAACACCGCCTTGGACACTCCCAAATATGTGACGGGCATTCGCCGCTCCGACATTCCTGAGATGGCGACGCATGCCGATGCCGAGGCCAATCCCCTGTACCCCGTTCCGCTTTTAATGGACCGCTTGGAGCTCGAGCATATGTACGAAGTCGTTGCAGGTGGTATGTTTGAGGGCGAGAACTAGGAGGGCCCATGAACACCGAGGAAATTGCGCGCATCGTCGGCGACCAGCGCACCTTTTTTAAGACGCACGCCACGTTTGATGTCGATGCTCGACGTCGTGCGCTCGTGAGTTTACGCGATGCGGTGCGGGCCCACGAGGCCGATATTGCCCATGCGCTCAAGACCGATCTGGGCAAGTCGCATGACGAGGCCTATATGTGCGAGATCGGCACGTCGCTTTCCGAGATTCGTCATCAGATCGCTCATGTGGCGCGATGGAGTCGTCCGCGCCTGCGTCCGTGCGACCTCGCTAACGCCGTGAGCGTGTGCAAAGCGCAAGCCGTGCCCTATGGCGTCACGCTCATCATGGCTCCGTGGAACTACCCGTTTTTGCTGACGCTCGAGCCGCTCGCCGGCGCGCTCGCCGCGGGTAACACCGTGGTTATCAAGCCGAGTGCCTATGCTCCGGCATCGAGCGCGGTGCTCAAGCAAATCTGTGAAGAGGCATTTGATCCGCGCTTGGTGACGGTCGTCGAAGGCGGGCGTGCCGAAAACGAAGCGTTGCTCGATGAGTGCTGGGACAAGATCTTCTTTACCGGTAGCGTTCCGGTCGGCAAGCTCGTCATGGAGCGTGCAAGTAAAAACCTCACACCCGTGACGCTTGAGCTGGGCGGAAAGAGTCCCTGCATCGTGGATGCGACGGCTAACTTGAAGGTCGCGGCACGCCGTATCGCCTTTGGTAAATGGCTCAACGTGGGGCAGACCTGCGTGGCGCCCGACTACCTGCTGGTCGATACGCGCGTGCACGACGAGCTGCTGGGTCTCATCAAGGAGGAGGCCCGCCGTATGTTTGGAGAGCATCCGCTCGATAACGAGGATTACGGGCATATCGTCAACGCCAAGCATTTTGCGCGCGTGCGCGGGCTGATCGATCCCGATAAGGTCGTGCTTGGAGGCGCCGCGCGCGAGGCTTCGCTCAAGATCGAGCCGACGATTTTGGACGGCGTGTCCCCCGATGACGCCGTGATGCAGGAGGAGATTTTCGGCCCCATCTTGCCGGTGCTGACGTTTGAGAGCCTAGACGAGGCCGAGACGTTTATTACGGATCGTCCGACGCCGCTGGCCCTGTATATCTTTAGCCAAGACCGCGCAGTTCAGCAGCGCTTTGTGCGCTACGTGCCCTTTGGCGGCGGCTGCGTCAACGACACGATCATGCACCTGGCTACGAGCCATATGGGCTTTGGCGGCATGGGTGCGAGCGGTATGGGACAGTACCATGGACGCGAGAGCTTCGATACGTTTAGCCACAAGAAGAGCATCGTGAACAAGGCAACGTGGCTGGACGTGCCGTTCCGCTATGCCCCTTACGCAAGCTAGAAGCACAAGTTCGTGCGCATGTTTGTGCATTAGAATCAGATGACATAGGGATAAACAAAGTGGCCGCCCCCGCGTAAGCGAAGACGGCCACTTCTCACGATGAAAACGTGTATCGGAGTTGGCAAGACCCGCAGCCACGGGTGCCATCCGTGTCCCTATCTTAGCTGTAAGCGTTCCGCCGCGCAAGCGTTGCGGCAAGCGATTGAAAGACGCGGACGGGATGAATTTGTGTCCGCACGGGCCCGTAGACTTCTCAACTATGTTGTGGATGCTCGCTAATCGGTAATGGAGGCGCACGTGTTTGATGACGATGACCTGTTCGATCTGACAGACGATCCGTTTGAGTGGGATATGCTACTCGATGACGATGAGTTGGAGCAGGACCGTAAGAAGCGGCAGGGCAAGAAGGCGCGGGATGACGCTTCGAAAAAGCAGGACAAGCGTCGCCGAGGCCTGTTCGGCGGGCTCTTTGGGTGACTGTCTCATCGCCGCGTCTGTATACTAAACAGGTCTTATACGCGCTGCGAAATGAGGGCATAGACGATGATGTGGTTTACCGCCGATCTGCACCTGGGCGATACGAATATCTTGCACGACATGGATCGACCGTTTGATTCGGTCGAGGAGATGAACCGCAAGGTCATCGATGCCATCAATGAGTGCGTGGCTGTGGACGACCGCCTCTATATCCTGGGAGACTTTACGTATCGTTTGCCCATGGCGGAGGCAGTGCGCCTGCGCGAGCGCATCGAATGCCAGAACGTGACGCTCATCCGTGGTAACCATGATGGCGATTGGGGAGATCCGGACGCGCCGCACATTTGGGATGAGGTGCGCGATTATCTGGAGGTCGCCCCCGGTTACGCTAAGGGCCATCGCCTGGTAATGAGCCATTACCCCATGCTCAGCTGGAATGGCAAGGCGCGCGGCGCCATCATGCTGCACGGGCACATTCACAGCAGGGGAGACCGCACCAACGCGCGCAATCGCGATCGCGAGCGCCCTATCTTTCGCTACGACGTTGGCCTCGATGCCAACAACTACAAGCCCGTTAGCCGCGACCAGATTCTCGGCTTCTTTGGACTGTAGCCCTCAAACCACCACAAAGGGGACAGGCACCTTTGTGGTGGTCCTTGCATAGATTGGAGTCGCTATGAAGCAATTGCTCATTCGTGCCGACGATATCGGTTATTCGTATGCCGTTAACCTGGGGATTGCCCGCAGCATCAATGAGGGTCTGGTGCGCTCGGCGGGCTTGATGCCCAATATGCCCGAGGCCGAGCGTGGCTGGTCGCTCGTGGCGGACGCCGGCATTGCGGTGGGCCAGCATACCAACGTGTGCCTGGGCAAGCCGTGTGCCGACCCGGAGCTCATTCCGAGTATGCTCAACGAGAGCGGTGAGTTCCATAGTAGCCGTACCTTCCGCGAGCATTTTAAGCGCGGCGAAGAACTGATCGACTTTGATGAGGCCTGCATCGAGATCCGCGCGCAGCATGACCGCTTTGTAGAGATTGTGGGCCGCGAACCCGATTACTTTGAGGCCCATGCCGTCATGAGCAAAAACCTTAACCGAGCGATCTCGGCGGTTGCTCAGGAACTGGGCCTTAAGGAACAGAAGGCGAGCTTCGACCCCACGGCGGTTGTGCGATGCGGTGCCACCGGCCTGCGCATGGTGATGCACTCGATGGAGCCGGGCTACGAACCTAAGGACTCGATTATGCGGACGGTTCGCGAGATGGCGGACGGCGAGACGGTCGTCTTTGTGTGCCATCCGGGCTATCTCGATCGTTTTATCTTGGAGAACAGCTCGCTTACGACCGATCGCGCCAAGGAAGTCGATGCGCTGATCGACCCCGAGCTTCGCGCTTGGCTTGAGTCTCAATCCGATCTTCGCCTGATCGACTACCGCGACCTGTAAGGACCCAAGCCACCACAAAGGGGATAGGCACCCTCGCGGTGGATCTGGCGCCGTTGCCATTATGGCTGCGGCGCCTTTTTTGTCCGCGTGGCGCGGTAGAGTGTAGAAGGTTGAAATTTGCGTCCATCGAGGAGCTGCTATGAACGAGATCAAGTGCCCGCATTGCGGCGAAGTCTTTAAGGTCGATGCGTCCGGCTATGCGGATATCGTCAAACAGGTGCGTGATGCCGAGTTCTCGCGCGATCTGGATGAACGCGTGAAGGCCGTCCAACGCGAGGGCGAGCAGGCACTGGAGCTTGAGCGCTCGCGTTCGGCGTCTGCGTTGCAGGAGGCGAAGTCTCAGCGCGACGCTCAGCTCGCTGAACAGAAGAACATCGCGGCTCAGGAGCTGGCGCAGGAAGTTGCCAAGCGCGACGCCGAGCTTGCCGAGTTGCGTGCCAAGCTTGAGGGCGCCGCCGCAGAACGCGAGAGCGCAAGCCAGCGTGCGGCGGTTGAGGCCCGTGCCGATGCTCAAAAGGAAAACGCCGAGCTCCAGCGCGAGATTGATAGCTTACGTGCGCAGTTAGGCCGCAAGGATGACGAGGCCAAGCTTGTCGAGGCAGCGGTGCGTAACGCCGCTCAAAACGACCTGGCCGCCCGCGACACTCAGATTGCCGAGCTGCAGGCGAAGCTCTCCGCTGCAGACAAGGCCCAGGAGATGGCGCTTGCCGCCGCGGCAGCCGAGTCCCAGCGCGAGCTTAATGCTGCTCGTAGCGAAGCCGAGCGCACGCTTGCCGACTATCAGGCGAAGGTGCAGGAGGAGTTCTCCGCTGCAAAGGCTCAGTCTGCGCAGGAGGCAGAGAGTCTTCGCGCCCAGCTGCGCGAACAGGAGCTGACGGCAAAGATGAGCCTGTCGGAGGCGGTCGCTGCGGCGGAGCGTGAGCGCGATGAGGCACGCGCGAAGCTTACGAGCGAGCTGGCGGTGCGCGATTCTCGCGAGGAACAGGCCAAGGCTGCTCACGAGCTCGAGCTTGCACAGGCCAAGCGTGCGAGTGACGAGCTCATTCGATATAAGGATGAAGAGATCGAGCGCCTGAAGGACATGAAGGTGCGCCTGTCTACCAAGATGGTGGGCGAGTCGCTCGAGCAGCACTGCGAGACTGAGTTCAATCGCTTGCGTATGACGGCGTTTCCCAATGCGTATTTTGAGAAGGACAACGATGCATCCGAGGGCACCAAGGGCGATTTCATCTTCCGTGAGTGCGACGCGAGCGGCAACGAAATCATCTCGATTATGTTCGAGATGAAAAACGAGAACGACGAAACCGCGACCAAACACAAGAACGAGGACTTCTTTAAGAAGCTCGATCATGACCGTCGTCAGAAAGGCTGCGAGTACGCGGTGCTTTGCACGCTGCTCGAGCCCGAGAGCGAGCTCTATAACGCCGGCATTGTGGACGTGAGCTACCGCTACGAGAAGATGTACGTGATCCGTCCGCAGTTCTTCATCCCGATCATCACCCTCCTGCGCAACGCCGCCATGGGATCGCTACGCTATAAGCAGGAGCTAGCAGAGTACAAGCAGCAGAACATCGACGTCACGAACTTCGAAGCCAAGATGGAAAAGTTCAAGGACGGCTTCTCACGCAACTACAACCTGGCGAGCAAGCAGTTCGAATCGGCGATCAAGGAGATCGATGCTGCCATCAAGCAGCTCGAGAAGACCAAGGACGATCTGCGTCGCAGCACCGAGAACCTGCGCTTGGCCCACAACAAGGCCGATGAGCTTACGATTCGCAAGCTCACCTGGGGCAACAAGACCATGAAAGCGGCGTTTGATGAGGCGCGCGAGACGGCAATGGGCACGGGCGATGAGCCTGCCGAGGCCGATGCGTATGAGGTCGAGGATGCCGAGTAGCGCATAGCGCATGGCGCAAAAAACGGGGCCGCTGGCAACATTGCCAGCGGCCCTGTTTCGTTTACCCGGCTGATTCGGCTAGTCCTCGAGCAAATCCTCGATAAAGCCGACGCGGTAGTTCTTGAAGATGACCTCGCCGCCGTCTTGCGTGGCGTCCAGGTCGACATCGCCCATGATGCCAAAGTCGTGATCGCCATCCTCATCGGCAAAGATCTGATGCACGTGCCACACGTGATCGGTCTTTTCGTCGCTCTCGTCGATGGTAAACATCGCCGAGCTGCGGGCGTCGCCGTTGGTGAGAATCTCCTCGTGCTGCTCGTGATAGGCATCGAGCGCCTTTTGCCAGCGCACCTCGCTCATGCCCCAGTCCTCGTCGAGCTCGCCCAAGTCGCGCAAGTGTCCACGGGCGGCAAGGGTCACGCGGCGGAAGAGTGCGTTGCGCACCAGCAGGGTGCAACCGCGGCGGTCCGCCACGACCTCGTCGATGCCCTGGGGTGGTGCGGCGTCGAGTGCGGCCGGGTTGCCGGCGTTCTCCCACTCGTCAACCAGGCTCGAGTCGACCGAGCGCACCACAAAGCCCAGCCACGAAATGATGTCGCGCAAGCGCTCGTCGCGCTTTTCGATCGGTACGGTGCGATCGAGCGAGCGGTAGGCCTCAGCCAGGTAGCGCAGCAGAATGCCCTCGGAGCGGGCGATGCCGAGCTTTTGGATATAGCCCTTAAAGTCGCTCGCGCTCTCGAGCATGTCGCGCAGGACGCTCTTGGGCGAGAGCTGGTAGTCGTTGGCCCAAGGTACTTCCTGGCAATACTTATCAAAGGCTGCATCGAGCAAGTCTTCGAGCGGTTTTTCGTAGGTGACATCCTGGATGCGCTCCAGGCGCTCCTCATACTCGACGCCGTCTGCTTTCATCTCGGCCATGGCGCGATCACGTGCTGCGCGCTCCTGTGCGCGCAGCACCTGCTTGGGGTCCTCGAGTGTTGCCTCGACCATCGAGATGAGGTCCATGGTGTAGGTCTCGCTCTCGGGGTCGAGCAGCTCCAGCGCGGCGAGCAAAAACGGCGAAAGCGGCTGGTCGAGCGCAAAGTCCTCGGGCAGATCGACCGTCAGCGCGTAATCGATATCCGGTGCGGCGTCAGCCGGAGCGTCGGGCGCGGGCGGCACCTCGGTACGCACGACGACGCCGGAGTCGATGAGTGTGGCGAAAATCTCATCGGCACGAACCTCGAGCTTCGCCTTTTCCTCGGGCGTTTGCAGGCTTGTCTCGATGAGGTCGTGCACGCGGGCGCGAGCGTCACCGCCCTGCTCGACCACGCTAATCACCATGGAGTGCGTGATGCGAAGACGCGGTTTGAGCGTCTCGGGCTGCGTCTCGATCAGGCGCTCAAAGGTCTGCTTGTTCCAGGTGACAAAGCCCTCGGGAGCTTTCTTCTTTTTAATCTTGCGGAGCTTTTTGGGGTCGTCGCCTGCCTTGGCCATGAGCTTGGCGTTCTCGATCTCGTGCTCCGGGGCCTCGGCGATGACCATGCCCTCGGTGTCAAAGCCCGAGCGACCGGCGCGGCCGGCGATCTGATGGAACTCACGGGCGCGCAGACGACGCATCTTGTAGCCGTCGAACTTGGTGAGTGCGGTGAGCACCACGGTGTGGATGGGCACGTTGATGCCGACGCCGAGCGTGTCGGTGCCGCAGATGACGGGCAGCAACCCCTGCTGCGCCAGGCGCTCGACCAGCAAGCGATAGCGCGGCAGCATGCCGGCGTGGTGCACGCCGACGCCGCAGCCGAGCAGGCGCTTGAGGATCTTGCCGAAGGCCGTCGAGAAGCTCGTGCCCTTGGCAGCCTCCTTAATAGCCTCGCGCTGCTCCTTGCTGGCAATGCCAAAGTTGGCGAGTGACTGTGCCGTTGCGAGTGCGGCGTCTTGGCTAAAGTGCACGATGTAGAGCGGTGCCTCGCCGCGGCGCATCGCGAGCTCAACGGTGCCCTCGAGCGAGGTCGTCACATAGTCGTAGCTCAGCGGTACGGGACGCGGGGCGTCGACGACGAGGTCGCAGGTGGCGCCGGTGTGTTCCTCGAGCGAGGCTGCAATAGCGGTGACATCGCCAAGCGTGGCGCTCATGAGCATGAATTGTGTGTGGGGCAGGGTGAGCGGCGGTACCTGCCATGCCCAGCCGCGGTCGGGGTCGGCGAAGTAGTGGAACTCATCCATGGCGACGCAGCCCACATCGGCATCCTCACCCTCGCGCAGCGCGTCGTTGGCAAGGATCTCGGCTGTGCAGCAAATGACGGGTGCCTTGGTGTTGATATGCGTGTCGCCGGTGATCATGCCGACGTTATCGCGGCCGAGCACCTGCACCAGGTCAAAAAACTTCTCGCTAACCAGAGCCTTGATGGGGGCCGTGTAGTAGCAACGCTTGCCTTGCGCCATGCCCATAAAGAGCATGCCCAGCGCGACAAGCGATTTGCCCGAGCCGGTCGGCGTGCCCAAAATGACATGATCGCCGGCGGCAAGATCCATGAGGGCTTCTTCTTGGTGGTCCCACAGCTCGATGCCGCGGTCGCTCGTCCATTCGAAGAAGCGCTCGAAGGCCTGATCGGGCGTGAGCCATGGCTCGGGCTCGCTGCCGTCCTCGGGCTCCCACCAGGTGGGGGAGAGCGCTCCGAGCGAGCCGAACTCGGCCTCGGTGCCTGTGCCGCCCGAGAACGAGCTGGCGGCGCCGGCGCCGGAGACGGTGCTGGCGGCGGTATCTGTCGTGGTCTGTGCCATGTGGTTTGCTTTCTCTCGCGATTGTCCGCCAACTATTATGGCGTAGCGGCGGCGCGGGGCGCCAGCGCGAAAGAAAATGCAGGAAATGGGCGTGTGATGCTAGCGATCGTTAGCGTTCTTGCGGCAGGCGCTTCTTACCCTTGCGGGCGCGGTTCTTAAAGTTCTCAACGGCTTCTTCCATGCCGAGGGGCACGTAGGTGAGTTCATCGAGATCGTCGGGCAGATAGCAGGCGAGGCTCTGCTCCTGCGCCCGGCCTGCCGCGAGCTGCTCTTCGGTGGGCTCCGCACCGGGTGTGGCGCAGATGCCATAGACGACAGCGCCCATCTCGCGCGTTCGGCACTCGTATTCGGTCTCGGGATGCTCGGGATGGTCGCGGCGGACGTCGTCACTTACCCAAAGCGTGTCGTAGCCGGCCGCGGCAAACTGACCCAGGGCGTAGTCGCGCAGTGGTTTACTGTCGGTGCGCAGTGCGACGGTGGCGCCGGCAGCAAAGAGCGGACGGTAGAGCATCAGATGGTCGACATGGACAAGTCGCTTTTTGGCGTACTTGGCCTTGGGCTGCGGCGTGGGAAAGTTGATAGTGATGGCATCGAGCTCGCCTGCGGCGAACAGCTGCGGCAGCGATGCGGCGCCTCGGGGCAGCACGAGCGCGTTGGGCAGTTCCTGCTCGCAGATCTTCTGAGCGGCATAGGCGATGCAGATGGGCTCCTGGTCCATACCGATAAAGAGGGTATCGGGCTCACGGCGAGCGCGCTCAACCAGGTAAGTTCCTTTGCCGCAGCCTAGGTCGAGATGAAGGCGGCCGAAGGGCTTGCCGCCAGCCGGCGTGCATGCCTCACACCAGTGTCCGGCATAGTTCTCGGGGTTCGTCTCGATCGCATCGGCGTAGCGCTCCAGGCGCTCCTCGAGCACAAAGTTCTTAGGCGTGCGAACGTGGACGGCTCCCATGAGGCTCCTTGGTCATAAGTATGGAACGCATGGCTGCACGTTCCGGCAATGGGTTGGAAGAGGGCGGGCGCAATGTGCCCGAAAGTTGCGGTGCGGCTCAGCGGCGAGTCGCTTGGTCCTACAGGCGCTTAAGAATTACATAGCGATTGAGCTCGCCGCTGCGACCATCGGCATGGAAGCGCTCAAGCTCGCGCACGGGGACCTCACCGCTCTTGTAGAACGTGCGAACGCCGCGCACCAGGTCGGTGATCTGCTGATCGTCAAAGTGGTGGCAATAGCGATAAGCATGGCGGTCATTTTGCCAGCCAATGAGGTGGTCGCCGGCTTCAAACTGCGCGGAGTCGTAGCCCTCAAACGGCGGGGTGAGCTCGGCGCGGGCTTCGGCGCGAACGGCCTTGCGCGCCATGCGCTCGTCGTTCATAAACTCCCAAAAGCTGATAGCGATGATGCCGCCCGGGCGCGTCTGGCGCACCAGGGCGTCGAGCACGCGTACGCGGTACTCGCACGACGGCACATGGTGCATAAAGCCAAAGCAGACCGAGATATCGGCAAGCGGTGCATCGAAGAGCGCGTCGGGCGTCTCGGCGGGGTTGAGCTTCATGAGGGCATCGAGCACGTCGAGTTCCTGGAAGTGCAGGTTGGGGATGCGCAGGGCGTGGCCGCGCGCATCGATGGCCAGATCCTGGCACGAGTCGACGCCGTAGAACTCAAAGGGGCAGCTGGCATCCGCCGAGGGGCTCGTGCCGTCTACGCCCTTAGCGGCAAGCGTGCCGCCGGCAGCAAAGTTCTCAAATCGCATATTGCCGCAGGCAAGATCGAAGACGCGGACGGGATGCTCAATCGTGGCGACGTCGAGCTGCTCGAGCGCGACGTCCATGGTGCGCACCCAGCCGGGCCACGGGGCCTGACGCGTATCGGAAAAGGAGGCGGAGTGCTCGCGATAGAACGTATTGTTGAGCTGGATGAGCGATGAGGCGAAATCGCGGTTCACGGCGCGGAACTCCCTCCGTTGGCGGTGCGGAATAAACAGTACGACCATACTACCGTTAACGCCGCAACGGGGACAACCGAGCTGCGGGTCATTGCTTTGTTTGGACACATTTCCGCAGCTCATATATGCCCGCAACCGCCGGTTGTCAAAAATCTCACTAGAATAGGTGGCATGCTTTTGGCGGTGGCGGATAGATTTTTAACTGTGCAAGGCGCCTTAAGAACAAAAACGGTCCGGCGGCACGGCTGGCATCACATAGGAGGAACCATGAATGTAGAAACTGCGCAGCGGCTCGCCGACCTTCGTCGCAGCAAGGGTTTTAGCCAAGAAGGGCTGGCGCGAAAGCTGGGGCTGTCGCGCCAGGCGGTCAGTAAATGGGAGCGTGCGGAGAGCTCGCCCGATACCGAGAACCTGATCTCGCTCGCAAAACTCTATGGCGTGAGTTTGGACGAGCTCCTCAATCCGAGCGATGAGATCGAGGACGATATCGAGTTTGAGAACGAGGACCGCGCCCGTCAGCGCGAGGCCGAGGCAGCGGAGCGTGCCCGCACCCATGAGGCGGCGGCACGAGCTACCGAGGCGGCAACGCAGGCGAGTGATGCGGCTGCCAAGGCGGCGCAAGCGGCAAGTTGGAGCGCGCAGGCAGCTAATGCGGCGACGGCTCAGGTGACGGGTGCCGGTGCGACCAGCGTGACTCCGGTGAAGGGTCCGTTTCAGTCGTTCCCGTATTGGGCTGTGTGCTGGCTGCTGTTCTTTTTGCTGATGTTCCTGTTTGGTGCCGGCCCCTTTGCCGCGCTGATCTTCTTTACGATCCCCATCTATCACTGGGTGGCGCGTGCGCTCGATGGCGATTGGGCGCGCGGGGATATCCAGGTTGGTCCGGCGCCGGCGGTCGCTAGGACTAAGGGGGAGGACGTTTCCACTGCGGTTGACGCTGACATGGCTGCCGGGGCCACCGCTGAGCCGAGTGCCAAAGAAGGTGGTGAATGATGAAGCTCTCGCATGAGTCTAAGAGGCGCTTGGGCGTCGGCATCGGAGCGTTTGTGCTTATCATCGGACTTGTCTTCGGCACTTCGTGGACTTTGATTCATTTTGATGGACCGTGGGATTTCGACGATGTTGTATCCGGCTTGTCTGGTATGGGCGATGCGTTTGACGAGGACGATTCCTTGAATAGCGGTAACTATTCCGCTCGGCCTCAACAGCTTTCGAAGGAAACGTTTGATGCCGACGCGTTCACATCCCTTGACTTGGATGTGACGTCGGGTGCGGTTGAGATCAAATGCGTTTCCGACGGGCCGGTACGTGTCATCGAGAGTGGCCGCGTCGCAAAAGGAGTAGCTGCTTTCGATGCGGCAACCCAGAATCTGGCCGAGGTTAAGGGTTCTACGCTCAAGCTTCGCCAGTTCGATTGCGATGACGAGCGAGCCATTGACCGCACGGTTATCGTCGAACTGCCGCGCAAAGTTGCCGATAACATGGTGGGCATTACAGCGAATGTAGGATCGGGTGATCTGACGGTCGCGGGCATTGCGTGTCATGACCTCAACCTGACTCTGGACTCGGGAGACGTTGAGTTTACGGGCACCGTGACCGATACCCTGAATGCCGAGGTCGGTTCGGGCGATGTGACGTTCGAGCTTTACCCGGCCCCCACGAAGTCGATGGACGTGAGTGTGGGCTCGGGCGATGTGGAGATGACGGTTCCGAACTCGACGGGCTTTAAGGCGAGCCTCACCTTGGGCAGCGGCGACTTCGAGAGCGATTTCCTTCCGCTTGGCTACGACGGCGAGACCATTTTGAATCTTGAATTCGATAACGGTGACAAGTCTGCCACGTATCGTTTTGAGGTCGGTTCGGGCGACATGTCGTTTGATTCGGAGTATTGAGGCAGACGAAAGCCTAGGCGAAGATATAGACGCGCTGTTTGATGAAGGCGCCGAAGCCGAGATCGGCTCCGGCGCCTTTGCCTTTACAATGGGGGCATGGAACAGATTATCTTGAACATACTCGAGGCTCTGCGTCGCGGCGAGACCGTGGACGACAAGGTGCTCGTCAAACTGATACATGCCGAGGCGCGCCGTGAGGGTGCCGACAAACGCGATTTGGCCAAGCGCCGTCTGCTGCCGTTCTACCAGCGGGTTAAACGTGAGGAGCCGGCTCGTTGGGCTGGGTGGAATGTCGATGCCGAGCTGGAACGTCAACTGCTGCAGGTGCTGCGTATGAAGCCTCGTCGCACGGCTTCGGGCGTGGCAACCATTACCGTCATCACCAAGCCGTGGCCGTGCTCGGGCGATTGCCTGTTTTGCCCCAACGATCTGCGCATGCCCAAAAGCTATTTACATGCCGAGCCGGCGTGTGCCCGTGCAGAGCAAAACTGCTTCGATCCATATCTGCAGGTGAGTGCTCGTCTGACGGCACTTTCGCAGATGGGGCATGCGACCGACAAGATTGAGCTCATCGTGCTCGGTGGCACCTGGAGTGACTATCCGCAAGGCTATCAGACGTGGTTTATGTCGGAGCTCTTCCGTGCGCTCAACGACGATGCCGTCGCCGGTGTGGCGGCTAATCCCATGCTGGCGCGCCCGGGTATTAGCCGTGCCGAGGCGGGGCGCCTGCTCGATGACGCTCCTGCCGACGCTCTGCCGCCGGTGGTGGCGGAGCGTCGCGAGCACTATCGGGCTGCCGGTATTGCGACCGATGAGGCTGAGCTTGCGAGCGGCGTTGCCGACGAGCAGGGGCGTGTGGATGCTGCCGTGGGCGGCTACAACCGTGCGGTGCGTCGTCTGTACGGCCCCGGTACGCCGTGGGGCGAGGCCACCGAGTGGCAGACGGCAACGATGGAGGAGCTCGAGCGCCAGCAGCGCATCAACGAGACGGCGAAGCATCGCGTGGTGGGGCTCGTTATCGAGACGCGCCCCGATGCTGTAACGCCGCAGGCCCTCACGCTCATCCGCCGCCTGGGTTGCACCAAGATACAGATGGGCATCCAAAGCCTTGACCAGCACCTGCTCGATATCAACGAGCGCCGCATTTCGGTGGCGCAGATCGAGCGGGCGTTTTCGCTCGCGCGCCTGTTTGGCTTTAAGATCCACGCGCACTTTATGCTCAACTTGTTGGGTGCTACGCCTGAGGGGGACAAGCGTGACTACGAGCGCTTTATGACCGAGGGCGCCTTTATGCCCGACGAGGTCAAGGTCTACCCGTGCGCGCTCATCGAGGGCTCGCGTCTGGTGGGCTGTTACGAGCGTGGCGAGTGGCGCCCCTATACCGAGGAAGAGCTGCTCGATGTGTTGGCCGACGATATCGTGGTGACGCCGGCGTTCTGCCGCATCAGTCGCATGATCCGCGACTTTAGCTCCGATGACATTATGGTGGGCAACAAGAAGCCCAACCTGCGTCAGCTCGTCGAAAACCGCTTGGCGGCTCGTGGGGAGGGCACGACGGTACGTGAGATTCGTTATCGCGAGATCAGCACGGCGGGTGCCGACCTGGATGAGCTGACCCTTGACGAGGGGGTGGCGTACGAGACGCCGGTGACGCACGAGCGCTTTTTGCAGTGGGTGACACCGCAGGGCAAAATCGCGGGCTTTTTGCGGTTGTCGCTGCCTGACCATTCGTTTGTTGCCGCGCATGCGGACGAGTTGCCGACGACGCCGGACGAGGCGATGATTCGCGAGGTGCACGTGTATGGCATGGCGGCACGCGTGGGCGACCAGGGACAGGCGGCGCAGCATCACGGGTTGGGGCGTTTGCTCGTAGAGCGTGCATGCGAGATTGCCCGGGATGCGGGTTATGCGCGTATCAACGTGATTAGTGCGATTGGCACACGCGAGTACTATCGCCATCTTGGATTTTATGACCATGGCCTTTATCTGCAAAAGGAGCTCTAGATGAACAAGCCGAGTGTTTCTGCCGGCGTCGTTGCCGGCGTTGCTCTGGGAGCCGCGGCGCTTGGTGCGGCCGCTGTCGCTGTTCGTGCTGCCTGTCTGCAGGTTGCGCGAACCCGCAATGGGTTGGCGCGTGTGAAACGCGTGCACGATGAGGGCGGCGATGAGATTCGCGTGTTGGTGCAAGGCGGAGTCTACCAAAGCGCAAGCTACGTTGGCGAGCGTTGGGCAGAGCCCGTCTTTGCGTACTATCGTGCGTTTGACGACGTGTTTGAGGCCGAGCGCGCAATGCATGACGCCTATGGTCACGGTATCGACCGCATGCTCATGCTGGGCGGCGGCGGGTTTGCCTATCCCAAGTTTGCGCTGATGTCGCACGAGAGCTTGCGCATGGACGTCATTGAGTACGATGCTGAGATTACGCGCCTGGCGCGCCGTTGGTTCTACCTGGACGAGCTGGAGCGCACGGTGGGCGATCGCCTGCGAGTGATTACCGCTGAGGCTCGCTCGTATCTGGGTGTGACGAGCGTGGGCCATCGTCGCTACGACGTGGTCGTGAGCGATTGCTTTGGCGGTGCCGAGCCCGTGCGCGAGCTGGCGACCGTTGAGGCGCTGCGCCTGGTGCGGGGCAGCCTGAACCCCGGGGGTATCTACGTGGCCAATATCGTGAGCGCAAACGAGGGGAGCGATGTGACGTTCCTTCGCGACTGCGCTGCCACGGCACTCGAGGTATTCGTCCACGCCTGGGTGGTCCCATGTGGCGATGCGAAGTTCAGCGGCGAGGAAAACTACCTGCTCATCGCCAGCGACGGCGACTACGCCTTTGCCGAAGCCGTGCCCTTCGACACCGACTTCCTCGGCACCGTCCTTCACGACAAGTAAGTCTCCCCGTCCCAAAAAAGACTGGTCTTAGGCGTGGTCGCGCCAGCCGTGAACGCGCTGCTTCATGCCCTCTATGTCGAGCACGCCTTCGGCAAAGCCCTTGCGCACGAGCTCTTCGGGAACAAACTCGTCGTAGCGGTCAAAGTAAGGCACCTCGCCAGGATAGACGAGCTCGATGGGATCGAAGTCCTTTTCGGCCTCGGCGGCGAGCACCTCAAAGAACGTCTCCTCGTCGGCCTTCATCTTAAACTGCATAAAGTACGGGCGTGACGGGTCGAGTCCGCGAAGGCCCAGCTCAGCGGCGCATTTGATTTTAAGCATGCGCTCGAGTGCTAGGAAGGCGTAGCTGCCCAACCAGGGGAAGAGCACCCAGGTGTCGCCACCCAGATTGATGAGCGGCTTAGTTCCCGCGCCCGAAATCTCGGCGGTATGACGAGCCTGCGCCAAGCGAGCCCGTGCGTTACCCATAAGGTACGGATATGCTGCGTGCTCAGTGAGCGCTTGGCGCATGCGCTCGAGCACATGCGTGTTAATGTCGCCGGGGCAGTCGCCAAAGTAGGCCGGCACCCGGCCCTTGACCTGCGTGGCAAAGACAGCGTGGCGCTTCCAGTCCACTTCCTCGACAATCCAGCAGTGTCCGGCGATGGCGATGCGCTCACCGAGCGGGGGCGGATTAACGATCGTGCCCAGCTCGGCCGATTCGCTCCGGACGGTAAACTCCTCGTTTTCCTGGAACACGGCGTAGAACTTAAAGTTGTTGATGATGCGCTCGCCCGCGAGACCCACGATGAGCCCGCCACCTTCGGTGACCTGGATATGGTCGATCTTAATGAGGTGACGTAGCAGCACGCGGTAATCGTCTGCCGAGACACGGTGGAAATAGCTGAGCGTGAGCACGCGCTGGGCAAGTTCGGCCGGCGTGAGCTCGCCGGTGCTGGCGAGGGTCGACATAGTCTGGTGATAGAGCAGGCTGTAGGGGAGTCGATCGAGCTCGGGCGGCTCGACCCACTTTTCCTCGCGATAGAGTTGTACGAGCGCGATACCCTGCAGGAGCTTCCAGGGAATGGTTTCGGGCATCATCGTGCGCGGCTCAGGTTCTTCCTCACGCATGACAAACCACATCTCGGGCGGTAGGTCGCGACGGCCTGTGCGCCCCATGCGCTGCAAAAAGGAGCTGACGGTAAACGGCGCGTCAATCTGGAAGGCGCGCTCCAGGCGGCCGATATCGATACCGAGCTCCAACGTAGAGGTGGTGACGGTTGTCTGCGCCTGCTCCTCGTCGCGCATGAGCTCCTCGGCCGTCTCGCGTAGCGATGCCGAAAGATTGCCGTGATGGATGAGAAAGCGGTCGGGCTCGTGCCGGCTCTCGCAGTAGCTGCGCAGCATGGAGCACACGGCCTCTGCCTCCTCGCGCGAGTTGGCAAAGACCAGGCACTTGCGGCCGCGCGTATGCTCAAAGATATAGCCCATACCGGGGTCGGCGTTGTCGGGCGCCGTGTCGGTGGGGTTGAGAAGCGCCTGCTCGGTCGCTCGTGGGATGTCGACTTCGCCCTCGGGGGCCGAGGAAGTGCGACGGTCTTTGGGAGCGGCCTTGCCCCGCGCCTGCTCGCGACGTTGACGGCGTTCTTCCTGTGCAAGCTGTCCGCTGCGGCACATGTCTTGTCCGGATGCGGGCAGCGCCGCGGGCGCCGCCGTCTCAATACGCTCGCACGCAAGCACTTCGGCCTCTTGAGGACCCATGCTCTCGAATCCCCGCTGCTGCGCCTGGGGGCCCGAGTTGTAGAAGTGCTCCATGGAGATGCGCCACACGCGGCGCGGTTCCTCAAAGCGGGGGATAACGCAGTCGCGCCCCGTTCCCTGCGATAGAAAGGCGCCCGTGCGCTCGGGGTCGCCGATGGTGGCCGAAAGGCCAATGCGGCGGGGCTGCACGCCTGCCATGCGCGAGAGGCGCTCGATAAGACAGAGCGTCTGCCCGCCGCGGTCGCCGCGCATGAGCGAATGGACTTCGTCGATAACCACATAGCGCAGGTCGCAAAACATGCGCGGGATCGCCATGTGCTTATGGATCAGGAGCGCCTCGAGCGACTCGGGCGTAATCTGTAGGATGCCGCTCGGTTTTTTGATGAGTTTGGCCTTGTGTGATTGCGAGACATCGCCATGCCAGTGCCAGACGGGGATATCGGCTTCTTCGCACAGGTCGTTGAGGCGGACGAATTGGTCGTTGATGAGCGCCTTGAGGGGGCCAATGTAGAGGGCGCCCACGCTTGCGGGCGGGTTCTCCCAAAACTCGGTCAGGATGGGAAAGAAGGCCGCCTCGGTTTTGCCGGAAGCCGTGGATGCCGTCAGGAGCACATTGTCCTGTGTGTTGAAGATGGCATCTGCCGCCGCAACCTGGATAGAGCGCAAGCTCTCCCAATCGTGGGAGTAGATGAAGTCTTGGATAAACGGGGCGTAGCGGTCAAAGGCGTTCACGGGGCCTCCTTTCAACAACGAATCTCTCAACGCGGCTGGCAACGGCTTGCTGCATTACTGCTTCAACGTTTGCCCAGATAAAACCTGCCAAAATAAACCTGTCCCTTTTTGGTAGGTTAGATGGTGAACTCGGCGAAGTTGCGGTCGCCGCCTGCGGTGCCGGTGTCGCCTGTTGCGGCTGCCGGCGCCAGCGCGTCGCCGCCGACGCTTTGCAGCAGCTCGGCCACATTTGCATCGGGGTTCTGACACAGGATATCGAGCAGCTCGATAAAGTCACGGATAACCTCACGCGGCGTCAAGTGCGTGTCGGCTCCCACGCGGCTGAACTCAATCTTGAGAAAGTCCACCAAGTCGTTTTCGGCAAGCGTGGGCGTCCAGCCAAAGTAGCCGGCATGGATCTGCATGAGTTTTTCGATGAGCACCAGCAGCTCCTCATAGGTGAGTGGCTGCAGGCGGATGATGGGCGCGAGCGTGTCCTTAAGGTCTTCGCGCGCAAAGCGGCCCTGAGCGAGTCGGCTGCGCAGGGCCTCGTAGGAGAACACGCCGCGGCGGCGGTCTTCGATGGAGGTCGGCGTGCCGCCCATGATCATGCCCAGGTACTGCGCCTTGCCCTGAAGTGTGTCGTTGTACATGGTCAGGATTTTCTCGTAGTTGTACTGGCGCGTGATGGCGTTGGGAATCTTATACAGATTCACGAGCTCGTCGATGAGCACCAGCATGCCCTTGTAGCCGCTGCAAACCAAAAAACGCGCGATGAGTTTGACGTAGTCGTACCAGTCGTCATCGCTGATGATGGTTGAGGAGCCCAGCTCGGCGCGCGCCTCGCTCTTGGTGCGGTATTCGCCGCGGATCCATTTGGTCACGCGGCTCATGGCCTCTTCGTCGCCCTCGGATACGGCCGTGCGATAGCGGCGAAGCATGCGGGTGAAGTCGAAGCCGTGGACCATCTCCTCGAGCGGGGCCAGTTGGGCATTGACGACCGACTCGTCGACGTCGGCACACGAGGCGACCCAACGATCCAGGATAAGGTTGAGCGCACCGCCCTCGGGGCGCGTTTTAGTCGATATATTGCGGATGAGCTCGCGGTAGGTGGCAAGGCCCTGTCCCTGACCGCCCTGCAGGCGGCGCTCGGGCGACAGGTCGGCATCAGCGACGACGAATCCCTCGCCCATGGCGTGCGTGCGGATGGTCTGGAGCAAAAAGCTCTTGCCGGCGCCGTAACGACCGACCAGAAAGCGGAAGCTCGCGCCACCGTCGGCGATGAGACTCAGATCGGTGAGCAGGGCGCGGATCTCGACCTCGCGCCCTACGGTGATGTAAGGAAGGCCGATGCGCGGGACCACGCCGCCCTTGAGCGAGTTGAGAATGACGGCAGCGACGCGCTTGGGCACGCGAGGTGCTGCGGATGCGGTATCACTCATGGTCTAGGTATCCTCTCACGTCTGCTTCGTAGTCCTCGATAATCTGCGGCCCTGCCGCGCTAAATTCAATTACGGTGTCGCCTACCAGGTCAAAGAGCGCCTCGTTGATGGTATCGACGAGCATGTCCTCGCTCTGCTTCGATTGCACTACCGCCGATTCCGCCTGTACTGCGTTGTGCTCGAGCAGCGCGCGGAGATAGGCGTCTGCGGCGGGCGCGAGCTCGTTCGTGGCGTCAGCGGGCGCAGCAGCTGCGAACGCGGGCGTCGGCGCGAGAAGCGGTGCCACGACACCAAACTGTTCGGTGGATATGGTCGGCTCGTCGGACTCGTCCTGCCCTGCAGCCGCCGCGACCGCCTCGACCATCGCGTCGGCTACGGGCTCGGCTTCCGGTTGCCCTGAGTCCGCTGCCTCGGCTTCTGCGGACGCGCCGTCCTCGCGTTCCTCGTCGATCAAAAGCGCTTCGCGCGTTTGTGCGGCAGCGCTCCGAATGTGCCCCAGCTGGCTCAAATCGATATCGATCTTGACGGGCTGGTGTGCGGCGTCCCACGAAAGCCATGCCACAATCTCGTCATCGATAATCTTGGCCAGATATTTGGGGACCTTTTCTTCCTTAAGGGGATGGGCGGGGTCCAGCGCCAGGCGCAAGCGTTGGTCGCAGGCGCGCATCATTTCACCGAGCTTGCTGCTCTTTTGCCTACTACCGTGGATACGCATGCATTCCCAAAAGCCGTTTTGGCAACGGTAGATATGGATAGGATCCAGACGGTATTCGCAGTCCTCGTGGTGCTCGGGCGCAAAGAATACGGCCGAGGCAAACATGGTGTAGGGCATGGCCGTCTCCTCCCCAAATAAACTCGCCACGATGCCGGTCTTTCGGTGCGTGTCATAGTAGCGCACCATGCGGACATACACGGCGCATGCCACGTGGCGCAGATCGCGGTGGTGGCTGCGGTCGAGCCGCGAGTTACTTAGGTTGTACGTGGAGAGGGCGTTGATGGCGGCCATGAGTCGCTCCTCGCGCACCTCATCGGGCGGAAGGGGGAGCGTGGGCTCGGAGGTTTTGCGACGCTTTGGGGTCTGGCCGGACGGTGCCGGTGCCGGTACAAGGTCTCGTGCCGCGCGCCGCAGTTCGATAAGGGCGTTATCGAACATGACGGTTTTAGAGTCGCGAAGCAGCTTGGGGTCGAGCCCGTGGAACACGGCGTAATCTTGCAGCCACACGCGCGCAAACCGGTCGATGCCGGGCTCGAAGGCGCGATAGACATCCCAAAAAGCCTTGATCTTGTTAAAACCATCGAGTGGATTATCTACGCCAATGCCGCAGATCAGCTCATAGAGATACAGAAAGGCAAAGGACGTAGACGTTTCCTCGACGGTTCCGCGGCGCACTTGGGCACGCCAGGTAAAGTAGCCGCGCAGTTGCCGGTCGCTCATGGCGTTGTAGGTGGGAAAGTACGACTTAAAGGTGCCGTTGTAGGGACAGTCGTCCTCAAAGTCGGCCATCAGCAGGCCCTGGCGGTAAAAAAGCTCGGCTTCCGAAAGCCAGCGGCCCGCACCGCCCTTGGGGTCATCCTGCCAGCGCGATATCTCGCGCATTTTACGGTACTGGTCGGGGAGGAAATTCTGCATCTGTCGGCCGGTTTTGAGAATCGGCTCGTCTGCGTAGATTTCGTTTGAGAAGCGGGCGGACTGATGGGTCCGGGCCTCGGCCATAATGCGCTCGATGAGCATCTTGATGTCCTGGTCGGCCACCGCTCCTCCTCTCGAACGCAGCTACGGTGACCTCATATCATAGCACAGCATCAAACAGATGTTCGAGATACCGCTGCGTTGATAGATTTAGAACAGGAGGGCGTAGATGACAGCGATGACGACGGAGGGAAGCATATTGGCCGTGCGGAAGGTCTGAGGACGGATGAGGTTGACGCCGACGCAGAAGATGAGCATGGAGCCTACGAGCGAAAGGCTGTTGAGGGCAGCTGTGGTCATGATGGGGGAGAGCGCGCCGGCAAACAACGTGATCGTCCCCTGGAACACGGCGACGGGCAGGGCGGAGAAGATACAGCCGCGGCCAAGCGAGGCCGTCATGGTGCAGACGATGATGCAGTCCAGTGCGCCCTTGAGGGCAAGCGTTGACCAGTCGCCGAGCAGGCCGTCCTGGATCGATCCCACAATTGCCATGGCGCCGATGCACACGGTGAGTGAAGTCGAGACAAAAGCGTTGGTGAACTCGTTATCGCCCTCACTGCCAGTCTTGCGCTTGAGCCATTCGCCAAGGTTCTCGATGGCGGCCTCCAAGTTGATGGCCTCGCCGATGAGCGAACCGAGCGCAAATGAGACGATGAGCATGGTGGTACCGGTGGTCGCTAGCGCCTTTCCATCGATGATGAGCATCTTTTGCATGGTGCCGCCCAGGCCGATAAACAGGACGCACAGCCCCGATGCTTTCATGAGCGTGTCTTGGATGCGCGGTGTAATGAAGTGGCCGCCCGCTAATCCCAAAAGACCGCCCGCAACTAAAAGCGCAACGTTGATGATTGTTCCCAAGCCCGGCATGAGCCCTCCTGCATTGATGCCAACGTGGCAATCGTAGCAGAACGAAATGCGAGGCACATCGCGACTCATCTAATACGTTATATAAGTGGTATTAGAGAATGATGCGCAGCATTTAAGCCTCAGGTGGTTGTCGGGACATAGGGATAGTAGTCAAAGCGCAGTGTCATAAGCCGCTGTGGGGATTCAATAGCCGCGGCGATGATATTGGCATCGCGGGTACGATCAAACCCTTCGAGTTCGATCTGATACGAGACGTCTTGCATAATGTCCAGACGTCGCCAGGCTAGAAGTGTGTCGCCATCGAATTCCAAGGTCTTGCTTCCGTCTGGGGCAACGGCGTATAGACGCAGTTTAGCGGTGGTTGCAGGGTCGACAACCGTGACCTTTTTAATTTCGTTTCGAGTATTCTTGGCGCCCAACAAGGTGAGCAGCGTTGGGGCCACGACCTCGCCTGATGGCAAAAAGACGACTTCGATGGATTCGGGAAATGCGATGATGGCCGACTTGCGGACGGGCTGATTGGCGGCGGCAACTTCGATGTTTGCAGCATCGATGACCTCTGTGTGGTCGAGGGCGGCAAGCACGCAGCAGTTGCCCTCATCGACATCTTGAGGCGTAGCAAGGCCTAGGCCGTCCTCGAGTTGGGGATCGTTTGACTCGATAGCAGTTTCATCCGGTTCCTCTGAAGGGGCGGAGATGTCGTTAGCCGACAGTGACGCGCTATCTGCTTTATCCTCTGTTATGGCTGCGTTCGTGGTCCCATCTTTTGATGGGAAGGCCATTTCGTTCAATGCAAAGGGAGCAATCCCGATGGCTCCAGCTCCATTCCATTCCATTTCGAGGAGCGCCGGGTCGGCAAGTACGCGCTGCCTGTCTTGCGCCTGGACATCGATCTCAATAGGGCAGAGTTTCGCCCCTCGAGTAAGGCTGAGCGACCCGTTTTGCTTATCGTCTTTGATTTTGGCGCCTTCGGCATTGTCGTCGTAGAACAGCAGGGATGCTTCTCCCGCCGCGATGGCATCGGTGTCGGCTTTGGTCAGCCGCAACGATGCCGTGAATGAGAGGGTGGGCTGCGTGTCGTCTGCATTCGCGGCAGCGCAGCCCAGACATATACCGCCTCCTTTCTCGAAAAACGCACCGTCGAAGGCGACCTTCGCTCCGTTCGCCGAGTCATCGACCGAAGCGATGTCGATGCGCATCTCTAAATTGCATGGATCGCCATCCGCATCGAGCACAACCGAGCGCCACGTGCAGACGGCGCACCCCGCCTGGGAGCCGTTTGCCTTGTTCGAACGCTTGATATCCACGACTATCGAGCCGTCCGTATTACGACGAAGGCATCCCGAGGTTGAGATCGCGGCCTGTGCGATCGAAAAACGCTCGCACGCAATGGTGCTCGACGGATTTGGGGCGGAGCTTAGGGCTGCTGGTAAGGAGCCTGCCATGACGGGAGTCGCCCAAGCGGCGACAGGCGTTCCGGTTGCGAGCGCGCCGCAGAGTGCGACGACGGGCAAAAGGTTCTTCGATGCCATGGGGTCTCCTTAGCTAATTTAGTGCGGCCTGTCCGTGTTTCGTTTCTGGCTGCGTTTGATGTGCAGACCGAGGCCGGCGGTTCCCGTGCCTGCTGCCGTGGCGCCTGCTGCCAAGAGCCATCGTCTGTCGTCTGTCTGTGCCAACGGTTCCTCGCGGTTGCCGCGGTCGAGCTCCGAGAGGTCGACCGTTACTTGCGTGGCGGCCTGCGCCTGTTCTTGCTGGGCAAAGGCCATGGCTGGCCCAAACGCTAGGATGCTGACGGCGGCGGCCAGGGCGACGGCCTTATGCCGTGTGCGCACCGGGCTCGACCGTCCAGGTGATCGTTGCAACCTGATCGCCTTCGCCGGTTACGTGGAAGATGTCGCGCGTGACGCGGGCGACGTTTCCGCTTGTCTTGAGCTTAATTTTGTCCGTGCCGCCGGCAATGCCCTGGTAGCCCATGTCGAAGGCTGCATTCTTGGAAAGATCGAGGCCCGTCCCCTGCATTGCGGCGCTGGCGTTCTGGAGTGCGCCGTCGGGGCCGACCTTAAAGTCGATGGAGTTCTGTGCGGTTCCGGCCTTGGCGTCGGCGGCAATGGTCCAGGTGTTCATGGCGTCGATCTTCATGTTGGTGGCATGGATGCCGTAGGCCGAATGATTGTCGATGGTGGTCGCGTCTTCTGAGGGGCCCTGAAGCGTGCCGTCGGCCTTGGCGACGAAGGGAATAACCGTCGGAACTTTGAACTCAACGTTGTCGATCTCGGTCCTGACCATTACTTTCGTTGTTCCAGCGCGCCCGGCTGCCATAGCTGGCGTCGGGGCGGCGCCCATTGCGAGCGCGAGCGCGAGCCCTGCGCCCACGACGAGCGCTCTGGCTCCGTTCATGTTCCTGGTGATGTCCATGGTCGTTCCTTTCTATTCGCCGCGGGCCGTCCCCGCGATGATTGGACGAATGCTGATGAATTGCGCACGGTGCCGCGTCGGCTGAAAAAGCTAGTTCTCGGCTTGCTCAACCCGTACCTTGACACGTGTCGGATTGCCGTGGCTGTCGAGGGTCTTGGCATCGAGTGCCTGAATCTCGATGTACGCCTCGCCTTCCTTGATGTCGCCGGCGGGGCACGTCTCGATTGTCTTGCCGGTTTCGACCACGCCGGATTCGTACATGGTCTCGTCGTTTTGGATGACGCGGAATCGCTGGGGAAATTTATTGTCTTGGACGTTTTGTACGTTGACGCGCAGCTTGCCGTCCTCCTGCAGCTGAGCGACCGGCGCGACCGAAATCGTCATCATGTTGTCGCGGACGATGGCATCGAGCTCATCTTGGATTTCTTGTCGCGATTTACCCTCTGCCGTCGTGACTGAGGCGCCCGCTTCGGGCACGGGCTGCGACTGCCAGGCGTATAGCCCTACGGCGATGAGGGCGCAGACGATAGCCAGGCAGACAACGACGAGTTTCTTGCGACGCCCCAGTCCTGCGAGGCGGGGCGGCTTCTTCGCACTCATGCGGCGTCCTTGGTGGTATAGACACGTGCGAACGTGGACGGGTCCGCTCCAAAGAGCATGTGAAGCATCAGGCGGCGCGAGTAGATGAGCTCGTCAAAGTCGTGAGGGAGCTCGATGTCGTGGATGCGCGCGATGTGGTGGGCGAGCGCCGAGAACGACTCGGGGTCGCAGATAACATCGGTGGTGACGTGGTAGACCGCCGTATCGGGGAACGCCTCTTCGTCGAAAGGCAGGAGATAGGGATCGTCGTCGACCTCGATGGCGACGCCGTACTGGGGCCAGTAATATGCCATGGGAGCCTCCCTGCTTCTGGGGCCAAAACTTCTATCGGTTTTGGCTGTCGACGCCGACCGTATCAGCCGCTACTTGACCAATTTCTGACCAAATGCTTGACGGATTGACATCTCCGCAGGTAAAAGGCAGTAAAAATTACTTCAACTTTTTTCGAGCGACATTTACGCGATCGGCGACGGCGGGGCGATATGTGTCAAAAGCATCGTCTGCCGAGGAAACCTTGCCGCTCGCCGAATTGCACGAACGTAAAAATCGCCAATTATGGAGACGGTCTCGAACACGTCGACGAAACGATGCGGTAACATCTCCCTGCAAACACTGTAGTTAGCTAAAGGGGGAGTTCGCGTGTCTGCAACCATCAAACCCTTCACCGACGAGTTCGAAGAGTATGGCCGCGATGAATCTCGTGCATCGGGCGAAGCATCGAGCATCTCGTTTCCGACAACGGAAGACGAGGTCCGTGCCATTTTGGAAACGCTCCATGCCGAGCGTGTCCCGGTAACGGTTCAGGGCGCCCGAACCGGCCTTGCCGCCGGTGCCGTGCCCCACGGTGGGCATATCCTCAATACTTCCCGTATGAATCGCTACTTGGGCCTTCGCCGCGATGAACAAGGCCAATTACTGCTGCGCGTGGAGCCGGGCGTTGTGCTCTCGGAGCTGCGTAAGCAGCTGAGCAAGAAGGTACTGCCGACCGCTGGTTGGGACCAGGCATCGCTTGAGGCCTACGAGGAGTTCCAAGAGTCCCCCGAGCAGTTCTTTCCCACCGATCCCACCGAGGCATCTGCCTGTCTGGGCGGCATGGCGGCATGCAACGCCTCCGGCGCCCGCAGCTACGCTTACGGTCCCATGCGCCCGCATGTCACGGGACTCCACGTCGCGCTGGCTGATGGCGATTTGCTTGAGCTTCAGCGCGGCGAGGCTTTTGCCCAGGGCCGCCACCTGTCACTCGTGACGGCGGAAGGCCGTGCGCTCGAGCTTGATCTTCCCGCCTACACCATGCCCAAGACCAAAAATGCTTCGGGCTATTTTGTTGCGGACGACATGGATGCCATCGACCTCTTTATCGGCGCCTGCGGCACGCTCGGCGTCATTACGGAGCTCGAGATTGCCCTGCAGCCGGCACCGGCGGTCGTTTGGGGTGTAAGCTGCTTTTTCGATAGCGAAGACAAGGCCGTGTCCTTCACCGATTCCGTGCGCCCCGTCCTGTCCCACGCGGCCGCCATCGAGTATTTCGATGCGGGCGCCCTGGATATCCTACGTCGCCAGCGCGAGCAGTCGACCGCGTTTGCCTCGCTGCCGGCGCTCGACAAAGAGGCCAAGGTCTGCGTTTACGTGGAGCTCGACTGCGATGATGAAGCCCAGGCGACTGAGGAGCTGTATCACCTGGGGTGGGTATTGGAGCTTGCGGGTGGCAGCGATGATGCGACCTGGGTCGCGCGCACCGAGGTCGATCGCGAGTGCCAGCGATTCTTCCGCCATGCGGTGCCCGAGAGCGTCAATATGCTTATCGACGAGCGTCGTCGCACCGACCCCACCATCACCAAGCTGGGCTCGGACATGTCGGTGCCCAACGCACGCTTGGCCGATGTCGTCGCCCTCTATCGACGTACATTGGCCGAAAGCGGGCTCGAGTCTGCCGCTTGGGGACACATTGGTAACAACCACCTGCATGTGAACATTCTGCCGCGCGATGCGCAGGATTACCGCCGCGGCGGCGAGTTGTTTGCCCAGTGGGCCTCCGAGGTTACGGCTATGGGCGGCGCCGTCTCTGCCGAGCACGGCGTCGGCAAGATCAAGGCGGGTTTTTTGGAGACGATGTACGGCCACGAGGCCATGGTCGAATCGGCGCGGCTCAAGCTCCAGCTCGATCCTGCCGGGCAGCTGGGTCGCGGCAACCTGTTTTCGGAGAAGCTCTTGGATGAACTCGTCCAGAAAGGGGGCGCGTGAAGATGAGCGATTTCCATATGGTGGTGTGCGTCAAGGCGGTGCCGGGTAGCACCGAGGTCAAGATGGATCCCAAGACCAATACCATCGTGCGCGATGGTAGGCAGGCGGTCATTAATCCCTTTGACGCGAGCGCCCTGGAGTGCGCTCTGGCACTGAAGGACGACTTTATCGGCTTTGGCATGGATGTGCGCGTGACGGTAGTGTCGATGGGCATTCCCGCGACTGAGTCGCTATTGCGTGACTGTATCGCCCGCGGCGCCGACGACGCCCTGTTGCTGACCGACCGCGCCTTTGCGGGTGCTGATACTCTGGCTACCACCTATGCGCTCAAATGTGGTATCGAGGCGCTCGATGAAGACTTTGACCTGCTCATCTGCGGCAAGATGGCGGTAGACGGCGATACGGCGCAAATCGGGCCCGAGCTTGCCGGCGCCTTCGAGATTCCCTGCGTGACCGACGTGAGCTGCGTGCAGAGCGCGGGCTTTACGACGTGCGGTTCGCTGGCGCTCGTTCACGGATGCGATGCCGGCGAAGAGACGGTCTATCTTGAGATGCCGTGTGCGATGACGACCGCCAAGGAGATCGGCCGGCTGCGTATGCCGAGCATTGCCGGTATTCGTGCGGCAGAGGAGGCGGACGTGCGCGTGGTCAGCGCTGCCGACGTGCATGCCGACCCCGCGCGCTGCGGCCTTGCCGGCTCGCCGACGCAGGTCGTGCGCTCGTTTGTGCCTGACCGCGATCAAACGTGTGAAGCCGTTGAGGGCACACCGACCGAGCAGGCGGCAAAGCTTGCCAAGATTATCGAGGGGATGGCATAGATGAGCGGACTGATTATCGATAGCGAAGCCTGCATCGGCTGCGGTCGCTGCGTCCGCGCCTGTGCCTCGGGTGGCATTGTGGTGGAGGGTGAGCGCCCCAACCGCTGCGCCCGCGTAACCGACGGCTGCATCCTGTGCGGCGGCTGCGTCGACGCCTGTCCGGTCAACGCGATCTCGATTGAGCGTGATGAGGCCGCCGGCGCGGTGGACCTCGATGCATATCGAGACATTTGGGTATTCGTGCAGACCGACGAGCACGATACAGTGGCTCCCGTGGCATATGAGCTCATGGGCAAGGGCCGCGAGCTTGCTGATGCCCGCGGCTGTCGCTTGGTAGCGCTGGTCGGCATGGGCCCCGAGGGCTCGCTTGGGGACTTGGAGCATCTGGTTTGTGCCGGCGCGGACGAGGTCCTGGTCTGTCGCGACGAGCGCCTGCGCCAAAACGATGCAGAGGTCCACGCCCGCCTGATCTGCGATTTGGTAGCCGAGCGCAAGCCCGAGGCTATTCTGTACGGCGCGAGCGCTTTTGGGCGCGAGTTGGCGCCCGGCGTTGCCGTGCGCTTGCAGACGGGCCTTACAGCCGACTGCACCGTGCTTTCGATGGATACGGAGACGGGCCTGTTGCAGCAGACGCGCCCGGCGTTTGGCGGCAACCTGATGGCTACCATCGTTTGCCCCAACCATCGCCCTCAAATGGCTACGGTGCGTCCCGGCATCTTTAAGGCGCCCGACTTTGACTACAGCCGCTCCGGCGCGATTGTCCAGGTATTACTGGCAGATGGCGTTAAGGCCCGCGTCGAAATCTCGATCCCCGCCGAGGAGTGGGGACAGCAGGCTTCGATTGCCGATGCCGAGCGTCTTGTCGTGGTGGGTCGCGGCATCGGCTCCAAGAAGAACCTGCCTCTGATGCGAAAGCTCGCCGACGCCCTGGGCGCCGAGCTCGGCTGCACGCGACCCGTTGTGGAGGCCGGCTGGCTGGAGTATCGCCATCAGATCGGTCAGACGGGCGTATCGGTCTCGCCGAAGCTCCTCGTGAGCATCGGTGTCTCGGGCGCTATCCAGCATCTCGCCGGCATTGGCGGGGCGGAGTGCATTATCGCCATTAACGAGGACCCGGATGCTCCCATCTTTGGCGCCGCCCAGTATAAGGTCGTCGGTGATGCCGTTGAGGTTGTCGAAGAGCTGCTGGCTCAGCTTGAGCGCTAGGCGCCTGCCAGCCAGGTGCGCATCTCGCCTTTGAGGCGCTCCCAGGTCGCCTGTGTGGCGGGATCGGTAAAGGGCCGTTTAATGCCAAAGGGTGCGTCGAGCAGGCGGTAGATATCGCCCTGCTCGCGCGCCAGCGCGCGGCTTGCGGGATAGACAAGTTCAAACATAAAGCAGATGAGCCCTACCAGGAAGTCTGCCGGCTCCTCGCGCTCATCGCGTGCGACGCACCGGCGCTCGTCAAAGGCGGCGAGCGTCGGCGCCGAGAAGCCACTGGAAAGAAACGTGTCCTCATTCACTTTGAGGATGGTGTCGACGGTACTGTCAGCGATGGTGCGCATTATGTCGATCTTGTCGCCGTCGCGCACGATGTCGCAGAAGCGCCGCGTGCGCTCGTCGAGCTGTGCGGGTAGACGGAAATCGCTGTGATAGGCAATGCTCGCTCGGATGAGCTCATCTTCTGCCGGGTCATCGATAAAGTCGCGGATGCTCGTTACGGCGGGTGCATCGGCGGGGTTCTCGCCAAAGAGGACCTCGACGCCCAGTGTTGCATGGCTCATGCTCTCGGCGTCCTTAAAGGTGTCCCAGCGCCGCAGCTGCTCAAAGCGGCCCATATCGTGTAGCAGGCCGCAAAGCCACGCCAAGTCAATATCTTCTGACGACCAGCCCTGCTCGCGCGCTACGGCATCGCATGCCTCGGCCACGTGGTACGTATGCTCGATTTTGAGCGCGATGCGTGGGTTGGTGGCGTCGTAGGCATCGGTGTAGCTTTTGAAGGCCGCGCGCGCCCGGTCTCGATCGATAGCTGTCATAATGACTTCCTAAAAAGTTGTGTCTTTCGATCCGGTGGCAATTGTAGGCGAACTTTATTGCCACCGGTTGATATTTCTGCTGCGTTGCGAGGCGCGCTGCAGACGACTTACCAGAATGGGAGTGGCATGGTCCTTAGGATCTTTAAAATCGTCTGGCCAGTGATGCTTACCTATGTTGCAATAGGCGCGCCGTGCGGAATGATCATGGGGCAGACGGGAATGGAGCCCTGGATGGTCTTTGCTCTGAGCGGCACGTTTGTGACGGGCAGCGGCCAGTTTATGATCTGCAACCTGTGGCTGGCGGGCGTGCCTGCAGCATCGATCGTCGCGAGCGTCGCTGCCATCTCCTCGCGCTTTGCGCTTTACTCGGCATCGATCGCGCCGCATCTGACGGGTGCCTCGAAGCGTCAGACGCTGGCTGTTGCCGCGACACTTACCGAGGAGGCATATGGCATCTCGCTTGCCAAGTTGGTTGAAGGGGAGGATTGGGGCCCGCGCGAGTCCTTTGTGCTCAATGTGATCCTTATCGCAACATGGGGCGTATCGTGTACGATGGGCGCCATCGTCGGCGCCGTTGTCGATGTTCCCACCGCCATTGCAGCCTTTGTCTGCACCTCGCTCTTTATCTGCCTGCTCTTTTCGCAGCGGCTGTCGCGCGGCAACGTTGTCGCGGCGGTTTCGGGCGCGGTGTCCGTCGCCGTATGCAAGTTCTTGGGCCTCGTGAATATTGCCGTGCCGGCAAGCGTCGTGGTCGGCATTACCATTGCGCTGGCGTGCGATGCTGTATTTGACGGAAGAGGTGCCCGCGATGCCCGTTAACGAGTTCTTGGTTCTGTGGCTGTCGTCGTGGGCTGCTATCGCGTTCTTTCGCATCGCGCCGGCGTTCGCCTTGCGCGGGCGGACCCTGTCGCCCCGCATTACCGAGGCCCTGGGCTATATCCCGCCCGCTGCCTTTGCCGCGCTGGTCGCCAACGACTTGGTGAGTCCCGGCGCGTTCGACGCGGGGCTCTGGCCTGCCTTGGTTCCCTGGATTGCGGCCGCCGGCGTCGTGGTCGTGGCGGTCAAGACAAAATCGATGCTGTGGTGCTGCGTCTCGGGCATCGTACTCTATATCGTCTTGAGCCTTATATAGGGGTGGCGTCGCGGGCGCCGAATCTCGTTCCATCCCAACTTGTCGATTTTTTCACCGAGCTGGTCTATTTCTTCTGGTACCATGGTCAAACTTTACTGTAGCAAAGCGTGACGTGGGCTTTTGTACCCCGTCAGCGGAAATGGGGGTTTCATGGCACAGGAAGCGACCGCCAACGAGCAAAAGAAATTCAAGGTCCCGCGCATCCCGGGCGACATCATGATCTATCCGATGATCGTCGGTCTTTTGCTCAACACCTTCTGCCCGCAGGTTTTTGAGATCGGCGGCTTCTTTACGGCTGCCTGCCGCGGTGGCTCCAATACCATCGTCGCCGCGATCCTGCTGTTTGTGGGCGCCGGCATCAGCTTTAAGTCCACGCCGGGTGCCATCAAGACCGGTATCGTCGTGCTGATCCCCAAGCTGGTCGTCGCAGCGGCTCTCGGCCTGGGCGTAGCATATTTCTTTAACGACAACTTCCTGGGTCTGAGCTCCGTGTCTATCATCGGCGGCATCACGTTTTGCAACATGGCGCTCTATACGGGTATCATGGGCGAGTTCGGCGATGAGTCCGAGCAGGGCGCCGTCGGTATCCTGTTCTTTACGGCTGGCCCCGCCGTCACGATGATCATCCTCGGTGTTTCCGGCCTCGCCAACATTCCCATTGGCACCATTATCGGCTCCATCTTGCCACTCGTTATTGGCATGGTTCTGGGCAACCTGTTCCCGTTTATCAAGAACTTGCTGGTTCCCGGTGCCAATCCCGCGATTGCCGTCATCGGATTTCAGCTCGGTGCGTCCATGAGCCTGTCGAGCTTTATCACCGGCGGTATTTCCGGCATCTTGCTGGGCCTTGTCACGCTGTTTGTCGTCGGTCCCATCACCTTTGCGTTCGAGCGTCTGTGCGGCGGCAATGGCAAGGCCGCTGTGGCTTGCTCCACCATTGCCGGCACGGCTATGACCACACCGGTTGCCCTCGCCGAGGTCGCACCGCGCTACGCCGAGCTTGCGCCCACCGCGTACGCTCAGATCGCCACCGCCGTTATCATCACGGCGATCATGGCTCCGATTCTGACTGGCTGGGTCGATAAGAAGTTCTGCCACGGCGAAGAGGATCTGTCGGTCGAAGGCGTCGAGGCTATTGAGGAAGCCGTCGCGACCGACATCGACGGCGAGTAATCGTCGACGCGAGTCAATCAAGCCGGCGTGTGCAATTCGCGCCGTATGGGCGCCCGAACGAGAGCTGTCTTGCAGCAACGTTCGGGCGCTCTGTTATTATTCCCTTTACCCCTACGGAGTAAGGGGTGTTTATTGCCCAGGTTCGAATTGGGCGATTCTGACCACTTGGATATTGAAGGGATGGCGTCTAGTGGTTAAGGCACTCAAGATCGAGATATTCCTGCTATGCATGATTATTCTTATCGGGCTTGCCGTACGAAGCCGTCGCTCCCTGTTCTCGAGCACCCAGCAGCTTTTGTTTAGCATGCTGGGCTACACGTCTGCTGCCTACATTTTCTTCGATATGATCTGGACGCTCTCGGACGGCGTGAGCACTCCTGTAGGCATCACGGCCAACTGGATTTCCAACGCGGTTTCGTTTTCGCTGTTCGCCATCGCGTGCCTCATTTGGTTTTTCTATTCCGAGACGATGCAGGGCTCGCGGCTCCTGACCACGCCCTATAGGGTGGTACTTTTAACGTTGCCAACCGCATTGGTGGTCGTGTTGGCATTTACCAGCTACTGGACGCACACTATGTTCTATATCGATGCGCAGGGCGTATATCGTCGCGGAGCGCTTTATATGATTCAGCCTATCGTTAGCTACTGCTACGTCATATATACGTCCTTGCATGCCTTTATTCAGGCTCGAAAAGTCGAAAGCCTGCAAACGAAGGCCATCTATCGAACCTTGGCATTTTTCGCCATTCCGGCCCTGGTGGGCGGTACCTTTCAGGTTGTATTATCGGTGCCCGGCCTTTGTGTCGGCATAATGATTAGCATATTGCTACTCTACATCATCTACCAGGAGCAGCTGATCTCGACCGACCCGTTGACTGGCTTTAACAATCGCAACCGTTTTGAGACCTATATGCTGTCGCTGTTCTCAAATGTGGATCAGGCCGAAGATGTGTATCTGCTTATGATGGACGCCGACGGCTTTAAGCAGATTAACGATCACTATGGACATGTGGAGGGCGACCATGCCCTCCAGGTCGTATCTACTACGCTCAAAGAGGTCTGCTCGGCGTCTGGTGGCTTTATCGCACGTTATGGCGGCGATGAGTTCGTGGTGCTCCAAAAGGCGACGGCGGGGCAGGACATCATAAGCCTGTGTGCGGCAATCAACGATGAGCTCGCACGTGCCGACGTGCCGTATCTGCTGCGGATGTCCATCGGCTACGCACGGGTCGGTGACGGTGTCGATACCTGGCAAGACTTGCTTCGCGCTGCCGATGCGGAGCTCTACCGCGTCAAGGCCGAGAAAAAGAAAGCCGGCGTCCAGATACGCTAGAAAAAGGGGCGCACGCTTGCGTGCGTGGCGGCCCTCAGCTCACCGATGTACTCCATTAAACTAAAGTATGTGAATCTCTCTGCTAAATAAGGGCAGTTCGCTAGGCTTTTTTGGGTTTGTTGACGATGATGATGCCGCCGCAGACCAACAGCAGGGCAACGATGACGGTAACGGGGCTCGTGCCGGCGCCCTCGCCGAGCAGCAGCGCGCTCAGCAGCACACCAAAGACGGGGTTCATAAAGCCAAAGACCGAGACGCGGCTGACGGGGTTGGCGGCAAGCAGACACGACCACAGCGAGTAGGCGACCGCGGAGATAAGCGCCATGTAGATGATGAGCGCGATGGCGGGGGCAATCGCCGTGGGGGAGAGCGTGCCGCCCATCAAAAAGCCGATGGCGGTGAGGACCAGGCCGCCGACCAAGAACTGCCACCCGGCAAGCAAGACGCCTTCGTGCTCGCGCGAGAAGATGCCGATCAGGCAGGTCGAAAGGGCACCCGCGACGGTGGAGGCCAGGATAAAGCCCTCGCCGTCGAGCGTAAAGCCAAAGGTGCCGTCCGCGCCCGAAAGGTTGACGAGCGCGACACCGGCAAAGCCCAGTACGCAGCCGAGCACCTTGGCCGCATCGAGCTTTTCGGTGCGAAACGCCAAGGCGGCAAAGAGGATTGCGAGGAAGTTGGCGCTGGCCTCGATGATGGAGCTCGACATGGCGCTGGCGCGCGAGAGTCCCAGGTAGAAAAAGAAGTACTGCCCGATAGTCTGGAAGAGCGACAAGATGCAGATGGGCTTGATATCGCGCACTTGCGGAACGAGCGGACGGCACTGGGCCACGCTCATGCCAACAATGACCAGCATGCCGGCAAGGGTGAAGCGCAGACCCGCGAAGAGCAGCTGCGAGGCGCTGTCGTGCGCGGGAATGCCAAAGAGGCCGTAGCCGATCTTGATGCAGGGAAAAGCCGACCCCCAGAGCGCGCAGCAGACGAGGCAGCCCAGGATGAGTCCGGGCAGGGTGGCGAGATACGGCTTGCGGCTTTCCATGATGTCCTTCCTGTATGCGCGAAGCAAAAAAGAACCCGCCACCGGGCGTGCCGGTGGCGGGTGTTGTTACCCGAGGGGATTGTACCCGATGGGACGCATTAAGCGAAGTAGGCCACGCCGCTCTCAAAGATCGGCATGAACTTGTCGCCGGGGACATGCTCGGGCACGTTGCGGTACAGGTTGTCGCCGCGGCGCTCGGCATGGCCCATCTTGCCCAGGACGCGGCCGTCGGGGCTCGTGATGCCCTCGATGGCAAGTGCGGAGCCGTTGGGGTTGACGGAAAGGTCCATGCTCGGCTTGCCGTCCTCGCCC
Source organism: Collinsella sp. (assembly GCA_036298675.1). GTDB lineage: Bacteria > Actinomycetota > Coriobacteriia > Coriobacteriales > Coriobacteriaceae > Collinsella. The sequence goes on along the minus strand of JAXJIO010000019.1, from coordinate 29,144 downwards.
ACGTACTGCGTGGCGACCTGGCCGTTGGCGATCAGCTGGGCGAGCACCTCGTCGTTGGCGACAAAGCGGCCCTCGCCGTGGCTGATGGCGACGGTGTAGGGGTCGTCGAGGCTGCACTGCGACAGCCACGGGGACAGGTTGGACGAGATACGGGTGCGCACCAGGCGGCTCTGATGGCGGCCGATGGTGTTGAACGTCAGCGTGGGTGCATCCGGCGTGGCATCGACGATGTCACCGTAGGGCACCAGGCCGAGCTTGACCAGAGCCTGGAAGCCGTTACAGATGCCCAGCATCAGGCCGTCGCGGGCCTTGAGCAGGTCGCGGACTGCCTCGGTGACCTCGGGAGCGCGGAAGAACGCCGTGATGAACTTGGCGGAGCCGTCGGGCTCGTCACCGCCCGAGAAGCCGCCGGGGATCATGACGATCTGGCTTGCACGGATGCGGCGGGCGAGCTCGTGGGTGCTCTCGGCGACGGCCTCGGGCGTGAGGTTGTTGATCACGAAGGTGTCGGCCTCGGCACCGGCTGCGCGGAAGGCGCGGGCGCTGTCGTACTCGCAGTTGTTGCCGGGGAACACGGGGATGATCACGCGCGGACGGGCGATCTTGGCGCCGCCGTACACGTGGATATTCTTGGCACGGAAGTCGATGGTCTCGACCTCGGGGGTCTCGCCGACGCTGCGGTAGGCGAAGACGCCCTCGATGCCGCTCTCCCAGGCCTCCTGGAGCTCGGCGAGCTCGATGACTTCAGAGCCGGTGTCGATGACATAGCCCTCGACGGTGGTGCCCAGGGGCTCGACGACAACGCCGTCGGCGACCTCGGGCAGCTCGGCGTCCTCGGCGAGCTCGACGATAAAGCTGCCGTAGAGCGGGGTGAAGAGGCTCTCCACGTCCACGTCCTCGGCAAGCTCGATGCCGATCTGGTTGCCGACGCACATCTTAAAGAGGCTCTCGGCGCCGCAGCCGTAGCCGGGCGTGGAGACTGCCAGGGCGTCGCCGTTGGCGGTGAGCGCCTCGACGGCGTCAAACGCGGCGAGCAGCTGCTGAGCGTCGGGGCGGTAGTCCTTGCCGTAGGTGGCGGGGGCGATGCGGACGACGCGATGCGTCAGACCCTTGAACTCGGGCGAGACGGCACGGGCGGCCTTACCCACGGCAACAGCGAAGCTGATCAGGGTCGGCGGAACGTTGAGCTCACCGGCCTCGTCCTCAAACGAGCCGCTCATAGAGTCCTTGCCGCCGATGGCACCGGCACCCAGATCGACCTGGGCCATAAGGGCGCCCAGGACGGCTGCCATGGGCTTGCCCCAGCGCTCGGCCTCGGTGCGCAGGCGCTCGAAGTACTCCTGGAAGGAGAGGTAGGCGCGCTTGTGCTCAAAGCCGGCGGCCACGAGCTTGGCGATGGACTCGACCACGGACAGGTAAGCGCCCGCAAACTGGTCGGCCTCCATCAGGTAGGGGTTGAAGCCCCATGCCATAGCGCTTGCCGTGGTGGTCTCGCCGTCCACGGGGAACTTGGCGACCATGGCCGAGCTGGGGGTGAGCTGCGTCTTGCCGCCAAAGGGCATGAGTACGGTCGCGGCACCGATGGTGGAGTCGAAGCGCTCGGAAAGGCCCTTGTTGGAGGCGACGTTGAGGTCGGTGACGAGCGAGGTCATGCGCTCGGCAAGCGTGGTGCCAGCCCAGCTGGGCTGCCACACGCTACGGGCGCACACGTGGGCGACCTGGTGCTTGGGTGCGCCGTTGGAGTTGAGGAACTCGCGGGACAGGTCGACGATGGCGACGCCGTTCCAGGCCATGCGCATGCGCGGCTCGGCGGTAACCTCGGCGATAACGGTCGCCTCGAGGTTCTCCTCGGCGGCGTAGCCCATGAACTCCTCGACGTCACCGTCGGCGACGGCGCAGGCCATGCGCTCCTGGGACTCGGAGATAGCGAGCTCGGTGCCGTCCAGGCCGTCGTACTTCTTGGTCACGGTGTCCAGGTCGACATACAGGCCGTCGGCAAGCTCACCCACGGCGACCGAGACGCCGCCGGCGCCAAAGTCGTTGCAGCGCTTGATCAGGCGGCAGGCGTCGCCGCGGCGGAAGAGGCGCTGCAGCTTGCGCTCGACCGGGGCGTTGCCCTTCTGGACTTCGGCGCCCGAGGTCTCGATGGACTCGGTGTTCTGGGTCTTGGAGGAGCCGGTGGCACCGCCGATGCCGTCACGGCCGGTACGGCCGCCCAGCAGGATGATTTTGTCGGTGGGGGCGGGGCACTCGCGACGCACGTGGTTTGCCGGGGTAGCGCCCACGACGGCGCCGACCTCCATGCGCTTGGCCACGTAGCCGGGGTGATAGAGCTCGTTGACCTGACCGGTGGCAAGGCCGATCTGGTTGCCGTAGCTGGAGTAGCCGGCGGCAGCAGTGGTCACGAGTTTGCGCTGCGGCAGCTTGCCCTCGAGCGTCTCGGAAACCGGGACGGTGGGGTCGCCGGCGCCGGTAACACGCATGGCCTGGTACACGTAGCTGCGGCCCGAGAGCGGGTCGCGGATGGCACCGCCCACGCAGGTGGCGGCACCGCCGAAGGGCTCGATCTCGGTCGGGTGGTTGTGGGTCTCGTTCTTAAAGAGGAACAGCCAGTCCTGGTCCTCGCCGTCGACATCGACCTTCACCTTGACGGTGCAGGCGTTGATCTCCTCAGACTCGTCGACATCGGTCATGACGCCGGTCTTCTTAAGGTACTTGGCGCCGATGGTGCCCATGTCCATGAGGCAGACGGGCTTGGCGTCGCGACCGAGCTCGTGGCGCATCTCCATGTAGCGGTCGAAGGCCTGCTGCACCACGGCGTCGTCGATCGTCACGTCGTCCAGGACGGTGCCGAAGGTGGTGTGGCGGCAGTGATCGGACCAGTAGGTGTCGATCACGCGGATCTCGGTGATGGTGGGGTCGCGATCCTCATCGCGGAAGTACTGCTGGCAGAAGGCGATGTCCGCCTCGTCCATGGCAAGACCGCGCTCGGAGATAAAGGCGGCAAGGCCGGCCTCGTCGAGCTCGCGGAAGCCGTCGAGCACCTCGACGGGCGCAGGCTCGGGGGTCTCCATGTACAGTGTCTTGGGCAGGTCGAGCGAGGCGATGCGCGCCTCGACGGGGTTCACCACGTAGTGCTTGATGGCCTCGACGGCGGCTTCGTCCAGAGCGCCCGAGATCATATAGACCTTGGCGGAGCGCACGGCGGGGCGCTCGCCCTGGCTGATGAGCTGCACGCACTCGCTGGCGGAGTCGGCGCGCTGGTCAAACTGGCCAGGCAGGAATTCGACGGCAAAGACGGCGCCATCGCTTGCGGGGAGCTCGTCGTAGGTCACATCGACCTGGGGCTCGCTAAAGACGGTCGGCACGCAGGAGCGGAAAAGCTCCTCGTCGATGCCCTCGACGTCGTAGCGGTTGATGATCCTCAGGGCCTCGATGCCCTTGATGCCGAGAATCTCGGTCAGCTCGCCCTTGAGCTGCTGAGCCTCGACGTCGAACCCGGGTTTCTTCTCCACGTAGATACGAGAGACCATTGGTTCCTGCCTTCCTGATCGGTTGGGCGTACGGTACGGTATGCGGCAGCGGTCGGTTTGCGGGGCGGGCCTCGCAGTCGCCTTGAGCCACATGTTTGTAAACCTCACTATGATACGACAGCTCGCGGCGCGTTGAGGACGGCGAGGGTGCTACAGTGAAGCGCAAACAAGAGAAAGGCATCACATGGCATTCGTTTCGCTCGCCATCATCGCGCTCGTGGCCTTTGCAAGCCCCTTCATCGCCTCGGCGATTCCTGGAAAACCCGTTCCCGAGACGGTCTTTTTGCTCGTGCTCGGCGCAGTGCTGGGACCTCATATGCTCGGCGTCATCCATGTAGATACCGAGGTCTCGCTTGTGTCCGAGCTCGGTCTGGCCTTTTTGTTCTTGCTTGCCGGCTTTGAGATCGATCCCAAGAGCATCACGGGCGTCGAGGGGCGCTACGGCTTGGCGACGTGGGTCGTCACGTTTGGTATCGCCTGGCTTGCCGTGCGCTTTACCCCGTGGTTCTCGGTCAGTCATTTCGACGGTATCGCCGTGACGCTTGCCCTTACTTCGACGGCGCTCGGCACACTCGTGCCCATCATGCGTGAGCGCTCGCTCACTGGCACGCGTGTGGGCGACTCGATTCTCGCGTATGGCACCTGGGGCGAACTTGGACCCGTGCTTGCTATGTCGGTGTTGCTGTCTGCCCGCACTGGCATCCAAACGCTCGTAATCCTTGGCTTGTTTGCGGTGGTTTGCGTGTTGCTGGCCGTGGTTCCAAGCCGCTCCAAGCGCGTCGGCAGCCGCTTCTTTGCGTTTGTCGAGGAACGTGCCGATACCACGTCGCAGACCTTCGTGCGCCTGACGGTGCTCATCCTGGTCACGCTCGTGGCGTTCTCGGCCGTCTTTGATCTCGACATCGTGTTGGGTTCTTTTGCCGCCGGCTTTGTCCTGCGCTATATCATCCCCGAGGGCAACCATACGCTCGAGACCAAGCTCGACGGCCTGGCCTACGGCTTTTTGATTCCGGTGTTCTTTACCGTATCGGGCGCAAAGATCGACCTGACGGCCGTGGCGTCGCGCCCGGGCTTGCTCGCGGGCTTTATCGTGGCGTTGTTGATTATTCGTGCCGTGCCCATTCTTATCTCTGTGAGCATTTGTCCCGCGACGCGCGATGTCTCGGCGTATGGCCGCATCACCGTGGCGCTCTACTGCACCACGGCGCTGCCGATCATCGTTGCCGTAACGAGTGTTGCCGTCAACGCGGGTGCGCTGTCGCAAGACATCGCGTCGGTTATGGTTGCCGCCGGCGCCATCACGGTGTTCTTGATGCCATTGCTCGCGCAGCTTTTCTACCGCGTGGTCGACGCCGCACCGGTCGCCGCCGTGGCAGAGGTTGCCGAGCATCCATCCGATGCGCTCGACATCCTGCGCGCTCACCACGACCTAGCGAGCTTGCTCGCGCGCGAGCATGAGCTGCTGACTTCGCATGGCCATGGTCGCGTATTCGAGGGCCTGCCTACGCTCGATACGATTGCCGAGCGTCTTTCTGCCGAGGCGGCGAGCGGCCACATCGATGCCCGCATCGTGGACGCGGCGCACCTGCTTGCCGATAAGACCTATGGAGACGAGGTCGACCCGTCCGAGCTGACCCAGCGCGAGCGTCGCCGCCTGGAGCGCGCCAAGCTCGCCGTACGCGAATACCGCCGCCGCATGCTGGAGCTCTATGCAAGAGAAGAAGCCGAGGACGACGACGGTAAGTAGTCGATACTCTCTCGGGGAAGCCGGGGACCGCTTTAAAGACCCGAAACGGGATGCAGTTTCCGCATCGGCCCCCATCGGGAAACCACATCCCAGAATGGACGCTCAGGGCGGGATGCAGTTTCCGCTTTGGACCCCTGCCGGAAAGCGCGTCCCAGTCTGAAGGTTCAAAATGGGACGCGCTTTCCTAAACAAAGGCCTTGGGGAAACCGTGTCCCGGAATGGTCGCCCAGAGTGGGATACAAGTTTCCGCGAGAGGCTCGTTGCGGAAAGCGCGCCCCAGAATCCGCGCCCAGAATGGGACATAGTTTCCGAAAGAAGGCCCTGAGGGAAACTGCGTCCCGTTTTGGGCTGAAATGCCGGGACGCAGTTTCCCTTACAAGCAGAACAAGGCGCGCTGCCTGCGGTTGATGCAGGCAGCGCGCCTTTTGCGTTGAGCTCCGTTGAGGTTCGAAGCCGAAACTTTCGACCTTTAGGAGCGGGCTGCTCCGTCGACGGGGAGCACCGCGCCCGTGACGTAGGAGGACATGTCGCTCGCCAGGAAAACAAAGGCGTTGGCGACATCCTCGGGCTCGCCCATGCGACCCAGCGGAATGGTGGCGATGATGGGCTTGATGACCTCTTCGGGCAGGTTGGCGACCATATCGGTCTTGGTCACGCCGGGTGCGACGGCATTGACGCGAATGCCCATGGGGGCGAGCTCGCGCGAGAGCGACTGGACCATACCGTTGACGGCAAACTTGGACGTGGGGTAGCCGACACCGGAGGGCTGACCGTACTTGGCGACCATCGAGCTCGTGGTGGTGATGGTGCCGCCATGGCCGGCCTTGGTCATGATCTTGGCGGCTGCCTGGTGGCCATTAAAGACGGCGACGACGTTGAGGTCCATAACCTTGGCGAACTCCTCGGCCGTGTAGTCCAAAAGGGGCGAGCGCTGGGAGATGCCGGCATTGTTGACGACTGTATCCAAGCCGCCCATATCGGCTGCGGCCTGGGTAAAGGCCTCGGTCACGGCTTCGAGCGAGGTGAGGTCGCAGGAGCGGCCTCAGACCTTGGCGTCGGGATAGGCGGCTGCCAGCTTCTCAACGGCCGTGTCGGCAGTCTCCTGGCGCGAGCCAAAGACGGTGACGGCAGCGCCTTCCTCGATAAAACGGCAGGCGATGGCATAGCCGATACCGCGTGTGCCTCCGGTGATGATTGCTTTCTTGCCCTCGAGCAACATGGTGCTTCCTCTCATCGCGGGCGGACATTCGCAGCACAGCGTAGCGGTAGTCGGAATCGGCCGCGTTTGCATATCGGTGAACGTAGCCCGCGTTACCGATGAGCGGCTCGCGCAAATATGCTTTGCCGTTGTGCTTAGGGCAGGTGACAAAAGGGCTCCCGTCCCACATCGGACGGGAGCCCTCAAGGCGCGTATTGCTAGGCGAGCGTTGGGCTAGTTCGCCATGACGCCTTCGGTCCAGGCCTCGACGTCCTCGATACGCAGGACGTTGGCGACCTCGGCCACGCAGTCGACGCTGGCAAGCTCGGCGGCGGCAGCCTGGACGTCCTTCTCGAGCGCGCGGTGCGTCAGGAAGATGACCGAGCAGGCATCGCTGACGCCCGATTTGCCGTCCTCGACCTGGTTGATGAGCGAGATCGAGATGTTGTGCTTGGCAAAGATGTCGACCGTCTCGGACAGGGCGCCCACGCGGTCGGCGACTTTCAGGCGCACATAGTACTTGGTCTGAAGCTCGTCCATGGGCTTAAAGGCGAGGTTGTGGCCGTAGGGCTCGATCTCGGGCAGCGGCGCCACGCCGCGGCTGATCTGCTCGGACAGCGACAGGATATCGCCCACGACGGCGCTCGCGGTGGGGAAGGAGCCAGCGCCGGCACCGTAGAACATGGTCTCGCCCACAGCGTCGCCCACCACGTAGACGGCGTTCATGGCGCCGTTGACCTTGGCGAGCATGTGGTCGGCAGGGATTAGCGTGGGGTGCACGCGGACGTCGACGCCGGCATCGGTGTTGCGGGCGATGCCCAGCAGCTTAATGGTGTAGCCGAGCTCGCGGGCCTGGGCGATGTCCTCGGCGCCGATGGTACGGATGCCCTGCTGGTAGACGTCGTCGGTGGTCACGCGGGTGCCAAAGCCGATGGAGGCGAGGATGGCCGTCTTGCTGGCGGCGTCGAAGCCGTCGACGTCGGCGGACGGGTCGGCCTCGGCATAGCCCTTGGCCTGGGCATCGGCGAGCACATCGGCGTAATCGGCGCCCTCGGCGTCCATACGCGACAGGATGTAGTTGGTGGTGCCGTTGAGGATGCCGGCAATGGTCAGGATCTTGTTGCCCACCAGGTCGTGCTCGAGCGTGCTGACGATGGGGATACCGCCGCCGCAGCTGGCTTCGCACTTGATCTGCACGCCGCACTCACGCGCCTTCTCGGCGAGCGTCTCGACATGACGGCCGAGCAGGGCCTTGTTGGCGGATACGACGTGCTTGCCGTTCTCAAAGGCGGTGGTGAAAATCTCGGTCGCGGGGTGCTCGCCGCCGATCAGCTCGACGACGATGTCGACGGCGGGGTCGGTGACCACGTCGTGCCAGTCACTCGTAAAGGCCTCGCGCTCAATACCGGCTGTTTCGGCCTGCTCCCAGGCAAGCGCGCAGGCGCGGGTCAGCTTAAGGTCGATGCCGTAGGCGGCCAGGTACTCATCGTGGTGGCTCTTAATCAGGCGGGCCACGCCGCCGCCGACGGTTCCCAGACCGATGAGGCCGACGTTCACGGTGCGCAGGGGTTCGCTCATAGATAGCTCCTTCGTGCATCTTATGGATGGATTAACCGCTTAAAGGTTGAGTGCATTCTAGCGTGAACCGAGGGCGCGTGCTCGCCGGGCAACAGGAGTCGCACAAAACGGCACCCCCGAAACGCTGCAGAAACATTGGAAACATGCTCGCTACAAACGGAACTCCGTAACAAACTGTCAACGTTTGCGCCATAAGGTTTGCCCTGTACCGCAAGACGGCCGCATCGCGGCCAGCGAAAAGGGGGACACCATGCTCAACATCAACAGCACGCTCAGCCGTAGGAACTTTCTCGCCGGCGCCGTGGCACTCGGCAGCACCGCCGCACTCGCTGGTTGCTCGTCGGGTGGCTCGGACGGCGGCTCCGCCGATGACGGCAAGACCTTCAAGATCGGTGTCATCGGCCCTCTGACCGGCGCCGCGGCAACCTATGGCGTTTCGGCCGAGAAGGGTGCCAAGCTCGCCGCCAAGGATTTCTCGACCAAGGACCTCAAATTCTCGCTTAAGTCCGAGGACGACGTCGCCGACGGCGAAAAGGCCATCAACGCCTTCAATACCCTGTGCGACTGGGGCATGCAGGCTCTCGTCGGCCCCGTCACGACTGGTGCCGCCGTCGCCGTCTCGGGCGAGATCGCCGGCGATATGCTCATGGTCACGCCTTCGGCCTCGTCGCTCGACGTCACCAAGGACAAGACCACGGTCTTTCAGGTTTGCTTCACCGATCCCACCATGGGCGCCAGCGCCGCGAAGTTCTTGGCCGAGAAGTACGCGGATGCCAAGATCGCCCTGTTCTACAACTCCGGCGATACGTATAGCTCGGGCGTTGCCGACGCTTTTGCCGAGCAGGCCAAGGCGTCCAAGCTCGATATCGTCGATACCGAGACCTTTAAGGACGACTCCTCCACGAGCTTTACCAACCAGCTCACCAAGGCCAAGGAGGCCGGCGCCACGCTCATCTTTGCGCCGATCTACTACACGCCGGCGTCCGTCCTGCTCAAGAACGCCAAGGACATGGGCTACGATATGACGCTCATGGGTACCGACGGCATGGACGGCCTGCTCTCTGTCGAGGGCTTCGATACCTCTCTTGCCGAGGGGGTACTGCTCATGACCCCGTTTTCGGCTGACGACGAGAAGAATGCCGACTTCGTCAAGGCCTATAAGGATGCCTACGACGAGACGCCTAACCAGTTTGCCGCCGACGCCTACGATTGCGTCCACGCAATCGTCGAGGCTATCGATAAAGCGGGCATCGACCTTACGGCCGACGGTGCCGACATTGCCGGCGACCTTGCCAAGGCCATGCGCAAGATCAAGATCGAGGGCCTGACGGGCGAGCTCACGTGGAACGACGAAGGCCAAGTCGAGAAGCCCGCTACGGCCTATGTGATTCAGGACGGCAAGTACATCGCCGCCTAAGTGCGCATAAAGCACGACCGGTGAGGCTGTTTTATTCAGGGCAGGGACGCCTGTAACAGAATGGAAACATTACTTTTACATAATAAAGTGGCAATACTGCATAAAGTAATAGAAATACGCAGAATTATGGATAAATGAACAAATCCAAAGAAAAGTTGAAATAATCGCCACTTTCCTTAACTAAAGCGTCTACTATTTTGCGAACGCCGAACACGGCGAAGGATGGCCTGTCGGGTAACCGAAACCCGACGAGATTTGAGAGGAGAGCCGCATGTCGAGCCTCACCGGTAAGTCATTGAACCCTGTTATGAATCGCAGGAGCGTTATCGCGAGCGCAGCAGGTCTGGGGGCGATGTCCATTCTAGCTGGCTGCTCCTCCAACGGCGGCGACAGTGGTTCCGCTTCGGGCGACGCTTCGTTTAAGATCGGCACCATCGGCCCGCTGACCGGCGCCAACGCGTCCTACGGCAAGTCCGTTACCCAGGCTGTCGAGCTTGGCTGCAAGGATTTCTCGACCAAGGAGCTGCCGCTTGTCAGCAAGGCCGAGGACGACCAGGCTGACGGCGAGAAGGCCGTCAACGCCTTCAACACCCTGCTCGACTGGGGCATGCAGGCCCTCGTCGGCCCGACCACCACGGGTGCGTCGGTTGCCGTTGCCGCAGAGTGTGGTAACGACCCCGAGACGTTCATGATCACCCCGTCCGCGTCCTCCGAGGACGTTACCAAGGGCAAGGATTGCGTCTTCCAGGTTTGCTTCACCGACCCCAACCAGGGTGTCAACGCTGCCAAGTTCCTGGCGCAGAAGTATGCGAACGAGAAGTTCGTGCTGTTCTATAACTCCGGCGACGCCTATTCTTCGGGCATCGCAGATTCTTTTAAGGCCCAGGCCGCTAAGTCTAAGCTTGAGATTGTCGACGAGGAGACCTTCAAGGACGACTCTGCTACGAGTTTTACCAACCAGCTGACCAAGGCAAAGCAGGCCGGCGCCACCATGATTTTTGCACCGATCTACTACACGCCGGCGTCCGTCCTGCTCAAGAACGCCAAGGACATGGGCTACGACGTCAAGATGATGGGCTGCGACGGTATGGACGGTATCCTGGGCGTGGAAGGTTTCGACACCTCTCTGGCCGAGGGTCTGCTGCTCATGACCCCATTCTCCGCCGATGACGAGAAGAATGCCGACTTCGTCAACGCCTACAAGGATAAGTATGGCGAGACTCCGGACCAGTTTGCCGCCGACGCCTACGACGGCGTGCATGCGGTGGTCGAGGCCCTCAAGGAAGCCGGCCTGGGTGCCGACGCCGACCCGACCGAGGTTGCCGAGAAGCTTCCCGAGGCTATGCGCAACATTACCGTTGACGGTCTGACTGGCAAGCTCTCCTGGAACGACAAGGGCCAGGTCCAGAAGGACCCGACGGCGTACGTCATTACCGACGGCAAGTACGTACAGGCCTAATTGGCCGCCTTACATAGAGCGGTTTTGATCCCAAGCAGGGGAGGTTTTGGCCTTCCCTGCTTGCTTGGTATCTAGGGACGATGTAACGTCCCTGTTTCATACATTAACTGGAAACCTATTCGAAAGGGGGATGTGGAACATGACGGTCTTTATCCAATACCTGGTCAACGGCCTGTCCATGGGCAGCGTCTACGCCATCATCGCGTTGGGCTACACCATGGTCTACGGTATCGCCAAGATGCTGAACTTCGCTCACGGCGATGTCATCATGGTCGGTGCCTATGTCTCGTTCTGCGCCACGTCGTATCTCGGCCTCCCGGGCTGGGCATCTGTAGTTCTCTCTTGCGTGGCCTGCACGGTTCTCGGTGTTCTCATTGAGGGTCTGGCCTATAAGCCGCTGCGCCAAGCAGGCCCGCTGGCCGTTCTGATCACGGCTATCGGCGTGTCTTACTTCCTGCAGAACGCCGCGCAGCTTCTGTGGGGCGCCACGCCCAAGAACTTCACTTCGCTCGTCACCTTCCAGGTGCCGGAGTTCTTGGCCAAGTTCAACGTAAGCGCTGTCTCGCTCGTCACCATCGTCGCCTGCCTGGTTATCATGGCCGGCCTGATGTTCTTTACAGGTAAGACCAAGATGGGCAAGGCCATGCGCGCCGTGTCCGAGGACAAGGCTGCCGCTCAGCTCATGGGCATCAACGTCAACCGCACCATTTCGATGACGTTTGCCATCGGCTCTGCCCTTGCCGCCATCGCCGGCGTGCTGCTGTGCTCCTACTCGCCGGTGCTGCAGCCCACGACGGGTGCTATGCCTGGCATCAAGGCCTTCGACGCCGCCGTCTTCGGTGGCATCGGCTCCATCCCCGGCGCTTTTGTCGGCGGCATTCTCATCGGCATCATCGAAGCGATGGCACAGGCTTACATTTCCACGAGCCTTGCCAACTCCATCGTCTTTGGTGTTCTGATCATCGTCCTGCTCGTCAAGCCTGCCGGCCTCTTGGGCAAGTACGTCCCCGAGAAGGTGTAGGTGAGCGTTATGAAGTTTCTTAAAGACAAGCAGACGCGTCACGACTTTGTTACGTATGCCATGTGCATCGTGGCGTTCGCCATCGTGTTCTTTATGCAGTCCAATCATATGATTCCGCGCATGATCGCCGGTCAGCTGGTTCCCATCACGGCCTATATCGTCATGGCCATCTCCCTTAACCTCGTCGTCGGCATCGCGGGCGACTTGTCGCTGGGCCACGCGGGCTTTATGAGCGTCGGCGCCTATACGGGCATCGTTACCGCGGTCGCCCTCGAGAGCGCCGTTCCCTCCGATCCGGTGCGCCTGATCATCAGTATCGTGGTCGGCGCCATCGCTGCCGCCATCCTGGGCTTCTTGATCGGCATCCCGGTCCTGCGCCTGAGCGGTGACTATCTGGCCATCGTGACCCTGGCTTTTGGCGAGATCATCAAAGAGATCGTCACCTGCCTTATCGTGGGCGTCGACTCCCGCGGCCTGCATGTGATCTTTAACATCACGGGTAACTCCACGATCGACGACCTGCACCTGCTCGAGGACGGCACCGCCATCATCAAGGGCGCGCAGGGTGCCTCGGGCGTGTCGACCTATTCGACCTTCCTCGCCGGTGCCATCCTGGTCATGGTCGCACTCGTGATCGTGCTCAACCTGGTTCGCAGCCGTACCGGCCGTGCCATCATGGCCGTGCGCGATAACAAGATTGCAGCCGAGTCCGTGGGCATCTCCGTCACCCAGTACCGCATGATCGCCTTCGTGGTTTCCGCTGCCCTCGCCGGTGCTGCCGGAGCCCTCTTCGGCGGTAACTTCTCGCAGCTCTCCGCCACCAAGTTCGACTTCAACACGTCCATCCTCATTCTGGTGTTCGTGGTCCTGGGCGGTCTGGGCAATATGCGCGGCTCCGTCATCGCGGCGGCGTTGCTCACGGTGCTTCCCGAGCTGCTCCGTCAGTTCTCGGACTACCGCATGCTCATCTACGCCATCGTGCTGATTCTGGTCATGATCTTTACCAACAACCCGCAGCTCAAGGCGTTCTTCGCACGCATTAAGGATCGCTTTGCTCCCAAGAAGGAGGTGGCAGCCGATGCCCAGTAAGTTTGAGTTCAACAAGGGCAAGATGGTCCCGTATCCTTCTGGCGCCATTGTCCCCGACCGCGACCTGGGCCAGCGCCCGGCGCTCGAGTGCATCCACCTGGGCATTGAGTTTGGCGGCCTCAAGGCGGTCGACGACTTTAGCCTAACCATCGGCAAGACCGAGATCGCCGGTCTCATCGGCCCCAACGGTGCCGGCAAGACCACGGTCTTCAACCTGCTCACCAAGGTGTACCAGCCCACGCACGGCACCATCCTGCTCGATGGTGAGGACACCTCGGGCAAGTCGGTCTATCAGGTCAACCGCATGGGTATTGCCCGTACCTTCCAGAACATTCGCCTGTTCAATACCATGACGGTGGAGGATAACGTCAAGGTCGGTCTGCACAATCAGGAGCGCTACTCCGGCTTTGAGGGCGTGCTGCGCCTGCCGACGTATTGGAAGCACGAGAAGGCCGCCCACGAGCGCGCCATGGAGCTGCTGTCCATTTTTGACATGGAGCACCTGGCAAATGAACAGGCCGGCTCGCTGCCTTACGGCGCTCAGCGTCGTCTGGAGATCGTCCGCGCGCTTGCCACCAACCCCAAACTGCTGCTGCTCGACGAGCCTGCCGCCGGCATGAACCCGTCCGAGACCGCGGAGCTCATGGAGAACATCGTCAAGATCCGCGACACCTTTGGCATCGCCATTATGCTTATCGAGCATGATATGTCGCTCGTCATGAACATCTGCGAGGGCATCTGCGTGCTCAACTTTGGTAAGGTCATCGCCAAGGGCACGGCCGAGGAGATCCAGAACAACGATGCCGTAATTGAGGCATATCTGGGCAAGCAGGATAAGGGGGAGAACTAAATGGCAGAGCCGATGCTTTCCGTCTACAACATCAACGTCTGGTACGGCGCTATCCACGCCATCAAGGACATCTCCTTTAACGTCAACGAGGGCGAGATCGTGGCCCTGATCGGCGCGAACGGCGCCGGTAAGTCCACGACGCTTAAAACCATCTCGGGCCTGCTGCGTTCCAAGACCGGCTCCATCAAGTTTATGGGCGAGGACATTACCCATACGCCTGCCGATAAACTGGTGGGCAAGGGCCTGGCCCAGGTTCCCGAGGGCCGTCGCGCCTTTTTGCAGATGACGGTCGAGGAGAACCTGGAGATGGGCGCCTACACGCAGCCCAAGTCCACGGTGGCTCCGGGCCTTGAGCGCGTCTACGAGCAGTTCCCGCGCCTTAAGGAGCGCCGTCGCCAGGTCGCCGGCACCCTTTCGGGCGGCGAACAGCAGATGCTCGTTATGGGGCGCGCCCTTATGAGCAACCCCAAGCTGCTCATGCTCGATGAGCCTTCCATGGGTCTGGCGCCGATTCTGATTGAGCAGATCTTCCAGATTGTCGAGGACCTGCACAAGGCCGGTACCACGGTGCTTCTGGTCGAGCAGAACGCCCAGATGGCGCTTTCAATCGCCACGCGCGGCTACGTGCTCGAGACCGGCAAGATCACCATGACCGGCACCGGCCAAGAGCTCCTGCACGACGACAACGTCCGCAAGGCATATCTGGGTGGCTAACTAGTTACGCGGTTTTACCAAACCGCGTAACGGCTCGACGCTGCAAGCCCGCCAGGGCGGCAATCTGCCTTTCAACTTCGGCGGCATGACCAGAAGGTCAATGCCGCCTTGTTTCAAGGCACCTTGCTCGCTCTGGCGGGCTTTCGCTGACTTCGCCAAAACATCGACGTTGTGGCAGATGCCAACGACTACCCCTTTAAGTTGCGGTGGAATAGGGACTAAATGGGAGCCTCAGAGGCCAAAAGAGTCCCTATTTCACCGCAACTTCATGGGGGCGTGCGACAATGCCCATCGGAAAACGTTTGTCATCTGGGGGTCTATCTATGCTGTACGAGTTTTGTGCCGAGAACTTTGAGCGAGTGCCGGCGGCTATCGATGCCGGTGCAAAGCGCATCGAGCTGTGCGATAACCTTGCCGTCGGTGGTACCACGCCCTCGGCCGGCGTTATCAGCGCTACGACCAACTATGCCCACGAGCACGATGCACGGGTGATGTGCATGATCCGTCCGCGTGGCAGCGACTTTCACTACAACCAGGACGAGCTGCGCATGATGGAGATGGACTTGGGCCTTGCCGTGAGTGCGGGCGTTGACGGCTTGGTCTTTGGCTGCTGCAAACCCTGCGCTGGCGGATGGGCGCTCGACGAACTTACGCTTGGCGCCCTCGTGATGGCTGCGGGCTGCGCGACCGAGGAATGTAAGCGTGAGCCCATCGACATCACCTTTCACATGGCATTTGACCAGCTCTCGCCCGAGGCTCAGCTCGATGCGATTGATACACTTGCCGACTGCGGCGTTACGCGCATCCTCACGCATGGCGGCGCTGCCGGTACGTCGATCGAGGATAATTTCGATCACCTGGCTCGTTTAATCGAGTATGCGGGCGATCGTTTGATCATCCTTCCCGGCGGCGGCATCACTACGGCAAATCGCGACGCGGTCGCGGCGGCGCTAGGCGTCTCCGAGCTCCATGGCACCAGGATCGTGCCGCTGGAGGTATAACCCGTGGCGCTGGTATTTGACGTTCAGCAGGCGAGCGGCAAGCCCGACGATAATCGTCGCCCTGGCACCGCGTGCCCCTTTTGCGACACGGAGGGGCTCACCAACATCATCCAGCGCGATGGTGACTGCATCTGGCTCGAGAATAAGTTCAAGACCTTGCGGGCCACCCGTCAGACCGTATTGATCGAGTCGGCCAATCACGACGCCGACTTGGTGACCTATGAGCCGGATGAACTCCACCATGTGATGAGGTTTGCTCTGGATTGCTGGCAGCGAATGATTGACTCCCGGCAGTATCGCAGCGTTCTCATGTACAAGAACAAGGGTCCGCTCTCAGGCGGTAGTCTCGTTCATCCGCACATGCAGATTGTGGGTTTGGAGCAGGAAGACGGCTACACTTCGCTGACTTCTGCCAATTTCGAAGGCATCAATGTCTGGCAACAGGGGAGAATCGCGGTCAACATCTCAACCGAACCGATCATGGGGTTCTTTGAGATCAACGTTTCAGCCCCGCAGGGAATCGCCGCCAGCGATGACACGAGAGACCAAGCCGAGGCGGATCTCTTCGCCGACGCAATCCAGGTAGCTCTGCGCTATATCTTGCACGAGCACCATGGCGGTCGTGCAGAGTCGTACAACCTGTCCTTCTATCACATAGGCGGCCGGACCATTGCCAAGGCGCTTCCACGTTGGGTGGTTTCACCCTACTTTGTCGGTTATCGGCTGGCTCAGGTCAATGCTGAGACCACGCTCGATGTCGATGCGGAGCGACTCCGCGCACATCTGGAGGCGCTCACATCGTAAAGTGAGCGCCCGCACACTGCGGACGGTTTAGCGCGCCATTGCATCGCGGCCGGCCTCGACGCGCTTGCGCTGGGCGGCGCGCTCCTCGCCGGTCAGACGCTCAAAGAAGTGCCCGATAAGCGAGGCGAGTACCTGCTGAAACAGCGTTCCACACATGACGGGAAACACAACTTCGCCCGGAAAGTATTGCGTGGCGATGACGGCGCCCGAAGAGATGTTACGCATGCCGCAGGTAAAGCACATGGTAGTCGTCTCGCTATATGGCAGATGCAGCGCACGGGCGACCAGAAAACCGACGACAAAGCCGCTGATGGCGAAGGTCAAAATAAAGAAGGCGACTTCCAGGCGCACCGCGTTCATGTGTAGCACGTACTCGCTCATAGCGGTGGAGTTGGACGCGATGACGCCCATCATCATGAACTTGCAGGCGGGCGAGAGCGCGGGAGAGAGTTTCTCGTGGCCCCAGCCGCGCGTGAGTTCATTGATGACAATACCGAGCACAGCGGGGATGGCGATCATAAAGGCCATGTTCTGCATCATGCTCGGCACGTCGATCGAGACGGTGGCGCCCAGCAGGAGCTTGAGCGTAAGCGGAATCGTCACAGGTGAGATGACCGAGGACGTCAGGATGATGGTGAGCGCGAGCGGGCCGTTGCCGCCGAACATGCTAATCCACATAAAAGCGGTGACGGCCACGGGCACGCTGTATTCGAGCACAATGCCGCAGACAAGGTTGGGGTTGGAGCCAAAGAAGAGTGACCCCATGGCATACGCCGCGATGGGAATAAGCACCGCCGAGACGAGCAGCGCCAAGACTAGGTGCAACGGACGGCGGAACACCTCGGTTACCTGGTGAAAGGTGTTGCTGAGCGCGCCCTGAAACGTCATAAAGGCAAACAAGGTGGGAACGATGGGCTTGAGTACGCCAATCTGTTGGGGAAAGAGCACGCCGAGCGCCACGCAAATCGGAACGATGATCTGCATGTGCCCCGCGAGAAACTTGCCCAGTCCAACCCATTGCTTCATATGCTCTTGTGACTCCCTTTGCTCGTGAATCCGTTTTGAATGGATATGCTAGACGCTCGCATGCGTCCGTGCGTCAGAAACGCTCGAATATTTCGAGGCTATTACCGCCCTCGTTTATCGAAACCGCGGCGTGCTGGACGTTGTACGTCCGTGCCGCACGGTATAATAAATCCGTTCAACAGATCTGCCTGCCGAAGCGGGCATACACAGAGGACTCATCGCTATGAACCGTGAGAGGTATCGCGGCGACCTGCCCCTATCGGGGGTGGGCGCCTATGTCATCGCTTAAGACGACGCATCGCTGGGCGGTCGCTCAGCAAAACCCCGAACTCGAAAAGGAGCTTTCGGCTGGCCTGGGAATACCCGGGCTGGTGGCGCGCATTATGGTTGCGCACGGCATTACATCCATCGAAGAAGGCCAGCTGTTTTTGACGCCTTCGCTCGATCGCGACTGGGCTGACCCACTCATTATCCCGGGCATGTCGGTCGTTGCCGACCGCGTCGAGCGTGCTATTCGCAACCACGAGCACATCGCGGTCTTTGGCGATTTTGACGTTGACGGTATTACGTCGACCTGCCTGTTAACCGAGGCACTGCGCACGTTTGGCGCCGATGTCACGCCGTTTATTCCGCATCGCTTTGACGAGGGCTACGGTCTCTCGCGCGCGGCGCTCGACCGCGTTAACGAGCTCGCTCGCCCCCAGTTGATCGTGACCGTCGATAACGGCATTGCCGCCAAGGAAGAGGTTTCCTATTTGGAGAGCCTGGGAATCGATCTGGTGGTCACGGACCATCACGAGCCCTCCGACCAGGTGCCGCAGGGTGTGCCCCTGACCGACCCCAAGCTCGAGGATGAGGGGCCCTCGCGTGAACTTGCCGGTGCTGGTGTGGCGCTCAAGCTGGTGCAAGTCCTGGGTGAGCGCCTGGGCAAGCCGTCGTATTGGCGTTCGCTAATCGAGGTCGCGGCGCTGGGCACCGTGTCCGACATGATGCCGCTCACGCCCGAGAACCGTGCGCTGGTTGCCGAGGGCATCCAGCAGATGCGCGTAACCGCTCGCCCCGGCTATATCGCGCTTGCCGCGCTCGCCAAGGCGGACCTTTCGAGCATTACGGCGGATGGCCTATCGTTCTCGCTCATTCCCCGCTTAAACGCTGCCGGTCGCATGGCCGATCCCAAGCTGGCGCTCGACCTGCTGCTTGCCCGCGATCCCATCGAAGCAAGTGCGCTGGCGGCTGAGCTCGAGGAAATCAACCGCCAGCGCCGTGAGATCGAGGCGGAGCTCACGCGCGATGCCATGGCAAAGGTCGAGAAGACCTATGACGGCGGACGCGCGATCGTTGTGGGCGGCGAAGGCTGGCACGAGGGCGTCAAGGGCATCGTGGCAAGCCGTCTGACCAACCGCTATCACGTGCCGGCGCTGCTGTTCTCGATCGAGGACGGTATCGCGCGCGGTTCTGGTCGCTCGGTGGGCAAAGTTAACCTGTTTGACGCCGTCGAGCGCTGTTCCGACCTGCTGATTCGTCGCGGCGGACATGCCGGTGCGGTGGGTGTGACCATCGAGGCATCCAAGCTCGACGAGTTCCGCCGCCGCCTTTCCGCCGTGCTGTCCGAGCTTCCCGCCGAGGACTTTGAAGACACCGACGAGGTCGCCGCCACCGTCGACCTTTCCGAGCTGAATATCGAGA
This sequence comes from Collinsella sp., assembly GCA_036298675.1. Classification (GTDB taxonomy): domain Bacteria; phylum Actinomycetota; class Coriobacteriia; order Coriobacteriales; family Coriobacteriaceae; genus Collinsella. Next base: position 10,021 of record JAXJIO010000019.1, on the reverse strand, counting down.
CCATCGAGCAGATCTCCCGTCTTGAGCCGTTTGGCCAGGGCAACAAGGTGCCGCTGCTGGCTGCCGAGGGCGTGACGATGTGCGACCGCGCCGTGGTGGGCAAAACCGGCGAGCACATGCGCTTTGTGGCGACCGATGGCGCCGCGAGTGTGCCGGCCATTATGTTCCGCGTGCCGCAAATCGATAAGCTCATCAACTGCGATAGCGCTGTCGACTTGGTGTTCGAGGCCGTTGCCGAGCATTGGCAGGGGCGTGTGAAGCCCAAGCTCATGATCAAGGATGTTCTGGTCCGCGATACCACGCTGCCCAGCGTCGACGATCCGGCATGTGAACTTCGCCGCGGCGTGCAACCGGCGGATTCTGGCCTGCGCCTGGAGTCGCGTAAACGCGAGACGCTCGCCCAGCTTTCCTATACCGAGCTCACGCGCTCGCTTATCCATAGCTTTATCGGCTCGAACCAGCCGCACCGCGCGCAGGTCGAGGCGCTCGATGCCCTGGCCGATCACCAAAGTGTTCTGGCCGTTATGGGGACGGGGCGCGGCAAGTCGCTCATCTTCCATGTGCATGCCGCGCGCGAGGCGGTCCTTCGCGGGCGTGCGAGCATCTTTGTCTATCCGCTGCGCGCGCTCGTTGCCGACCAGGCCTATCACCTCTCGTCGACGATGGCAGCGCTTGGCATTGGCGTTGGCGTGCTGACCGGCGAGACCGTGGAGGCCGCACGCGATGACGTGTTCGCCGGTCTAGCTTCGGGCCGTACCGGTATCGTGCTCACGACGCCCGAGTTCCTGTCTATCCACCGTGACCGTTTCGCGCGTTCGGGCCGCATCGGCTTTGTCGTTATCGATGAGGCGCACCACGCCGGCCTTGCCAAGGGCGGCGACCGTAGCGCCTATCTTGACATGCCCGATATCCACAAAGCCCTGGGCGACCCGGTCGTTATGGCTGCGACGGCCACCGCGACGGCTCCGGTCGTGGCCGAGCTTGCCCGCATGTTGCCGATCACTCGCACGGTGGTCGACGAGACGGTGCGCGAGAACCTGCAGCTCGAGGACGACCGCGACCTTGCGAGCCGCGAGAACCGTTTGGTGTCGATCGTGGCGACGGGGGAGAAGACCGTCATTTACGTCAATTCGCGCGACCAGTCCGTGGCGCTCGCCAAGACGTTGCGCAAGCGTGTGCCCGATTGCGCAACCCATATCGCGTTCTATAACGCGGGGCTTGCGCGTTCCGATCGCCGTCGCGTGGAGGAAGCATTCCGAGACGGTAGCCTCAGCTGCATCGTTTCGACCTCCGCCTTTGGCGAGGGCGTCAACCTGCCCGATATCCGCCATGTCGTGCTCTACCACATGCCGTTTGGCGCCATTGAGTTCAACCAGATGAGCGGGCGTGCCGGTCGTGACGGACAGCCCGCCGTGATCCACCTGCTCTATTCGTCGCGCGACGCCCGCATCAACGAGCGCCTGCTCGACTGCTACGCACCCGAGCGCGACGAACTCGTCACACTCTATCGCGCGCTGCAGACCATGTGGCGCTCCAACCGCGGTAAGACCGGGGATGATTCATTCTGCGCAAGCGATATCGACATCGCGCAGATGTGCCTTGCCATCGATGCTCGCACGCCGGTCGACGAGCGTTCGGTGGAAAGCGGCCTGGGAATCTTCGAAGAGCTTGGTTTCTGTCGCGTTTCGGGGTTTGACGACTCCCGTCGCATCGCGATGGCCGAAAACCCCGGCCGCGTGCAATTGAGCAGGTCAATTCGCTATTTGGAGGGCTTGCGCTCGCGCATGGAGTTTTCGGCTTTCCGGAGCTGGGCGCTCGATTCGTGCGCTTCTGATATGCTAGCCAAAGTTAACCGCCCGATCGTACCGCGGGCCTAGGGGAAGGGGACCTCGATGGATGCCGCAGCCCGTACCGCCCATGATTCCACCCTCCAGCCGTTTTCGGAGATGGAGCACTATAAGCATGCCGATGAGCTGCCGCCCGAGATTATGGCGGACAGCTACGACAAGCTGGAGCGCCTGTGCCTCAAATATATGAATGAGGACGACTTTTCTAAGGTTGAGCAGGCCTACTGCTTTGCCGCCGAGAAGCACTGCAACCAAAAGCGCCGCTCGGGCGAGATGTACATCAACCATCCCGTCGAGGTAGCCATCATTCTGGCCGACCTCAAGATGGACTGCGACGTGGTGTGCGCCGCGCTGCTGCACGATACCGTCGAGGATACCGAGACCTCGCTTGCTGATGTCTCCGGCCTTTTTGGCGATACAGTGGCCGAGCTTGTCGACGGCGTGACCAAGCTCACCAATATCGAAGTCGACAGTATGGACGAGAAGCAGGCGCTCACGCTGCGCAAGATGTTCCTCGCCATGTCCAAGGACATCCGCGTCATCATCGTCAAGCTTGCCGACCGCCTGCACAACATGCGTACACTGGCTGCCCTTCGCGAGGATCGTCGCCTGTTCAAGGCGCGCGAGACCATGGACGTGTATGCGCCCCTGGCCGACCGTTTGGGCATGAGTTCCATTAAGTGGGAGCTCGAGGACCTGTCCTTCTTCTATCTGGAGCCCGATGCCTACCAGCGCATCGCGCGTATGGTGGCGGAGTCGCGCGAGGTTCGCGAGCGCTATCTGGCCGAGACCATCAAGACGCTCACCGATGAACTCAACCGCATTGGCCTGGAGGGTTTCCAGATCAACGGCCGTTCCAAGCACTATTGGTCCATCTACCAAAAGATGAAGCGCAAGGGCAAGGAGTTTTCCGAGATCTACGACTTGGTGGCGCTGCGCGTTATTACCCACTCGGTGCGCGATTGCTACTCCACGCTCGGCGCGGTGCATACGCTGTGGCACCCCATGCCCGGCCGCTTTAAAGACTATATCGCCATGCCCAAGGTCAATAACTACCAGTCGCTCCACACGACGGTTATCGGCCCCACGGCCCGCCCGCTCGAGATTCAGATTCGAACCTACGAGATGCATGAGCAGGCCGAGTACGGCATTGCCGCCCACTGGCTATATAAGAAGTCGGGCGGATCGTCTGCCTCCAAGACCAACGACGCGCAGCGTCTGGACGATCAGATTAACTGGCTCAAGCATTCGCTCGATTGGGCTGCGTCTGATGAGATCACCGACGCCAAGGAATACCTGCATTCGCTGAAGGTCGACCTCTTCGATCAAGAGATCTTCGTCTTTACGCCCAAGGGTGAGGTCATGGCGCTTCGTGCCGGTTCCACGCCGCTCGACTTTGCCTACGCCGTTCACACCGAGGTGGGCAACCACTGCGTCGGCGCCAAAATCAACGGTGCGGTGGCTCCGCTCACGCACGAGATTAAGACGGGTGACCGTGTCGAGATCCTGACCAACAAGAGTTCCAAGCCGTCGCGTGATTGGCTCAAGATCGTTAAGACACCTTCCGCCAAGTCAAAGATCCGCCGTTACTTCGCCGCCGCGACCAAAGACGATGACGCTGCTGCCGGCCGCGATATACTGGCCAAGGACCTGCGCAAGCGCGGGTATGGCATCTCTACGCCGCGATCCACGCGTGCGCTCAACGCCGTGGCGGAGCAGTTTAACTACAAGCAGCTCGAGGACCTGTTTGCCGCCGTCGGCGCCGGCAAGGTTGCCCCGCGCGCTGTGGGTAACAAGGTCGAGCAAATCTTGGACCCCAAGCCCGAGGAGCAGCTCACCAAGACCGAAGCCATTGCCGAGATCGTCAAGCAGCCTGCCCGCGGCTCCAACCGCAAGCCGCAAAAGCGCGGCAAGAGCGCCAGCAACGGCATTATCGTCAAGGGCGAGAGCAACAGCGGTCTGCTGGTCCGTCTGGCGCATTGCTGCAATCCGGTGACGGGCGATGACATCGTCGGCTTCATCACGCGCGGCCGTGGCGTTTCGGTGCATCGCGCCAACTGCCCCAACGTCAAGGGTCTTATGGAACATCCCGAGCGCATGATCGATGTGGAGTGGGACGGCGCTGCCGACACCCTCTTCCAGGTCGAGATCGTGGTCGAGTGCCTGGACCGCATGGGCCTGCTCAAGGATGTCACCATTGCCATTGGCGATGCGGGCGGCAATATCCTTTCTGCCGCCACGTCGACCAACCGCGAGGGTATTGCAACCCTGCGCTTTATGGTCGAGATCTCGGACGCGAGCGGTCTGGATCCGCTGCTGGCTTCCATCAGCAGTGTCGATTCGGTCTACGACGCTCGCCGTCTTATGCCCGGCGAAGGCGGAGCTCAGCTCAAGCGCCGTGTGTAGGTGCGAGAGCCTCTCAGCATCATAGATATTGGTTACGTTCGAGGCATCGTTTGGTGCCTCGAACGTATTTTAGAAGGAGGGTATGCGCATGGGCGATATGACTTTGGACCTGACACCCCGAGGTGCAGCTTCGATTGAGGCACTCGTCAACGGCCCGATTCAGACCAACAGTTACGCCGTGATTTCGAATGACGAGTGCTTAATCGTCGATCCGGCGTGGGAGGGCGAGCGTCTTGTGGAGCATATCCGCACCGCGCATCCCGAAGTTCGCGTACTCGGCTCTGTCTGCACGCACGGTCATGCCGACCATGTTGGCGGGGTCGCCGGGGTTCGAGCTGTCGTTGGCGACAGCGCACTATATGAGTTGTGCGCTAAGGACGTGACGGTGCCTCGCGCAAATATCGAGGAGCAGCGCGCCATGTGGGGTATTGAGACGCCCGATCCGGGCGAGCCGACGCGGCTGCTTGCCGAGGGCGATACGATTGAATTGGGCGATATCTGCCTGCAGGTGATCGAGACGCCGGGGCATACGCCGGGCGGCATCGTCCTGTTCGCCGCGACCGAGCAGGGGAACATCGCCTTTGTGGGCGACACGCTTTTCCCGGGCAGCCACGGTCGTACCGATCTTTCCGGCGGTGACAAGGCGGCGATTATGCGCTCGCTCTCCAAACTTGCCAAGACGCTTCCGCCCGATACCGTTTGCTTGACGGGCCATGGCGATTCGACCACGATGGCGCGCGAACTTATGCAGAATCCGTTTATGCAGATGTAGGCTCGAAGCCGTCTTTCGAATCACGAAGACCGCTCAATCGTCAAGCTATTTTCCCCAGTGGGTCGATTCTGTGGGGCAAACGGTCAAAATTTGTCCAATCGGATGGTATTCGTGAACAAACGAACGTTTATGCTCGGGTATGTCGTGGTAAAATCTCAGGCGTTATCGGAGCAACCTTACAGGAGGTTTCTTTTATGCTCGTCAACGCAGCAGACATGCTCAAGAAGGCCGAGGCCGGCAAGTACGCTCTCGGTGCCTTCAACACCAACAACCTCGAGTGGACCCTGGCTATTCTCCAGGCCGCCGAGGAGGCCAAGTCTCCGCTGATCCTTCAGTGCACCGCTGGTGCCGCTAAGTGGATGGGCGGTTTCAAGGTCTGCGCCGACATGGTCAAGGCTGCCGTCGAGGCCACGGGCGTTACCGTCCCCGTCGCCCTTCACCTCGATCACGGTTCTTACGAGGACTGCTTCAAGTGCATCGAGGCCGGCTTCACGTCCATCATGTATGACGGCTCTCACGAGGAGACCTTCCAGCTTAACCTCGACCGCACCAAGGAACTCGTTGAGCTTGCCCACTCCAAGGGCATGTCCATCGAGGCCGAGGTCGGCGGCATCGGCGGCACCGAGGACGGCGTGACCTCCAACGGCGAGCTCGCTGACCCCGCTGAGTGCAAGCAGATTGCTGACCTGGGCGTCGACTTCCTCGCCTGCGGTATCGGCAACATCCACGGCGTGTATCCCGCCGACTGGGCTGGCCTTTCCTTCGAGCGTCTGGGCGAGATCAAGGCCCAGACCGGCGACCTGCCCCTCGTCCTGCACGGTGGCACCGGCATCCCCGAGGATCAGATTAAGAAGGCCATCTCCCTGGGCATCTCCAAGATCAACGTCAACACCGACCTGCAGCTCGTCTTCGCCAAGGGCGTCCGCGAGTACATCGAGGCTGGCAAGGATCAGCAGGGCAAGGGCTTTGACCCCCGCAAGCTCCTCAAGCCTGGTCGCGACAACATCGTTGCCCGCACCAAGGAGCTCATGGAGGAGTTTGGCTCCGTCAACAAGGCGTAAGCGTCGCTAAACTTCCCACCGGAAGCCCCGTCTCCCTACACTGTTTCCTTTGCGCTCACCTGGCTTCGCCAGAAGTCGCGCCAAGGAAACAGTTCCGGGAGACGGGGCTTCCTTCGTTTAACGCCGCAGGGTTACGAGTCTGAATTAAGGTGGCTACTGGCTTCGCCAGAAGTCGCGCGACGGAATCAGCTCCGGGGAAACGGGGCCTCCTTTGTTAACTCGCTACAGGGTTACTGGGCTGAATTCATTTTTAGAGGTACCGTTTATCGGTGTTGAGGGTTCCTTTATTGGGGCTTTCTTTTTTATCTCGCTACAATGGGCTTCAAGAGTTCTAATGACTTGGAGTTTGGTATGGCTGTTATTAATGTGCTGCCTTCGGATGGGAAGGTTATTGACGAGGGTCCCGTTGGTTGCTCTGTTGATGTTTGCAATGATGACTTCCGTTTTCTAGATGTTGGCTTGCCACCCGAGATTCTGCGTTTAAAGGACGCGGGGTATCTTTCGCAGGCTATTGAGGCCTGCGACCGTCTACTTGCCCAAAATCCCGATCCCTCGCTTGCTGCCTGCGTCCGTGCCGAGCGGTATCGCATGCTTGAGACGCCGCTTCATTTTTCGGTGTCGCGCGACCAGGCTATTGCGATGATTCGCGAGGAGTGGCCAGAGTTTACCGAAGAGCAGTTTGATGACCTGATTAATCGTAAGCGTATTGACTGGCGCTTTATCGATGGCGAACTGTTCGTTCTCGACAACTTCCTCGATTCGCTTCGCGTGTATCCCAAGGAGGTTCCGGGCTTGCGGCCCGATCCTACGGACGGAATTGCGCTGCGTAACCAAATGCTCAAGGAGATGGAGTCGCAAAACGGGCTGACTCGTGTCATTACGCTTAAGGCATCCGTGTCTGTCCCCGGGGCTTTGGAGGGGGAGACCGTCCGCGCGTGGCTTCCCGTTGCCGCTGCCTGCCGCCAGCAGTCTCGGATCGAGATTCTCGACATAACGCCGGAGGGTGCCGTTGCTCCCGAAACCGTCTCGGCTCGCACTGCTTCGTGGGCGTCTTCGATTGAGCGTTTGTTCTCGGTGACCTATCGCTATCACATAGATGCCGCATACAGTGACATCTATGGGGGTGCGCTTCCGTCGCATCCGTGCATGGACACGCCGCTGCCCGAGGACACTTCCGAGGACCGTCCGCACATTGCATTCACGCCGTATCTACAGCAGCTGACAGCCCGTGTCATTGACGGGCTCGAGGATCCGCTCGATCGCGCCCGTGCTATCTATGATTACCTGACGCAGCATATCGACTATCGCTATCAGCCGCCGTACTTGCTTTTAGGATCTATTGCCGATGACTGCGCGCATTCGCTCCGCGGCGATTGCGGCGTTATGGCGCTCACGTTTATCACCATGTGCCGTATCGCGGGCGTGCCTGCCCGTTGGCAGAGCGGCCTGTATGTTGCGCCCGATTCGGTGGGGTCGCACGACTGGGCAGAGTTCTATACGCCGCAGACAGGTTGGCTCAACGCCGACGTGTCATTTGGATCTTCTGCTCGCAGGATGGGGGAGGAGTGGCGCCGCCGTCACTACTTTGGCAATCTCGACCCGTGGCGTATGGTGGCCAACAATCGATTCCAGGCAGAGTTTGAGCCCTCTTTCGACGGCATGCGCGAGGACCCTTACGATAACCAGATGGGTGAGGCTTCGGTTGACGGTCGCGGATGCCGTCGGCGCGAGATGCTCCGCACGGTCGAACTCATCGAAATGCTCGAAGTTCCATTTTCGGACTAATCGATAGCAAGCTGTGATAAACTAACTCACGCATTACGTGCCCGAGTGGCGGAATTGGCAGACGCAGTGGACTCAAAATCCACCGTTGGCAACAACGTGCGAGTTCGAGTCTCGCCTCGGGCACCATACATGCAAGTGAGCGTTCAAGGGGGTCTAGGCCCCCTTTTTCGTGCCGAACTCGCGTGAGCGCGCGGAGCGTTAAGCAAACAGGCCTGTGGCCTGTTTGTAGCGGAGCGTGGCGAGGGCGCTGCGCGCCCGAAGCCCGGGGCTTCGCGAAGCGAAGACCCTTCGAGTCTCGCCTCGGGCACCATACATGCACCTGCGCTTCAAGGGGGCTTAGGCTCCCTTTTTCGTGTACGTAATGTGATAACGCGTCGAACGTGTTATTATCGCCAAGGCGTTGTTTCCGCAATGCCCTAAAGAGGAACCCGAGGGTTCCCACCTTTTGGCGCCAATGAGCAGCTGACTGGTCATACAACTTAGATTCCCTTCCTCATATCGAGGATGTCTATGTGTACGACCTGGTTGCTGAGAAGCGCCGGGTTATTTTTTTATGAATGGAGGTAGGGAAAATAGCTAAGTCTGATGACACCCGCATCAACGACGAGATTACTGCATCTTCGTGCCGTTTGATTGGCGTCGATGGCTCTCAGCTCGGCCTGTTCGCCATCCGCGATGCCCAGCGCGTCGCCGACGATCAGGGTCTCGACCTGGTCGAGATCGCTCCCAACGCGGAGCCGCCGGTCTGCAAGGTCATGGACTACGGTAAGTTCAAGTACCAGCAGGCCATGAAGGCCAAGGCTGCTCGTAAGAACCAGTCCAAGGTCGAGGTCAAGGAAATGAAGTTCCGACCCAAGATCGACGTTGGCGACTACGAGACCAAGAAGGGCCACGTTCTGCGTTTCCTCAAGAAGGGCGCACGCGTTAAGATCACCATCATGTTCCGCGGCCGTGAGATGGCTCACCCGGAGCAGGGCCTTAACGTTCTCGAGCGTCTCGCCGAGGATCTCAAGCCTTACGCTACGGTCGAGTCCAAGCCTAAGATGGAAGGCCGTAACATGCTTATGCTGCTCGCCCCGATTAAGGGCGCCTTCGATGAGGATAAAGCGGCAAGCGATACCAAGTAACTAGTGTTCTGTAACCGATTAAGGAGTATTTCATGCCTAAGATGAAGTCCCACAGCGGCACCAAGAAGCGTTTCCGCAAGACTGGTACCGGCAAGCTTATGCGCGCCAAGGCTTTCAAGAGCCACATCCTGAGCAAGAAGTCCACCAAGCGTAAGCGTGGCTTCCGTCAGGAGACCGAGATCGCCGCTGCCGACCGCAAGGTCATCAAGTCGCGTCTCGCCTAAGTTCGCGTTCCCGTTTTTCGTTTTACCGTCTAGGAGTTGATAGAACATGGCACGTATTAAGCGCGCTGTTGCCGCCAAGAAGAAGCGCCGTACCGTTATGCACCGTGCGAAGGGTTACTACGGTGCCGCTTCGCGTACTTACAAGCATGCTAAAGAGCAGGTCCAGCACTCCCTGCAGTATCAGTATCGTGATCGCCGCAACAAGAAGCGCGAGATCCGTTCTCTCTGGATCACTCGTATCAACGCTGCTGCTCGCCTGAACGACATCTCTTACTCTCAGTTCATGCACGGCCTGAAGGTTGCCGGCATCGAGCTCGACCGCAAGGTCCTGGCTCAGATGGCTTACGAGGATATCGAGTCCTTCAACGAGCTGGCTACCATCGCCAAGAAGGCTCTCGAGGCCTAATAGATTCTCTTGAATCGCTAGGGGAGTGTCGCGTTGTGCGCGGCGCTCCCTCTTTTTATCTGAGGCGCGGTTTACATTGCTAAAAGCGCGGGTAGATAAACACTTACAGGTGACCGATCTCTATATATTCCTGAACCAAAGGGTCATCATCTGATACGTGCGGAAGATCCGCACCAGTCTTTCTATTACCTATAGAAAGCAATATGTTGTGTAGGACTTGTGAAGAGTGGAATTGACGTCCCACAGGGCTTCGCGGTCTGGCAATATATCTCCTTGCCGCGCGGCCCGGTCGGACCGGATGAGCCGCAAAGCGTGCACCTTGAGAACCGGATACTGCGAGGATGGACACACCAGATGTGTCGCATCCGGGCAGACATCGAACCATTTGAAATG